>JBAUOO010000047.1:0-92383 GCA_049579785.1 Steroidobacteraceae bacterium
GTCTCCGGTGTGAAATCAGCTCGAACCTAACCCCGAATTGTACACACTAACCCCCGCACACCATTCAGTCACGAGCGGTCGGGGCCGTAGAGGGCTGTTGTCAGGCCCGCGGCCGAGGTCACCGCGCCTCCTCAGAGAATGTACCGGCTGAGATCCTCGTTCTTGGCGAGGCTGCCCACGTGCTCATCGACGTACTTCGCATCGATCATCACCTGTGCGCCGCCCTGCTCCGAAGCCTCGTAGGAGACTGACTCCAGGAGGCGCTCCATCACCGTGTGCAGACGCCGCGCGCCGATGTTCTCGGTGCGCTCGTTGACCTGGAAGGCGATCTCGGCGATGCGCCGCACGCCATCCTCGGAGAACAGCACGAGCACTCCCTCCGTGCCCATGAGCGCCTGGTACTGCGAGGTGAGGGATGCGTCGGGCTCGGTCAGAATACGCACGAAATCACCCACCTTGAGCGAGTCGAGCTCGACGCGGATCGGCAGCCGCCCCTGAAGCTCCGGGATGAGGTCGGAGGGCTTCGACAGGCTGAAGGCGCCCGAGGCGATGAAGAGCACGTGATCGGTTTTCACCGGCCCGTACTTGGTCGCCACGGTGGAGCCCTCGACGAGCGGCAGCAGATCCCGCTGCACGCCCTCGCGCGAGACGTCCGCGCCTACGGTCTCCTGACGGCGCGTCACCTTGTCGATCTCGTCGATGAAGACGATACCGTTCTGCTCCGCGTTGGCGAGCGCTCTGACCTTGAGCTCATCCTCGTTGATGAGCTTCGAGGCCTCCTCCTCGACCAGGAGCTTCTGCGCCTCGCGCACCTTCACCTTGCGGCTGCGGGTGCGGTTGCCGCCGAGATTCTGGAACATCGACTGCAGCTGCTGTTGCATCTCCTCCATGCCCGGAGGCGCCATGATCTCGACGCCCATCGGCATGGCGCGCACTTCGATCTCGACCTCGCGCTCATCGAGCTCGCCGGCGCGCAGCATGCGGCGGAATTTCTGGCGGGTCTCGGCATCGCGCGGCGGCGAAGGCTCGTCGGTGGAGAAGCCCATCATCCGGGGCTTCGGCAGCAGCGCATCGAGCACGCGCTCCTCCGCCGCTTCCGCGGCGCGCTCGCGCACCTTCTGCATCTCCTGCTCGCGCGTCATCTTCACCGCGACATCGGCCAGCTCCTTGACGATCGAGTCGACGTCGCGGCCGATATAACCCACCTCGGTGAACTTGGTCGCCTCGATCTTGACGAACGGGGCGTTGGCGAGACGCGCGAGGCGGCGGGCGATCTCGGTTTTGCCGACGCCCGTGGGCCCTATCATCAGGATGTTCTTCGGCGTGATCTCCTGCCGCAGCGGCTCGGGCACCTGCATGCGCCGCCAGCGATTGCGCAGCGCGATGGCCACGGCACGCTTGGCGGCGTCCTGGCCTATGATGTGCTTGTCGAGCTCCTGGACGATCTCTCTGGGAGTGAGCGATGACATGATGTTATGAAGCCAGCTCCTCGATGGTGAGATTACGGTTGGTGTAAATGCAGATGTCGGCGGCGATGTTGAGTGAGCGCTCGGCGATGCTGCGCGCATCGAGCTGCGTCGCCTCGAGCAGCGCCCGCGCGGCGGCGAGCGCGAACTGCCCGCCGGAGCCGATCGCGACCGCATCGATATCCGGCTCGATGACATCGCCGTTGCCCGATATTACGAGGAGTTTCCCTGGATCGCCGACGAGCAGCAACGCCTCGAGACGCCTGAGGTAGCGGTCCGAGCGCCAGTCCTTCGCGAGCTCGATGGCGGCGCGGGTGAGATTGCCGTACTTCTCGAGCTTGCCCTCGAAGCGCTCGAAGAGCGTGAAGGCATCCGCCGTGCCGCCGGCAAAGCCCGCCAGCACCTTGTCGTTGTAGAGCTTGCGCACTTTGCGCGCGTTGCCCTTCATGACTGTGTTGCCGAGCGTCACCTGGCCATCGCCGGCCAGCGCCACGGCGCCGTTGCGCCGCACGCCGAGGATGGTCGTGCCGTGCGGATCGAATCGCTGCGAATCGGTCATGGAGTCCTCATAGTCGATTGGCGCAAAGTCGGCATCCTGCCGCGTTGCGCGAGCGCGGCCCACTATCCTGTTCGACCTCGCGGCCGTTTCCCAGGGCATCCGCTCTCGCGCCAGCGGGTCTCAGGGCGGAGCGGCCCTGGGCCGCTGACCTGCTTGATTTCGCACTTCGAGCGCGCCCTAGACCTTGCGCCGCGCCCGCGGATGTGTGGCGTCGTAGATGCGGGCGAGGTGCTGGAAGTCAAGGTGAGTGTAGATCTGGGTCGTGGCGATATCGGCGTGACCGAGCAGCTCCTGCACGCCACGCAGCTCGGCGCCGGACTCGAGCAGGTGCGAGGCGAAGGAGTGCCGGAAAAGATGCGGATAGACGTGCGTCTCGATGCCCTGACGGCGCGCCCAGTACGCAACCCGAAGCTCGACCGCGCGCCGGCCGAGCCGCCGGCCGGAACGCCCGACGAACAGCGCCTGCTCGCCGGATCGCGCCACGCCCGCCCGTTGTGGCAACCACTCCTGCAGGGCGCGCAGCGCCACGCGTCCGACCGGCACGACGCGGGCCTTACGTCCCTTGCCGAGCACGTGCACGGTGCGGTCGCGACCATCGAGATGTCCGACATCGAGCGCCACGATCTCCGCCAGACGCAGCCCCGAGGAGTAGAGCAGCTCCATGATGGCGCGGTCGCGGATGGCGAACGGCTCTCCGGTCGGAATTTCCAGCAACCGCGCCATCTGGTCCGCATCCAACGTCTCGGGCAGACGCCGCGCCGCTTTGGGCGCCCGCACCTCCTGGCCGGGGTTGCCGCGGATCCGCGCGATCTCGCGATCCTCGCGCTCGCGAGCTGCGGCTGGGCCCGGGGCGGCCGCGCGGTTGCGCAGCGCATGGCCTTCGCGCTGCAGAAACTCGTAGAAGCTGCGCACCGCGGAGAGCCGCCGCTGGATGCTGCGCGGCGCGAGCCCGCCGCCGTGCAGCCGCGCGGCGAAGGATCGCAGGTGTCCGCTGTCGATACTGACCCAGCTCTCGAGACCGGCACGGTCGCAGTACGACACGAGCACCTGAAGGTCCCGCGTGTAGGCGGCCACCGTGTGCGGGGAGCAGCGCCTCTCCGTCGAAAGGTAACGGCGGAAGCGCTCGATCCAGGCAAGGGCGGCGGGAGTCATGGCGACCGAGCGGCCTGCGCGCGGCCCGCCGCGGGTCTCACGGGCCCGCGCCTGGAATCAGCGAGTCGGCGATGAGATCCGCCATGCGCGCGAGGAACTCGGTGCTCATTCCCGGATGGAAGCGGTCGCGGTCGGTGCTGCCGAGCGCGAGCACGCCGAGCGGGCTGCCCGGCGCGGAGGGAGCGTGCGTCTGCCCGATCGGCACCAGCGCGACCGAGCCGATGTCGTTGGCATCCTGACCGAAAAGAAATTCCCGCTGCGTGTCGCGCGCCTGGCCGCACCGCGGCTTGCCGCTCGCCAACAGCGTCTCGAACGACTTGAGCCCGGCATCATCCTGAGCGACGGTGCGCACGAAGCGTTGCGGCGTGAGGTCCGGGTACTCACCTACCAACACGAGCACGCTGTGCAAGGCGTCGAAATCCTCGCGCAGGCTGGCTTCGATCAGCACCACGGCGTCGGCGCGCGAGCGCGCGCACAGGAGCTTGCGCGTGAAGCGATGGAGCTTCTCGGCGATCGCATCGTTGGCGCGCGCCACACTCACCAGCTCCGCGAGCTTGTCCTCGAGAGCCGCGTGCTTCTCGCGCAGCACCTCGATCTGCCGCTCCACCAGTGAGATGGTCGAGCCGCCACGCGCGTGCGGGATGCGCAGACGCGTGAGGAGCGCCTGGTGGCGCTCGAAGAAATCCGGGTTGTGCTGCAGATACGCGGCGACGGCGTCGTCTTCGTTTTCCTTGGCGGCCAACCCTCGGGCGTCTCGTGTCGTCATTTCAAACCTCTACGTAGCCCGCGAAGGATATCTCCGTGGGACCAGTCAGCCAGATATGCTCTCCCGGACCATTCCAGTTTACGCGCAACTCGCCGCCGCGCACGCTCACTTGCACTTCCCGCTCGAGCTCGCCCCAGCGCCGGCCGACTGCGACCGCGGCGCAGGCGCCCGTGCCGCAGGCGAGTGTCTCGCCGGCGCCGCGCTCATACACCCGCAGGCGGATGCGCGCGCGGTCGATGATCTGCATGAAGCCGACGTTCACCCTTCTGGGGAAACGCGGGTGGCGCTCGATCGCGGGACCTAGGCGCTCGAGGTCGGCCGCCTCGACCGACGCGACGGCGAGCACGGCGTGCGGATTGCCGATCGACACCGCGCCGATCTCGATCCGACTTCCGCCTGCATCGAGCCAATATCGGTCCGCCTCGGCCTCGGCATCGAAGGGGAGCGAGCGCGGATCGAAGCGCACCGGTCCCATGTCCACCGAGACCAGGCCCTCCGGCAGCGTGCGCGCCTGAATCAAGCCCGCGGGACTATCCATCGTGACCACGCCCGAGCGCGCGCGGCCCCGCGCCGCGAGCAGCGCCGCGATGCACCGGGCGCCATTGCCACACTGCTCCACCTCGACCCCATCCGCATTGAAGATGCGGTAGAACACGGCGCTGTCGTTGCGCTTCGGCGCCTCGAGCAGCAGCGCCTGATCGAAGCCGATCCCGGTGTGGCGGTCCGCAAGGCGCCGGATGAGCGCGCCATCGAGCGCGGATGCGGCGGGCGCTTCGAACACGGCGAAGTCGTTACCCAGCCCGTGCATCTTGGTGAACTCGATGCGCATCACGGGAACGCAGCATAACTCATAATCGAAACCGCTCGCGCAGCTCGCCGGCCATGCGGCGACTGACCGCGAGCGGGGACTCGGAGCCGCGCAGCCGCACGCAGTACTGGCCGTCGGCATTGCGCTCGATGCGATCGAGATGACGCACGGCCACCAACGCGTTGCGGTGGATGCGCACGAAGTCGGGAGCCAGCTCCTCCTCGAGCGAGCGCAGCGAGTCCTCGATGAGATCCTCGCCCCTCAAGTGACGCACGGTCGTGTACTTCTGCTCGGCGAAGAAATACTGCACCTCCTCCATGGGGATGAGGCGCAGCCCTTCGCGGTGGCGCGCGGCGATGTGCGTGCGGCGCTCGGCTCTCGCGGCCACCGCGAGGCGTTGAAGCTGCGGCCGCGTGAGACGTCCCGCCTGCTCGAGCGCGGCGGCCAGCTTCTCCTTGCGGATGGGCTTGAGGAGATACCCGACCGCCCGCGTCTCGAAGGCGTTGACGGCATACTGATCGTAGGCGGTCGTGAAGATCACCGCGGGCGGCTCCTCGAGCGTGCTCAGGTGCCTTGCGGCCTCGATGCCGTCCATCCCCGGCATGCGCACATCGAGCAGCACGACATCGGGCGCGAGCGCGGCAGCCTGGCTCAGCGCCTCGGCGCCGGTCCCGGCTTCGCCGATGACTTCGGCGTCGCCAATCTCCGCGAGCAGGCTTCGCAGCCGCTCGCGCGCGGGGGGCTCATCGTCGACGATCAGTATCTTGAGCACGGTGTCTCAGGCCTTCGCCTGCCCGCTCACTTGCTGTTGCTGGGCCCTGACATGCGGGAAGCGCAGGGTCACGATGTACTCCTGGTCGAAGCGGCCCGCCTTGATGAGGGCGAGCTCGCCGTAGAGCAGCGCCATCCGCTCGCGAGTGTTGGCGAGCGCCAGCCGGTTGCCTTCCCGCTCGCTTTGGCGCTCATCCACGGGATTGCGGACGACGATGGTGATGAGATCGCCCGTGAGCTCGCCCACGATGCTGACGGTCCCGCCCTCCGGGCGCGGCTCGATGCCGTGATAGATCGCGTTCTCGATGAGCGGCTGCAGCAGCAGACCCGGGACGCGCGCATCCCGGGGGAGCCTCTCGACGTCCCAGCTCACGCGCAGTCTGCCGCCCAGGCGCAGCTCCTCGATGCGCTGATAGGTTCGCGCCACCTCGAGCTCCTCCTCGAGCGTGATCGTCTGGCGCTGGTCGCTGAGGGAGGCCCGAAAGAGATCCGCAAGGTCCTGCACCGCCTGCTCGGCGAGCACCGGGTCGGAGCGGGTGAGCGAGGCGATCGTGTTCATGCTGTTGAAAAGAAAATGCGGGCGGATTCTGGCCTGCAGCGCGTGCACGCGCGCGGCGGCGCGCATCTCGATGTTACGCCGCCACTGATGCGTCACGTAGAAGTACCGCAGCGCGACCGCGACGATGACGAAGCCGATCGCCATGTTGCGCATCACGAACGGCCACGCCCGCGCCGGGAAGAACGCGGCTGCGCCTGCGCTCACGGCGAGACGGCTTCGCCCGATGAGGTACGCGGCCGCCGAGATCGCGGCGATGGCGGCCGTGAGCAGCGCCAGCACGGCTGCCGATCCGCGCGCCACCGTCAACCGCTCGAGTCGCCCGCGCGTCGAGCACAGGAGCGCCGCACAGAGGAGGCCGACCCAGAGGAGGAACAACGAGGTGCGCGCGAGGTCGGCCCAGAAATCGCCGGCGCGGGCGTGATCGCCGCCCAGCCGCGCCAGCGCGAGCACGATCGCGGTCAGCTCCACGATGAGCACGATCGCGAGCGCGGCGCGCGACGTGCAGAAATCGGGCAGGTAGAGGGACTCCGCGCCGCCGCGCAGCGCCTGCCGCACGATCGAGCTTCGGGTCAGGCGGATGGAGCGCGTCCTCGGGAGGGCTCGAAGAGCTCGGCCTTCAGGCGGAACGCGGCCGAGATGTCCTCGTCGCCGTATCCGCGGGAGATGAGCTCGGCGTATTCGCTCAGCATGCGCTCGACCACGGGCAGCGCGACACCGAAGCGCGCCGCCATGTCACGGCAGATGGTCAGGTCCTTGGCGTGCAGGCGCACGCGAAATCCGGGCGGATAGCTGCCGCGCGCCATGTTGGGCGCGCGATGGATGAAGTACCAGCTCGAGCCCGCGCCCTTGCCGAGCGTATCGATCAGCTTCTCGAGCGGCAGCCCCTGGGCGCGCGCGAACGCCATCGCCTCCGAGACCGCCTCGATGATGCCGGCGCACATGATCTGATTGGTGGCCTTCGCGGCCTGGCCGCTGCCGGTCGGGCCGAAATGGGTGATCGTGCGGCCCATGGCCTCGAGCACCGGGCGGGCGCGCTCGAATCCCTGGGTGGTGCCGCCGACCATCACCGCGAGCGTCCCCTCCCGCGCACCTTCCACGCCGCCGCTCACCGGGCAATCGAGAAACTCCACGCCCTGTCTGCCCAGGAGCTCCGCCGCCTTGCGCGCGGTGTCGGCCGCGACGGTGGAGCAGTCGAGAACCAGGCTGCCCGCAGGCAATCCGGGCGCCAGCGCGCGCACGACCTCGAGCACATCCGCATCGGCCGAAACGCAGATGACGGCCGCATCGACGCCAGAGGCCAACTGCGCGGGCGTACCGGCCGCCTCCACACCGAGCTCCGCCGCGAGCGAGCGGGCCTTCTCCCCCGTGCGGTTCCACACCGCCGTGAGCAGGCCGGCTCGATTCAGGTTGCGGGCCATGTGAGCGCCCATGGCCCCGAGACCCACAAAGCCCGTTTTCATGGTTGAACCCTGCAAGCAGGTTTCTCCGAAGCGCCGTTCGGTTCCCGAGGCGCCTCCTCCCGCATGAGCGGGTCTCAGAGGTCCGCGAGATCGAAATAGTAACTCGATTGGCCGCTAAAGCGGCCGCAGGCCAGGCTCTGCCTATCTTATCAGGGCGAGCCGGTGCCGCAGTCCGCGTCCATGGCCTGGCGAGCCTTGAGCCGCATGGCATCGGCATCGGCGTCGGACACGTAGTGGCGCTCGCCGCTCTTGTCGGTGGTAAAGATGCGGCGGGACTGGATCAGCTGCTGGTATCGCGCTTTGTCCTGCGCGCATTGCGTGGCGCGAGCCTTGGCCACATCCTGCTGCACGGCCTGGGCGTCCTCCTGCTGCTGGACCTCGCGCGAAGCAGCGGCGCTCTCGCTCTGGATGCCCTGCATGGCGCTCGAAGCAGCCGGTCGATTGGCCGTCTCGACCTTGATGATCTTGGCGCCAGGTCTCCATTGATCGGTGTAGTGCATCTGGCCGTGCGCATCGGTCCACTCGTAGACGACGTCGGCGCGTGCGGAAGCCACCGCCCCGAGCAGAGCGACCGAAGCTGCCAATAGGATGACGATGGATCGTGACATGACCTTACTCTCCCCGGAGCAGGGCCATTGTCTACCCTGGTCTGAGCCAGTCCTTTGAACTGCATCACACATGGAATGGCCGCCCCTCACAGAAAGCGTACTCCATTCCGCGAAAAGAAGCCCCGGGCCGCCTCGTCGCGCAGCCCGGGGCCGCGGGTCCCTCAACCATCGATCAGGTCACATGTCGTAAGCGCGCTCTCCGTGGACGGCGATATCCAGGCCTTCGCGCTCTTCGTCCTCGCCGACCCGCAGGCCGACCGTCCACTTGACCAGCTGGAAGCCAATGAGGGCCACCACGGCGGTCCATACGATCACCACCCCCACGGTCTTGGCCCGAGGGCGGGATCGTTGAAGATGCCGGTGGTCAGCGCACCGAAGATGCCGCCGAGCGCGTGCACGCCAAACACATCCAGGGCATCGTCGGTGCGGATCATTTTCTTCCGGCCGGTGACGCCCCAGAAGCAAAGCGGGCCAACCCCAAGACCGATCACGAACGCGCCCGGGATGCCCACGTTGCCGGCCGCCGGCGTGATGGCCACGAGACCCGCCACCGCGCCCGAGGCCGCGCCCAGCATCGAGGGCTTGCCCTTGGTGAGCCACTCCGTAGCCATCCAGGCGAGCAGCGCGCAGGCGGTCGCGAGGTAGGTGTTCATGAAGGCGAGCGCCGCCGAGCCGTTGGCCTCGAGGGCGGAGCCGGCGTTGAAGCCGAACCAGAGAAGCGATGCCCCGATCATGGTCATGGTGAGGCTGTGCGGCGGCATCGGCTCCTTGCCGAGGCCGATGCGCTTACCGAGGACGATAGCGCCCACGAGGCCTGCGACCCCGGAGTTGATATGCACGACCGTGCCGCCGGCGAAGTCGAGCGCGCCCAGGATCAGGCAGCAGGTGATCGCGGCGAAGGTGGCCTGGAAACCCACATACACCAGCTCATTGAACACGACGCCCTTGTCGAAGGTCCCGATCGTGGAGAAAGCGCCGCTCGAGGCGTTGAATGTGCCCGCGAGGAACAGCCGGCTCAGGCCGCCGATGAACTCGTTGCCGGCGGTGAACGCCAGGGAGTAGCCGTAGATGCACCAGAGCACCGTGATCAGCGAGAACCCGACGAATACCTGCATCAACACCGACAGCATGTTCTTCGTGCGGACGAGTCCGCCGTAGAAAAGACCGAGTGCCGGCACCGACATCAACAGCACGAGCGCATCGGAGCGGTGCGCATGTGGTCTCCCGGGACGGTTCTCGAGTCTTTGGCTGCGTTTGCGGGCGATCGGGCCACAAATGGCGGCTGCACGACCGGCCTTCGCGCGCGTAAGCTAGTGAAGCGGTCAGTCGGGGTGCAGAATCCATGCCATCGGGATCTTCAAAGCCGTTTCCATGGCTTGCGCCGTTGTACGCCGGCCGCGCGCACTGTTTCGGTGCCGCGCGTCAGTGGCCTCGCCCCACCGCGAGACATCGCCCTTGGAGGAGAGAAGATGATGGACAATTTCCGGATCGATGAGATCGCGCGCCGGCTGTTCGACAGCCTTCCGCCGGCGTTTCGCACCATGAGCAAGGACCTCGAAACCAACTTCCGGGCCGTGCTGCGCTCGAGCCTCGGCAAGCTCGACCTGGTGACCCGGGACGAATTCGACACTCAGACCCGGGTGCTCGAGCGCACGCGCGCCCGACTGGCGGAGCTCGAGGGACGGCTGCAGGCGCTTGAAGGCGCGACCGCGGCAAGCGGCCCTACGGAGCCGCCCAAAAGCAACTGATGCCGCCGGCAACGGCCCGTTGCCGGCGGGATGTACGCCAGAGCGGCCGCAGGCCTGCTTTAGCCAATGCACCAGGTCGCCACTCTCCTGTGCCGGGCCCAGTTGGGCCTCGAGGCGCCGCTCGTACAGGTCGAAGCGACCGTGGCGAGCGGCCTTCCCGCCTTCCATCTGGTGGGCCTGCCGGCCACGGTGGTGCGGGAGAGCCGCGACCGGGTGCAGGCCGCGCTGCTCTCCTCGGGTTACGAATTCCCGAGCGGCCGCATCGTCGTCAACCTCGCGCCCGCGGAGATCCCGAAGGAGGGCGGCCGGTTCGACCTGCCCATTGCCCTCGGCATTCTCATCGCCTCGAGACAGCTCCCGCCGGCGCGCTCGCGCGCCGGCCCGGCATGCGAGCTGTACGGCGAGCTCGGGCTTGGAGGGGAAGTCAAATCGGTGCGCGGTATCCTGCTCGCCGCCGCGCACGCGAGCCGCGAAGGCCACGAGATGATCGTCCCCGCCGTCAACGCCGATGAAGCGCGCATCGCCGCCAGCACGCCGGTCCACGGGGCCTCACATCTGGAAGAGGTCTGCCGTCATCTCACCGGCAAGGAGCCGCTGCGCGCCCGCTCACCAACCGCCGGTCGGCAGCCGCCGGACTCGCGCTGCGCCAGCGAGCCTGACGTGCGCGATGTCCGAGGGCAGCTTCACGCCAAGCGCGCGCTGCTCATCGCGGCGGCCGGCGGGCACAGCCTGCTGATGATCGGGCCACCAGGTTGCGGCAAGAGCATGCTCGCGCAGCGCCTGCCGGGATTGCTGCCGCCGCTGACGGAAGCCGAGGCGCTCGACTGCGCGGGCATCGCCTCGGTCAGCGCCACCGGATTCAACATCGACGGCTTCGGTAGCCGCCCCTTCCGCTCGCCCCATCACACAGCCTCAGCCGTGTCGCTGGTGGGCGGTGGCGCGCGCGCGCGGCCCGGGGAGATCAGCCTCGCGCACAACGGAGTGTTATTTCTCGATGAGCTGCCGGAGTTCGATCGCAGAGTGCTCGAGGCGCTGCGAGAGCCCCTCGAGACCGGAATCGTGAGAGTCTCTCGCGCCGCGGCCCAGGCGGACTACCCGGCGCAGTTCCAACTGGTGGCCGCGATGAACCCCTGTCCCTGCGGTCATCTCGGTGATCCCGCCGGGAGCTGCCGCTGTACACCGGCCGAGGCGCAACGGTACCGGGGACGCATTTCCGGCCCTCTGCTCGATCGGCTCGACATGCACGTGCAGGTGCCGCGGCTCGAAAGCGGCGATTTCGAGGCCGGGACCGCCGATGGAGAGTCGAGCGCGGTGCTCGCCGCCCGCGTCAGCGCCGCCCGCTCGCGCCAACTCGCCCGGCAGGGCCGTTGCAACGCCCGCCTCACGGATGGTCAGGTCGAGCGCTGTTGCGTGTTGCAATCCGCCGCCCGAGCGCTCCTCGAGCGCACGATGAGGCACCGGCGCTTCTCCGGACGAACACGCCAGCGAATCCTCAAGCTCGCGCGAACCATCGCGGACCTCGAGGGACGCGATGCCATCGCCGACGGCCACCTCGGCGAGGCGGTCATGCTGCGCTGTCTGGATTGGGAACGGCTTACTTCTTCTTGCGGCTGACCATGCCGGGATCGACGAGCGAGACCATGTAGTTCACCGCCTGTTCCACCATGGCATCCGGCACGTCGGTGCGGCCGCCCTTGGCCGGCATCGTGCCGGTGGTTCCGGTAAAGCCGTGCAGCGCGTGGTCGTAGAGCATCGGCAGGCCCTTGGCGAGGTGATGCGCCCAGGCCGCCTTGTCACCGGCCTTCGGCGCGCCGGCGATGCCCGCCCCATGACAAGCGCTGCAGGTCTGCTCGAAGAGCTGCCTGCCACTGGTCGGCATGGCGAGGCCCGAGGAGCCGCCGCCGGCCTCGGCCGTCGTGGCGCCCATGGGCTTGATCGCCAGGGCGGCGTTGTTCTGCCCTGCAACCGCCTCCTGCGCGAACGGGGCGACGCGTGCCTCGACGGCCTTTTGATAGTCCGGCTCCGACAGCATCTCCCGACCCTCCGTGGCGGCACCGAGCCCGCGTGCCACCACGAAGAACACGATGGCGATCGCGACCAGGATGCCGATCACCAGGCTGAACATGTTGATGAAATGAGTGTCCTGCTTGCTCACCGAAGCCTCGCACGGGATCTTGCGAACAGAAGGGGCGCAGTATAGCCGTAGTTTATGCAATTGGCTGAAACAGGCCCGCAGCCGTTTGCTCGGCGCCGTCCCTGCGCCGAGCCGTTTCCTGGAGCAGATCGTCGCTCGCTGGCGGATCTCAGAGCGGGTCGGCGGCCGCCGCCCATCAGCTGCGTTGCGCGCGACTCACTTGCTTTCGTCCGACCTTGGGTACGCGTATGATTTTAGATCCCCACGGGGCGGCGCGCCCGTAGCTCAGTTGGATAGAGTGGCAGCCTCCGAAGCTGCAGGTCGCTGGTTCGAATCCAGTCGGGCGCGCCAAATCACGGGGGTGCCATCCCCCGCCGCGATCCGAACCGGCAGGCATGCCCTCGGGTGAGCTCCGCACCGTGCAGGAGCACCTGCGCCGCCAGTGGGCTCGGCGGCCGCCCGCGGGCCGATCAGGTTGGGGATCTGCCGGAGCTCACCCCGATCGCGATTTTCGACTGCTTTTCCAGCGCCTGGAGCGCCAGCGCAGCCGACACGTGCCCGAGATGCGTCAAGCCCTGGGGGAAATTCCCCAACATCTCCCCGGACTTGGGCAGAAACTCCTCCGCGAAGAGCCCGAGATCGTTGGCGCAACCGCACGCTCGCTCGAATGCTTTCCGCGCCTCTTTCCGGCGTCGCTGATGCGCGAGACACTCCGCCAGCCAGAACGTGCACGCGACAAATACACCCTCGCTTCCCCGCAAGCCGTCGCTCGCCTTGTACCGCAGCACCAGGCCGCCGCGGGACAGCTCCTTGCGGATGGCATCGGTCGTGCGGATCATTCGCTCATCGTCCCAAGCCACGAAATCGACGGCGGGCAGAAGCAGCAGCGCCGCATCGACTTCGTTGCTGCCGTAGCTGCGGACGAAAATGCCCCGTTTGCGGTCATAACCCCGCCTCTCGATATCCTTGCGCATGCCGTCTCGCTCCTCACGCCAGCGCTCGAGTGGCGCCGGGAGGGCGTAGCGCTCCGCGAGCGCGATGCCGCCGTCGACGGCCGCCCAACACATGACCTTGGATTGCACGAAATGCAGCGGCCGCGAGCGCACCTCCCAGATACCCCGGTCCGGCACATGACGGCGCGTGATCGCCGCCTCCACGATGGCGGTCAGGAAGCCCCAATAGTTCTCATCCGGCCGCTCGCCGCGCTCGCTCCAGCGCCACGACAGCTCCATCACCAGCCCGTACATGTCCGCCTGGAACTGCTCGGCGGCACCGTTGCCGATGCGCACCGGCCGCGAGCCGCGCCAGCCGTCGAGCTTCTTCAGATCGATCTCCGGCACCCGGCGCTTGCCGTCGACCGCATACAGCACCTGCAGCTCATCGGCGTTGCCCGCCGCGCTTCGCTGGATGAACCGCCGCATCCCGCCCGCCTCCGCCTGCAGCCCGAGGTCGCTCAGCGCATGCACGGTGAAGATGGAGTCCCGCAGCCAGCAGAAGCGGTAATCCCAGTTGCGCTCACCGCCGATCTCCTCCGGCAGAGAGGTCGTCGGCGCCGCGATGATGGCGCCCGTCGGCGCATAGCAGAGCGCCTTCAGCACGAGGGCCGAGCGCACGACGCTCACGCCTTTGCCGTCCTCATGGGTGATCTTCGAGGACCAGTCCCGCCACCAGTGCAGCGTTTCCTCGTAGTGCGCACCGAGTCGCGCGATGAACTTCTCGCCGACGCCGGAAGCGTCGCACTCCTCCGGCGGCAGGAACTGCACCGCGATGTGATGTCGAGACTTCGCGCGCACCTCGAGAATTCCCTCGAGATCATGGTCGCGCCCGGGCTGCAGCGGCACATCGCCCAACACGGCAAGCGCCGTATTGCTGCCCACCGCGACATAGGACCCAGCCGAAGATGAGTGGATCCAGGGCTTGACTTCGCCGAAGTCGAGCCGTGGCACGAAACTGACATTCAACCGCATCGTGCCGCTGATCCCCTCGATGATGCGCACGATCTCGCGCCGCGGCCGCTCCCGGCCACCGCTGCGCATGGCGAAGAAGTCGATGAGCCGCGCTTCGCCGCTCGCCGAGCGGAAGGTGGTCGCCAGCACCAGGCTCTTCTCCACATACTCGCGGCGGGAGCTGAAGCGCCCCGCGGGCCCGATCTGGAAGTAACCGCCGTTGCTCCAGTCGAGTAGCCGTCCGAAGCAGCTATCGGAATCGAACCGCGGCAGGCAGCACCAGTCGATGGAGCCCTGACGGGAAACGAGCGCCGCGGAATGACAGTCGCCGATGAGCGCGTAATCGGAAATGGGCGGGTAGGCGCCCCGGGGCTTCGTTGCCAACGCGCTCCCTCAGCGGCCCCGCGAGCCGTTCATCGCGTCGGTCACGCCACCGATCACCTCGCGGTAGTCCTCGATCGCAGCGCTCACCACCCGGGCGGCATCCTCATAGCCGTATCGCCCGACGACGGCGATCTTCGCGGCCTCGCCAGGCACCAGCTTGTAGGTCGAGAAGTAATGCTCCAGCCGCTCGAGCAGGGCGGCCGGCACATCGGCGAGATCGCGCGCGCCGCCCCAGATGTAATCGCCATCCAACACCGCGACGATCTTGTCGTCGGCCTCGCCGCGATCGATGATCTTCAGACCTCCCACTACGCGAGCGCGCAGCAGAATCTCCGAGTGCGTGATCGGCCGCTCGCTGATGACACAAACATCGAGCGGATCGCCGTCACCCCGCTCGCAACCGCTCGCGAGCCGCCGCACCCGATCGCCGCAATACGTCTGCGGAATGAACCCGTACAGGGACGGGGGATGGGATGAGGTGCGCTGCGGACGGTCCACGCGCAGATAGCCCGTGGCCTTGTCCACCTCATACTTCATGAGGTCGAACGGCGTGATCTCGATGAAGGCGTTGACGATTCGCGGACAGTCCGGCCCGGGCTCGAGGCCATGCCAGGGGTGGGGACGCCAACGGGCGTAGCCGGGTGAGGAGTCGGAGTTCATGCGCTATCGTTCTTCTTTCCTGATCGAATCGGCGCTCCCGCATCGGTGCGGTCGAGAGGGAAGCGCCGGGTGCGTGGCGGCCCGGCCTGGGTCAGAGCGCCGGGCCGCCATTTCAAGTCAGCCCGGCGGCGGGTTGCCGCTCGGATTCTGGGGCGGAGGCGGGGTCGTGCCGTTGGCCGGAGGCGGTGCGCTCGGGTTGGGGTTGGTGCTCGGCGGCGGTGGCGGCGGATTCTGTTCGGGCGCACCGCCAGGCTGCGAGCTCGGCGCATTCGCCGGAGGCGCCGCCTGCCCGTTCGCGGGCGGCGTGTTCGGGTTCGTCGACTCGCTGGACGGAGGAGTCGTCGACGAGCCCCCGTTGTTTTCGTTGTTCGGGTTGCCCCCGCAGGCCGCCGCGGACAGCGAGAGTGCGACGACGCATAGCAACAACAGGCTGCGATTCATAAGGTCACCTCTGCAAGGAAGTCGCCAGACAAAGGGGCGCGTCGCAAGCCGCGTTCCACCTCAGGCTCGGCAGTGTCGCCGGTGACCCGGCAACGAGCGCCGCCTATTTCTTGGCGGCGGCCCGCCGTCTCTTCTTGGCCGGATCCTTGACCCGGGACTTGCCGAAGGAGCCCCGATAGATCTTGCCCCGTCGCGACCGCATGTCACCCTTGCCCATGTACTGCCTCGTTAAGCCTTCAGGAAGTTGCGCGAGTCTACGAAACGCTGGTGCAATAAAAAAGGCCGGCCCCATGAGGGGCCGGCCCTGGTATCGGCTGCTTACCAGCGCTTCGGAGCGCCGCCGCCGCCGCCCCTGCCGCCGCCGCCACCGCTGCGCTCCTGCGCCTCGTTGACCCGCAGGGCGCGTCCGCCGAGCTCCTTGCCGTTCAGGTTCTGAATGGCGCGGGAAGCGTCGGCACGCGACATCTCCACGAACCCGAAGCCACGGGGCCGGCCGGTGTCCCGGTCGGTGATGATGCTCACGGATTCGACGGTGCCGTGCTGCGCGAACAGCTCCCGCACCTCGCTCTCACTGGCCGAAAACGGGAGGTTTCCGACGTAGATCTTCGTCATGCAATCAAACTCCAAGAAACAGATATGGTCTGGCCGGGAACGCTTCGGCTTTTCTCAGACTCGGAAGCCGGTCCCGAGTGCAAGGCGGGCGGCAGGCGGGAGGAAAGGAAAGGTGTCACGGACCGGGGTCGCACAATACCGCATGAGATGGGCGAGAACAAGCCGGGTGGGGCATCAGCGGTAGCGGGACAGGATCTTCTGCAGGCCCTTGGATCCCGGGGATAGGAACTCGTAAGGCAGGCTGTTGAGCGGCTCCTCGGGGGTGCCGTTGACCTGATGGAACTCCCGCCGGCTCCCCTGCGCACCCGCCTCCGCATCGAGGTACAGCAGGCCCGTCAGGTACTCGCCGGACTTCAGCCGCTCCTGCACCCTCGCCTGCGCAGCGCCCCGGTCGGTCGGATCGTAGTCGGCGTCGAGCTTGCGCAGCAGGATGCGGCTACCGTCGTGCATGGTCACGGCAAGCGCCTCGCCCGCAGCATATTCGGCCGTGATCTCCCGCTCCGGTGGCACGAAGTCGGCCTGGACCGCCGGCTCGTAGTGCTCGCGGGTGTAGGCGTAGCTCTTGGTCGAGCCCTCGTGATCGTTGAAGGTGACGCAGGGCGAGAGCACGTCGATGAGCGCGAAGCCGCGATGCCTGAGGCCGGCCTCGATGATCGGCACCAGCTGCTGCTTGTCACCGGAGAAGCTGCGCCCCACGAATGAGGCGCCGAGCGTCATCGCGAGCAGCACCGGATCGATGGGCGGCTGGAAGTTGGTCTCGCCTTTCTTCGCTTTCGTGCCGAGGTCGGCGGAGGCGGAGAACTGTCCCTTGGTGAGGCCGTAGACGCCATTGTTCTCGATGATGTAGAGCATGTCGAGATTGCGGCGGATCGCGTGGCAGAACTGACCCAGGCCGATCGAGAGCGTGTCGCCGTCGCCCGAAACGCCGACGTAGGTGAGCCGCCTGTTGGCGGCGTTGGCGCCGGTCGCGATGGAGGGCATCCGGCCGTGCACGGAGTTAAAGCCATGACCGCCGCTCACGAAGTATGCCGTGGTCTTCGAGGAGCAGCCGATGCCGGAGAGCTTGACCACGTTCTGCGGCTCGAGCGACTGGCGCCAGCAGGCCTCGACGATCGCGGCGGTGATCGAGTCGTGTCCGCAGCCGGCGCACAGCGTCGAGAGCGCTCCCTCGTAATCACGGCGCACGAGGCCGAGCGCGTTGCGCGGCAGGGCGGGATGGACGACCTTGGGTTTCGCGATGAAAGTCATGACGGGGTTCGGCTCTCGGTCAGGCGCGCGCGACGTCTTGCCGCTGCGGCACGGGATTCGGCAGGACTTCGGCGAGGATGCCCTCGACGATGAAGCTCGAGGAGATGGGCAGGCCGCTGTAATGTCGGAGCGAGCGCAGCTTCGACTTCTGCACCGCGGTCTCCAGCGTGAGGAGCGAACGGAACTGCGCGTCACGGTTCTGCTCGACGACGAACAGCAGCCGGTGCGCGGCCAGGAATCGCTCGACGTCCTCGCTGAAGGGAAAGGAGCGCACGCGCATGTAATTCACGCCGACCCCACGTCCCTTGAGAATCGCCAGCGCCTCGTGAATCGCGCTGTCGCAGCTTCCCAGCGAGACGATCCCGATGTCGCTTCCGGAGGTGGCATCGATGATGGCGCGCGGGACCAGCTTCCTCGCCGTGTCCCATTTCCGCAGCAAGCGGTCGAGCACGATCTGATATTCCGTCGAGTCCTCCGTGTAGGTGCCGTACTGCGAGTGCCCCGAGCCGCGCGCAAACCAGGCGCCCTTCGGATGCACGCCCGGTAGCGTCCGGTAGGGAATGCCGTCGCCGTCCTTGTCGAGGTAGCGCTGAAACTTCTCCAGCTTCTCGATCTGCGCCTTCTCCAACAGCTTGCCGCGGTCGGGCCGGTAGGCGTCATCCCATTTGAGCTCCCGGCACATCCAGTCGTTCATGCCGATATCGAGATCCGACAACACCATCACCGGCGTCTGCAGCCGCTCGGCGAGGTCGAACGCCTGGGCGGCCATGTAGAAGCATTCCTCCGGACTCGCGGGATAGAGGCATACCTGGCGCGTGTCACCGTGGGAGGCGTAGGCGCATTCCATCACGTCCCCCTGTTGGGTACGCGTCGGCATGCCCGTGGACGGCCCGACCCGTTGGACGTCGAACACCACCGCCGGCACCTCGGCGTAGTAGGCGAGCCCCAGGAATTCGTTCATCAGCGAGATGCCGGGGCCTGAGGTCGCGGTGAAGGCGCGGCAGCCATTCCAGGAGGCGCCGATCACCATGCCAATGGCGGCCAGCTCATCTTCGGCCTGAATGAAGGCGAAGCGCTTCGCGCCGCTTTCCGGGTCGATGCGCGTGCGGTCGCAGAACCCCTTGAAGGCATCCATCAGCGAAGTCGAGGGAGTAATCGGATACCAGGCCGCGACCGTCGCGCCGGCGAACACGCAGCCGAGAGCCGCGGCGGTGTTACCGTCGATCATGACGTGTCCGGCGGTGCGATCCATCTGCTCGACCTTGAGCGGCAACGGGCAGCTGAAGTGCTCGCGCGCATGAGCGTAGCCCAGGTCGATGGCCTTCATGTTGGCCTCGACGAGCTGCGGCTTCTTGGCGTAGGTCTCCGCCAGCAGCTCGCGGATGCGCTCGAGGTCCAGATCGAGCAGCGCCGCCAGAACGCCCGCGTAGCAGATGTTCTTCATCAGGATGCGAGTGCGCACGCCGTTGAAGTTCTCGTTGCACATTCTGGCGAGCGGGGCTCCGAGCACGGTGATATCGGAGCGCCCGAGGAGCGCCGGGCGCGGCCAGGTCGAGTCGTAGACGAGGTACCCGCCGGGAGCGACCTCCTTCACGTCGCGCGAATAGGTTTCGGCATTCATCGCCACCATCAGATCGACGGAGCCGGAGCGGGCGAGGTAGCCCTCGCGCGAGACGCGGATCTCGTACCAGGTGGGCAGGCCCTGGATGTTGGAGGGGAAATAGTTCTTGCCCATGACCGGGATGCCGCTCCTGAAGATCGCCTTCATGAGCAGCGTGTTGGCGCTCGCCGAGCCGGTGCCGTTCACCGTGGCGATCTTGATGGTGAAATCGTTGATTCGGTTCGTAGTCACGTAAGGTTATCCGAGCGCATCACAAAATGGCTTTTGGCCAGAACGCCGTGGATCCCTCCATGGAGGCTCGCGGATCGCCGTCCGGGCGATCAGCGTCTGGCCAAAAGCCATTGTGCGCTGCGCTCTCATTCATAGTCAGAGCAGCTCGGGTTCAGGCGATCTTGGGCAGTCCCGGTTGGACCCGGGACGTACGGGCCTCGAGAGCCCGGGCCTCATCCTCGGCGTGCGGCCAGTGCACGTCCGATTTCTGCATGTCCCACGCCGCCGTCGGGCAGCGCTCGGCGCAGAGGCCGCAGTGCACGCACAGGTCCTCGTCCTTGACCATCACGCGCGCGGTCTGCGGCAGCGGCCCGGACACATAGAGCGGCTGGGTGAGGTTGCGCGCCGGAACCTTGAGTCTTCCGCGCAGCTCCGTCTCCGGGCCGTTGCCGGTGATGGTGAGGCAGTCGACCGGACAGATGTCGAGGCAGGCGTCGCACTCGATGCAGAGCTTCGCGCTGAAGACGGTCTGCACGTCGCAGTTGAGGCAGCGTTGCACTTCCTGAGCGGTCTGCTCGGCGCTGAAGCCGAGCTCCACCTCGATGTTGAGTTTCTTGAAGCGCTCCTTCAGGGAGACGTGCGGCATGAGCCGCCGCTCGACCGGCGCGTAGTCGTTGGAGTACGACCACTCGTGCATGCCCATCTTGCGGCTCTGCAGGTTCACCCCCGGCGCCAGCCGCTCGGTGACGGACAGGCCCTGGCAGTGCTTGTGGATGGAGATGGCGGCCTGGTGGCCGTGCTCGACCGCCCAGATGATGTTCTTGGGACCGAAGGCCGCATCGCCGCCAAAGAACACGCCCGGCCGCGTCGACTGATAGGTGACCGGATCCACCTTGGGTACGTGCCACTTGTCGAATTCAATGCCGAGATCCCCCTCGATCCAGGGGAAGGCGTTCTCCTGACCGATCGCGAGAATCACATCGTCGGCGGGGATGAACTCCTCGCCCCTCACCCGCTCGGCGGTGATGCGCCCGCGTGCATCGAGCTCGTACTCCATGCACTCGAAAGTCATGCCGGTGAGGCGTCCGCGTTCGATGACGAACGCCTTCGGTGAGCGGTTGACCACGATCTCGACGCTTTCCTCCTCGGCGTCCTCGAGCTCCCATTCGGAGGCCTTGAAGAAGCCGCGCGGTTTACGCGCCATCACCCTCACCTGTTTCGCGCCGAGCCTCAGGCTCGTGCGGCAGCAGTCCATCGCGGTGTTGCCGACGCCGATGATGAGCACACGCTCGCCGATCCGCTCGATATGACCGAAGGCCACGGACTCGAGCCAGGCGATGCCGATGTGCACGTTGGCGGCCGCGGCCTCGCGGCCCGGCAGATCGAGGTTCTTGCCCTGGGGGGCGCCGGAGCCGACGAACACCGCATCGAAGCCGCCGGCCGCGAGCAGCTCCCTCATGCTGCCGATCGGAGACCCAAGCCTGAGGTCGACCCCCATGTCGAGAATCATCCGCATCTCCTCCTCGAGAACCGTCTGCGGCAGGCGAAAGGAGGGGATGTTGGTACGCATCAGGCCGCCGGGCTCGCCGTACTGCTCGAAGATCGTGACCTCGTAGCCGAGCGGCATGAGATCGTTGGCGACCGTGAGCGAGGCACACCCGGCGCCGATGCAGGCGATGCGCTTGCCGTTCTTGACCTTAGGGATCTGCGGCAGCCGGCCGGTGATGTCGTCGCGGTTGTCCGCGGCCACGCGCTTCAGCCGGCAGATGGCGACCGGTTTGGCTTCCACCCGTCCGCGGCGGCACGCCGGCTCGCAGGGGCGGTCGCAGACCCGCCCGAGGATGCCCGGAAAGACGTTGGAATGCCGATTGACCAGGTATGCCTCGGTGAAGCGTCCCTGGGCGATCAGCCGGATGTATTCAGGCACGTCCGTGTGGGCCGGACAGGCCCACTGGCAATCGACCACGCGATGATAGTAGTCGGGGTGGGAGGTATCTGTAGCTTCCACGATGTACCGCTGCTGGAGCAGGAGTGTCCATATTAGTGCAAGCTGCCCCCGGGTACCTATACTTGGCCGCCCATACCCCGGCAGACCCCCAGCGAGAGCCGCGCCGTGCCGCCAGAGATTTCAGGAAACCCGCTAGAGATCAAGCTCCGCCGCGGCGCCCGCGTTCTCGAGGTGACCTTCGATGACGGCAACCGCTTCGAGCTGCCCTTCGAGTATCTGCGCGTCTATTCCCCCTCTGCCGAGGTGAAGGGCCATGGCCCTGGTCAGGAGACCCTGGTGCTCGGGAAGGAGACGGTAGGGATCCGCGCGATCGAGCCGGTCGGCCAGTACGCCGTCAAGCTCGTCTTCGACGACGGCCACGACACCGGCCTCTACACCTGGAAATACCTTTACGAGCTCGGCCGCGACCGACAGGAAAAGTGGGCCCGTTACCTGGCACGGCGCGCAGCGCGGGCGCAGTCGGAAAGCAAGTGATTGAGCGGTCGGAGGCCACAGAGCCCCTGTGCGAAAGCGAATGACTAAGCGGGCCAGGGCCGTCCCCTGGCCCGCGAGTGCAAATGACTTACTGGGCTGGCTGCGCGACAAAATCGCCAGGAGCGATTTTGGACGCCTAAGCGGCCCCGAAGGGGCGAGGCCCAGGACGGGCCGAGCAACCGCAGGATGCCGGCTTCGCGCCAATAAAAAAAGCCGGGCGGCTTTTGACACCGCCCGGCCCTTTAGGTTCAAGACCCCTCTATCGGGGCCGGATTCTGCGCAGCATGTCGTGCAAAAAGCAAGGCGATAGAATGCGCCTTCCCCGCAACGGTGACCGATGACCGACCCCCCATCCGCCGATTTCGGTTATGAGCGCGTGCCCTGGCGCGAGAAAGCACGCCGCGTGCGCGGTGTCTTCGACTCGGTCGCCGGCAATTACGACCTGATGAACGACCTGATGTCGGCGGGTGCCCACCGGCTCTGGAAGCGTTTCACCTTGTCGCTGACCGGCTTGCGCCCGGGACAGCGCGCGCTCGATGTGGCCGGCGGCACAGGCGATCTCGCCGCGGGGCTGGCCCGACAGGTGGGCGAGGGAGGCCTCGTCGTGCTGAGCGACATCAACTCCTCCATGTTGCATCGGGGCCGCGACCGCCTGACGGACCGCGGCGTGCTCGGCAACGTGCAGTACATCCAAGCCGATGCCGAGCGTCTGCCCTTCCGCGACGACACCTTCGACTGCATCACCATCGGCTTCGGGTTGCGCAACGTCACCGATAAAGCCGCCGCCCTCGCCGCCATGCGCCGGGTACTGAAGCCGGGTGGGCAGCTTCTGGTTCTGGAATTCTCCCACCCGGTGGCCCCGGGTCTCGGGCCGCTCTACGACGCGTACTCCTTCCGTGTGCTGCCGCTGCTCGGAAGGATCGTGGCGCACGACGAGGCCAGCTACCGGTATCTCGCCGAGTCGATCCGCACGCACCCCGGGCAGCAGGCGCTGCTCGCGCTCATGCAGCAGGCCGGGCTCGAGGGTTGCCGCTATCACAACCTCGCGGGCGGTATCGTTGCGGTCCACCGCGGCTACAAGTACTGACGGGCCGACTCATGCTCACTGCCACGATCGAGAACGTCCTCAACCGGGGGCTCCCCCGCTCACCGCGTGCGCAGCAGCTCTGCGCCGAGCTCGCCGGCCGGCGCATCGCCATCGAGGCGCCCGCGGTCGCGCGCCTGCTGGTGGAATCGACCGGCAACACGCTGCGCGTCACCCGCGGGAGCCTGCCGGCGGATGCGGAGGTGGTCGGCGGTCCCTTGAGCCTGCTCGCGTTGGGCGTCTCGCCCTCGGATGCGCCGCTGTCGCGCGGCGAGATCGAGGTGCGCGGCGATGCGGAGCTCGCCCGGAAATTTCGCGAGCTGGCGCGGCTGCTTGCGCCTGATCCGGAAGAGGAGCTCTCGATTCTGGTCGGCGATGTCGCGGCTCATCGCGTAGGAAGGCTGGTGCGGGGCGCATTGGATTGGACCCGTGATGCGGCCGCGACATTGCTGCGGGATGTCGGCGAGTACTTCAGCCACGAGCGTGAGGATCTGGTGTCGCGCGAGGAGGGCGAGCAGTTTCTGCGCGGCGTGGACGCGCTGCGCGAGGACGTCGACCGGGTCGATGCGCGTCTGAAGCTGCTGAAGCAGCGGCTCTCGCCCAGGTGACGCCGGTGCCCCGCCCGTGAAGCTGCGCGTCCTCGCGCGGCTCCTGCAGATCCAGCGGGTGCTGTTGAAATACGGCCTGCACGATTTCGTGCGCGCGACGGATCTGTATGCGCCGCTGCGGTTTCTCTTCTACCTCTCGCCCGACACGTGGCTGAATCCTCACCGCACCGCGAGCCCCGCCGTGCGACTGCGGCTCGCGCTCGAGGAGCTGGGCCCGATCTTCGTGAAGTTCGGCCAGGCGGTCTCGACACGCCGCGACCTTCTGCCGAAGGACGTCGCCGACGAGCTCGCGAAGCTCCAGGACCGTGTGCCGCCCTTCCCCGGGGCGATCGCGCGCGCGCTCGTCGAGAGCGCCTACGGCCGCCCGGTGTCGGAAACGTTCTCGCAGTTCGAGGAGACGCCGCTCGCCGCGGCTTCCATCGCCCAGGTGCACGCGGCGCGGCTGCCGGACGGCAAGGAAGTGGTCGTGAAGGTCCTGCGCCCGGACATGCGGGAATTGATAGCGCGGGATCTCGAAGTGCTCTACGCCCTGGCGGAGCTCGCGCAGAACTACTGGCGCGAGGGACGGCGGCTGCGGCCACGGGAGCTCGTGGCGGAGTACGAGAAGACCGTCCTCGATGAGCTGGACCTGATGCGCGAGGCCGCCAACGCCTCGCAGCTGAAACGCAACTTTGCCGGCTCCGACCTCCTTTACGTCCCCGAGGTCTACTGGGATTACTGCCGTCTCGATGTCATGGTGATGGAGCGCATCCATGGCATCCCGATCTCCGACATGGCGCGGCTGCGCGCCGCTGGCACCGACATCAAGCGGCTCGCGGAAAACGGCGTGCGGATCTTCTTCACCCAGGTCTTCCGCCACAACTTCTTCCACGCCGACATGCACCCCGGCAACATCTTCGTGATCATCGAGGATCCGGCGCGGCCGCGGTACGCGGCGGTCGACTTCGGCATCGTCGGCACGCTCGATCCGCGCGATCAGCACTACCTCGCCGCGAACTTCCTCGCCGTGTTCGATCGCGACTATCGCCGTGTGGCGCAGCTGCACGTCGAATCGGGATGGGTGCCCGCGGGCACGCGGGTGGACGAGATCGAATCGGCGGTGCGCACGGTGTGCGAGCCGATCTTCGACCGGCCGCTCGAGGACATCTCCTTCGCCACCCTCCTGGTGCGACTGTTCGAGATCTCGCGGCGGTTCAACGTGGAGCTGCAACCGCAGCTCATCCTGCTGCAGAAAACCCTGGTCAACGTCGAGGGGCTGGGCCGCGAGCTGTATCCGCAGCTCGACGTCTGGCATACCGCGGCGCCGATCCTGCGCCAGTGGATGCGCGAGCGCATGAGCCTGCGCCAGATCCTCCACGGCGTGCGCGTGCAGATGCCGGAGCTGATCGAGGCGGCGCGCGTTCTGCCCGCGGTTCTCAAGGGTGTCCTGCAGCGAGCCGAGGGCGGCATGCTGCGGGTGCTGGTCGAAACCCCCGCGGTCGAGCTGCTGCACGCGGAGCTGCGCCGGGGCCACAGGCGGCGCGATGCGGTCATCCTCGGAGCCGCGGTGCTGCTCGGCGGCATCGTCTGGCTCGCGGTCGGTCACGCGGCATGGCCCGGGTGGACGCTGGCGGCGCTCGGGACGGCCTGGCTGTTGATCGTCTATCGGCTCTTTTGATGAGCCCGCAGCGCTCGCTCACGGAAGGCTCGATCAGCCGCGGGATGGTGCATTTCGCCCTGCCCATCCTCTATGCCAACGTGCTGCAGTCGCTCAACGCCTCGGTGAACTCGATCTGGGTCGGGCGGTATCTCGGCGAGGCGGCGCTCACCGCCACCTCGAATGCGAACGTGGTGATGTTCCTGCTGATCGGCGCCGCCTTCGGCATTGCCATGGCGGCCACCATCCTCATCGCGCAGCGTATCGGCGCCAACGACCTCCCGGGCGCGAGGCACGCCGTCGGCACCAGCGCCAGCTTCTTCGCGGGCATTTCCGTGGTGATGGCGATCGCGGGCCTGACACTCTCGCCCGCGATCCTCGCGGCCATGAAGACGCCGCCGCAGTCGCTGCCGCTCGCGATCGCTTACATGCGGGTGATCTTCTGCGCTCTGCCGCCGCTTTACATGTATGCCTTCGTGATGGCCGTGCTGCGCGCCGCCGGTGACTCGAAGACGCCGTTCTATTTCATGCTGCTCTCGGTCGGTCTCGACATCAGTCTGAACCCGGTGTTCATCTTTGGCCTCGGACCCGCACCGCGTCTCGGCATCGCCGGCTCCGCGTTCGCCACTTTCATTGCCCAGACCGTCAGCCTCATCGCCATGGTGCGTCATCTTTATCGGCGCCGGCATCTTCTGTGCCTCCATGGCGGGGACCTGAGACTTCTCAAGGTCGATTGGCGGCTCGCCGCCGCGCTGTTGCGCAAGGGTGTGCCCATGAGTGGGCAGATGCTCGTCATGTCGCTGAGCGGCGTACTGATGATCTCGCTGGTCAACCGCTTCGGTGTCGACACCACCGCCGCCTTCGGCGCGGCGCTGCAGATCTGGAACTACATCCAGATGCCCGCCTTCGCGGTCGGACAGGCCGTCTCCGCCATGGCCGCGCAGAATGTGGGCGCCCGCAAATGGGACCGCGTCAACAGGATCGCCGCGGTCGGTGTCGCCTTCAGCATCGCCATCACCGGCTCGGTGATCCTCGCGATCGAGCTCCTGGGCTCGCGCTCTTTTTCACTGTTCCTGCCCGCGGGAGCGGCGGCACTTGCGATCGCCGCTCACCTCAACCACATCGCCACCCCCTCCTACATGTTCTTCGCGATCGCCCTGGTGCTCTTCGCGACGGTGCGCTCGACCGGCGCGGTGATGTTTCCGCTTGCGATCCTGACGGTGTCGCTCCTGCTCGTGCGCTTCCCGCTCGCCTATGCCTTGCTGCCGCGCGATCACGTCGATGCGATCTGGTGGAGCTTCCCGATTTCCTCCGCGCTCGCGGCGCTGCTCGCCGCGCTCTACTACCGGTTCGGCAACTGGCGGGCCGCCCGCATCGTCGCATCGCAAGCGGCGAACGCCGCCCCAGGATGAGCCAGCGGCCAGGACGGTGGCGCGCCCGAAAGGTCAGGTCGTGCCGGCTTATCGACCGGCTGTTGCGCCAGGCTCGATCCACGTCGCGAGCGCGCCGCCGCAGGCCTCGCCGTCCTCGGCGAAGACCGCGGTGCCGGCGATGTGCTTACGGCCGCTCGCCTCGAGCGCCCAGCCGACGACCGTGCAGGGCTCCCCGACATGCACCAGGCGATCCACGTGCACGGTGATCTCGCCGAGGAGCATCATGCGGTCATCGGGGCTCACCGCGTAAAACCCCGGACAGTCGAGCGCCGCCGACATGAATTCCGGGTGCACCTTGCCGTCGCCCCGATCGAGCGACGCGTCGGGTACCCAGGGCGCCGCGACCAGGCCGCGCTCGGCGATGGGGCCGGCGAAGATCCGCATGCCATCGCCTCGCGGCCGCCCCGTGCCGCACACGAAGCAGCTGGGGAAGCGGTGGTGCGCAAAGCCGGCGTAGTGGCGCGAGGCTTCCACGGCCTCGAAATAACTCGGCGGTTTTCGAATATCCAGGGTCAAGCTCGCCGCCGCGGCCTCGCCGATGCGCTCCGATCCCGACATCACGGCGAGTTTGCCGTCGGCGAGCTCCACCGTCTCGAGGGGAGTGTCGAGCGGCGGTGGCTTGAGCAGCCGCACGGTCACCGTGCGGCCGGCGCGCGCAGCGACGCAACCGGCGAAATACCCGCCGTTGGCGGAGCCCTCGGGGCCGCAAAAGCGCCCCGCAATCACCAGCGGGCTCACGACTGCCCCCGCAGCTCGCGCAGCCAACGCGCCGGGTCCGCACCCCGCTCCAACACCTCCACCAGCGCGGAGCCGATCACCACACCGTCCACGTGATCGCGCAGCAGCTCGAGCTGCTCGCGGCCGCGGATTCCGAAGCCCGCGCATACGGGCACGGGAGAGCGCGCGCGCACGGTATCGAGATAACGGGTGACTTCCGGCGGTACCGCGACGCTCTTGCCGGTCGTGCCCGTCATCGTGACCGCATACACGAACCCTTGGCTGCTCGCGCAGATCTGCTCGAGGCGGTTCGCGCCCGTCACCGGAGTGACCATCTGCACGAGCGCGAGACCTTGGCTTCCGAGCGCCGCCCGCAACTCGCCGCTCTCATCGAAGGGCAGATCCGGGACGATGAAGCCCGCGACGCCGGCCCGAGCGGCGGCTGCGGCGAGGGCTTGCGGCCCGAACGCGAGCAGCGGGTTGAGATAGCTCATGAGCAGCAGCGGCGCTTGGGCGCGCGGCATCGTCTCGAGCTGCGCCAGGATCCAGCGCAGGCTCACACCCTGGGCAAGCGCGGCGTGGCTCGCGCGCTGAATGGTCACACCGTCCGCCATGGGATCGGTGAAGGGCACCCCGATCTCGAGCACATCGGCGGCTTCGGCGAGCGCCTGCACATGCGCTTTGAAGCCATCACGGCTGGGAAAGCCCGCGGTCAGATAGGCAACGAGCGCCGGGGCGCCGCGCGCCTTGGCCGCGAGGATGGCGGCGCTGATGCGCTCGTGGCTCTTCATGCGCTGCGCGGCGCGAGCAATGTCTGCTGTAAGGTGGGCATGTCCTTGTCACCGCGCCCCGAGAGGCAAATGAGCGCCGTCCGGCCGGCGTGGCTGGCGGCCCAGCGCCGCGCGCCGGCGAGCGCATGGGCGCTCTCGAGCGCCGGCAAAATGCCCTCGCATTCGCAGAGCGCGCGCACCGCCTCGAGCGCCTCGGCGTCGCTCGCGGTCTCATAGCGCGTGCGTCCCGCCGCCGCAAGCAGCGCGTGCTCGGGCCCCACGCCCGGGTAATCGAGCCCCGCCGACACGGAATGGGTCTCCTGGATCTGGCCGTTCTCATCCTGCAGCAGCATGGAGTAGGTGCCATGCAACACCCCGGGCCGGCCGAAGGACAAGGTGGCGGCGTTCTCGCCAAGACCCGGGCCGCGGCCGCCCGCCTCGATGCCGATCAGCTCGACGGTGCGGTCCGGGACGAAGGGGTGGAAGGCGCCGATGGAATTCGATCCTCCGCCCACGCAGGCGATCACCGCATCGGGCAGCGCGCCGCTGCTGTCGAGGATCTGCGCGCGCGCCTCGCGGCCGATGACCGACTGCAGCTCGCGCACCAGGTAGGGGTAGGGGTGCGGCCCGAGTGCGGAGCCGAGGAGATAGTAGGTCTCGAGCGGATCCGATACCCAATCGCGCAACGCCTCATCGATCGCCGCGCGGAGCGTGCGGTCACCGCCGGTCACGGGCACCACGGTCGCGCCGAGCAGTCGCATGCGATCGACGTTGGGAGCCTGTCGCTCCATGTCGATGGCGCCCATATAGACGGTGCAGGGCAACCCCAGACGGGCACATGCCGCGGCGCTGGCGACGCCGTGCTGGCCGGCACCGGTCTCGGCGACGACGCGCCGGGCACCGAGACGACGGGCGAGTAGCGCCTGGCCGACGGCGTTGTTGATCTTGTGCGCGCCCGTGTGGGCGAGGTCCTCACGTTTCAGCCAGATGCGCGCGCCCCAGCGCGCCGACAGCCGGCCGGCGAAGGTGAGGGCGGTGGGCCGCCCCACCCAGCTCGAGAGCTCCCGCGCGAGCTCCTGTTGGAAAGCCTCGCTCCGCAGATGCTCCCGCACACCCTGCTCGAGCCGCTCGAGCGCCGGAATGAGCGTCTCCGGCACGTAGCGGCCGCCGAACGGCCCGAAACGGCCACGCGCATCCGGCCAGCGGCCGGCGATCAGATCCGCAACCGGATCGTTGGAGGAAGTGGCGCTCAAGCGGACCGTTGCTCCTGTTGGATCATCTCGAAGGCGCTGCGTGCGGCGGATGCGAAACGAACGATCGCGGCCGGGCTCTTCACGCCCGCACGCTCCTCCACCCCGCTCGAGACGTCGACGCCGAAGGGGCGAACCGCGCCGATGGCGCTCCCGACGTTATCGGCATCGAGGCCGCCGGCGAGCACGAGCTGCGCCCGGCGCGCGAGGCGCTGCGCGCTCGTCCAGTCGCATGGCGTACCGCTGCCGCTCACGGGACCTTCGAACAGCAGTCGCGGCGGCAGCTTTGCCGGCGGCGCATCGAAGCCCCGGAACACCGGCAGCAGCTCGAGTTGCCTCGGGAGCCTCAGCGAGCGCAGGTCCTCCGCATCGGTTTGCAGCGCATCGGGGTGGAACACGGCGAGAATGTCATCGAGATAGCGTTGGCTCGGGTGGCGTGTCACCGCGACGCAGCGGAGCCGACCGCGCGCGGGCGCCGCGAGGTCCACCGCATCTTGCAGGGTCAGCTGTCGCGGCGAGTCCGCAAACACGAAGCCGATCGCATCCACGGAGGCCGCCAGAGCCGCCGCAATCGCCTCGGGAGTCGTCATGCCACAGATCTTGATCCACATGGTGTCGCTCACCTGATGACAGCGCGGCGGCTGGCCCGCGCGGCACTCAGCATCGCGCTGGCCAACGCCGCCGGGTCCTCACCGCGCATGAGCGCGCTGCCGACGAGAGCCAAATCATAGCCGGCTTCGGCTACCCGGCGCGCGTCCGCGGCGGTTGCGACGCCGCTCTCGGCGACCCGTGGGATACCGGTGGGCAGAAAGTCCGCAAGCGCCTCGAGCCGGCTGGGGACGACCCGCAGGGTCGCGAGGTCCCGCGAGTTGACGCCGGCGAGCAGGCCCTCGCCGCCTAGGCGCCGCAGCACCCCCTGGAGCCGCTCGAGGTCGCGCTCGTCGAAGGCCTCGAGCAGCACGAAAAGGCCGAGCTCCCGCGCCTGTTGCACGAGCGACTCGAGCTCGGGCTCGGACAGCATCCGCAGGATCGCGAGCACACCGCCGGCTCCGGCGGCGCGCGCCTCGATCACCTGGTAGGCATCGACCAGAAAGTCCTTGCGCATCGCCGGTACGCTCACAGGCGAGAGCGCCTGCGCCGCGAGGCGTAAGTGCTCGAGACTGCCATCAAAGCGCGTGGGCTCGGTGAGCACCGAAACCGCGGCGGCGCCCGCGCGGGCGTAAAGCGCCACGCGCGCCGCCACATCCTCCTCGGGCCCCTTCAGGGGGCCGGTCGCGGGCGAGCGCAGTTTGAGCTCTGCGATGAGATCGAAGCCGCCTCGCTGCAGGCGTAGCGCCGGTGGCGAGGGTGTATCGAGCGCTTGCCGCAGCAGCTTCGCCTGCGGGCACGCGGCGCGGGCCGCGTGGACCCGCGCACGGCTCGCGGCCGCCATCTGCGCGAGAAAATCCACGCTCATGAGAGCGCGGCCAGGCTCAGCAGCACCCGCCCCGCCGCGCCGCTGTCGATCGCGCTCGCGGCGCGCGCGATGGCCTCGCGCGGCTTCGAGGTCTCTCCGGCCGCCTCCAGGGCAAGGGCCGCTCCCAACAGCAGGCAGTCGCGATGCGGCCCCCGATCCTCGCCGGTGAGCACGGCCCGCAAGGCGCGCGCGTTGTGTCGGGCGTCACCGCCCGCAAGTCCCGCCGGCTCGCAGCGCGAGAGTCCGTAGTCCTCCGGCGCGCGCGTGTGCCGCTCGATCGATCCGGGACGCACGTCGAAGAGCGTGAACGGGCCCACCGGTGTCGGCTCATCCCACCCTTGCGCGCCGTGGACGACGAAGGCCCGCTCCATCGGCATGCCCGCGAGCGTGCGCGCGATGAGCTCGGCCACCTCGAGACTGAACGCGCCGATCAGATGGAACGGCGGCTGCGCGGGATTGGTGAGAGGTCCGAGGATGTTGAAGATGGTGCGGACACCGAGTGCCGCGCGCACCGCGGCGACCGCCTGGGTCGCCGGGTGATAGTGGGGCGCGAAAAGAAAGGTGAAATTGCAGGCCGCCAGGCAGCGGCCGGCCCGCTCCTCATCGAGCGGCAGCGCGAGGCCCAAAGCTTCCAACACATCGGCGCTGCCGGCGCGGCTGGAGATCGACCGGTTGCCGTGCTTGATGACCGGCACGCCGCAGGCGGCGGTGAGCAGCGCGGTGCCGGTCGAGATATTGAGACTGCCCGAGCAGTCCCCGCCGGTGCCGACGACATCGACCGCCGGCAACCCGGCGGGAATCGACGGCCGGCGCGCGAGACGGCGCATCGCCTGGGCGAACCCACGCACCTCGTCGGCGACCACGCCCTTCGAGCGCATGGCCGCCAGAATGGCACCGGCCATGGCGGACGAGGTCGCAGGATCCGTCAGGATGCCGAGCAGCTCTTCCGCTTCGGGTTGTGTCAGATCGCGCCGCTCGAGCAGGCGGTCGAGCAGGTCACGCGCGGACGACATCGTCGGCTCCCGCCGCCGGCCGCGCCGGCTGCGTCAGAAAATTGGCGAGCAGCCGTGGTCCCTCGGGCGTCAGAATGCTCTCGGGATGAAACTGGACACCCTCCACCGCGAGATGCCGATGGCGTACACCCATGATCTCCCCCTCTGGGGTGCGCGCGCTCACCGACAGCTCCGGCGGCAACGTCTCCGGCGCGGCAATCAACGAGTGGTAGCGGCCGACCTCGCAGGGCTGCGGCAGGTCCGCGAAAACCCCGATCCCGTCGTGGCGCACGAGCGAGGTCTTGCCGTGCATCAGCCGTCCCGCGCGCACGACCTTGCCGCCGAACACCTCGACGATCGACTGATGCCCGAGGCACACACCGAGCACCGGAGCGCGGCCGGCGAACGCGCGGATCATCTCCATCGACACCCCCGCATCGTACGGTGTCCCGGGACCGGGGGAGATGCACAGGTGCGTCGGGGCGAGGGCGCGCGCTTCCGCCACTGCGATCGCATCGTTGCGATACACGAGCACCTCCGCTCCCAACACGAGGAACGCCTGCACCAGGTTGTAGGTGAAGGAATCGTAGTTATCGATCAGCAGCAGCCGCGTGGTCATATCCCCGCCTCCGCCAGCTCGAGCGCGCGCGCCATGGCGGCGCTCTTGGCGAGAACCTCCTCGTGTTCGGTGGCCGGCACGCTGTCGGCGACGATCCCGGCGCCGGCCTGATAGCTGTACTCATCGCCCTGAAACACCAGCGTGCGGATGGTGATCGCATGATCCATGTCGCCGCTCGCTCCGAAGTAGCCCACCGTGCCGCCATAGAGGCCGCGACCGACGGGCTCCAGCGCATCGATGATCTGCATGGCACGGACCTTCGGCGCCCCGACCAGCGTACCGGCCGGAAAGGTCGCGGCAAAGAGGTCGAAGGCGTCTCGCCCCGGTGCGAGCCGGCCGTGGACACCACTCACCATGTGCATGACATGGCTGTAGCGCTCGATGGCGCGATAGGGATCCACGCCGACGCTGCCCGCCTGCGCCACGCGCCCGAGGTCGTTGCGCGCCAGATCAACCAACATGACGTGCTCGGCGTTCTCCTTCGGATCCGCGCGCAGCTCCGCCTCGCGCGCCAGATCGACCGCCGGATCATCCGCGCGCGGCCGGGTGCCCGCGATGGGGCGAAGCTGCGCCGCACCGTCCTTGAGGCGAACCAGTGCCTCGGGCGAGGAGCCCACGACGGTCACATCGCCGAGCGCGCAGTAGTACATGTAGGGAGAGGGGTTGATCAGACGCAACGCCCGGTACGCCTGGAACGGGTCGAGCTCGTGACGTCCCTGGAACCGGGTCGAGAGCACGAGCTGATAGACATCCCCGGCGGCAATGTATTCCTGCGTCCGTCTCACCCCGGCGAGAAAGTCGTCGCGGCTGAAGGCGGGCTCGGGACGGGCGTAGCGCCCCGGGCGGGCGCCGTTCGGCAGTCCCCCTCGCAACGCGCGCATCACTTCATTCCTCAGCGCGCGATGGTCATCTTCCGATCCGTCGTGCAAGAGCGCGATGCCGCGGGTGAGGTGATCGAACACCAGGAGCGAGCGCGGAGCCACATAGTGCAGGGCTGGCACGCCGCTTTCGCGCCCACGAGGCAGCGGCAGCCGCTCGAAGTGCCGCACGACGTCGTAGGAAGCGTAACCCACGAGCCCGCCCGCGAGCGGCACCCCGGCGATCCGCGGCCCCGGCCTGGGCGCGCGCCCCAACGCCTCCCTGAGGCCCGCGAGCAGGTCCGCCGTCGTCGTGGGGACGGGGCGTCGCTCGGCTCCGGTGCGCAGGCCCTCCCGGTCGAGCCGCACCTCGAGTCCCTCCCCGAACCCGATGAAGGAGTAGCGCGCCAGGCGCTCTCCGCCCTCCACGCTCTCGAGGAGGAAGCGCGGCTTGAACGCGGCGAGCTTCATGAACGCCGAAACCGGCGTGTCGAGATCTCCCGCGATGTCGAATGGCATTTTCATCGAAATAACAAAAAACCCACCCCGGGCTTACCGGAGTGGGTCCTTTTGACGTTGCGTGTTTGGTAGGGTGTCGAGAGACTAGCAGCCGCGTCCACGTCCAGGGGCCCACTCCGATTGCGGAGTGCGCCACCACCACTGCGGACGACCGTGCTGCTGGGACATGGGCCGGAGCGTAGCACCGGGGGCATTGGGCTACAATAGGGTGCGTATCGAGGGATCATTGCCGTGCCGTCATTCGACGTCGTATCCGAGCTCAACGCCCACGAAGTGGCCAACGCCCTCGATCAGGCCAACCGTGAGCTGGCGCAGCGATTCGACTTCAAGGATACGGGCGCGCGGTTCGAGCTCGAGGAGCTCACCGTGACGCTGCACGCGCAGGTCGATTTTCAGCTCAAGCAGATGCTCGAGATCCTGAAGTTGCGCCTGGGCAAGCGCGGCATCGATCTGCGCTGCCTCGATGTCAAGGAGCCCGAGATCGCCCTCTCCGCCGCCCGCCAGCAGGTTCTACTCAAGCACGGGATCGACGCCGAGACGGGCAAGAAGCTCGCGCGCCTCGTCAAGGACTCGAAGCTCAAGGTTCAGGCCAGCATCCAGGGCGAGAAGGTCCGCATCAGCGGCAAGCAGCGCGATGATCTGCAGGCGGCCATCCAGTTGCTGCGCGGCTCGAAGCTCGAGCTGCCGCTGCAATTCAACAACTTCCGCGACTGACCACCGTGTTTCACCCGCGCTGATGTCGGCAGATCCCAGGGGGGCGCAGAGTGCCGCCGACACTCGGCGGTGGTATCTCGAGATGGGCGGTCGCAGGGCCGGCCCGTTTGCCTGGACGGTGATCCTCGAGCTGGCGCAGGCCGGGGCGCTCGGCACGGAGGATCGCATCTGGTGCATGGGGCTTGCAGGCTGGTCCCGGGCAGGCGATCTCTCCGATCTCGCTCCCCTCATCCGCCAAGGCGCTCCCTCCAGCCGCAAGCCCCACGCACCGCTTTCGCCCGCTGGCGCGAGGGAGCGGCGCGTTCATCCGCTCATGCTCGGGGCAGGACTCGCATGGATCGCGGTTACCGTCCTCTTCTACATCGAGCGCTTCGAGCTGTGGCCGAGCGTTATCGACGGCGTGCTCGTCGCGCGACTGAACGCGGCCGGACCGCTGTTGCTGCTACTGATCGCCCTGGGTGTGCTTCCCGGCATCTGGCGTCACACCCGACCGGATGTGCTCGGTCGCAACGGACCGGTCCGAGGGGGTCTGCGCGCCTGCGCGGCGCTCTGCGCGCTCGCGCTGCCGGTGACCGCGATCAGCACCGTCCTCAACGCCCGTCCCACTCTTCTCGTCGCGGTCGGTGCCGACCCGATGGGCCGCCCTCTGATCCAACTGCTGCCCGGCGGACGGGAGGTCGAGATTCGCGGCTCGCTGGCAGCGGGAACCGCGGCGCGCCTGCAAAGAGTGCTCGAGGCCCACCCTGGCGTGCGCGTCGTTCACTTGAACAGTCCCGGCGGATGGGTCACCGAAGGCGAGCGCCTCGCACGCGTGATTCACGCGCGGGGACTGGGTACTTACACCGCTACCGGCTGCTACAGCGCGTGCGTGCTCGCGTTCGCGGCGGGTAGTCCGCGCGTCCTCAATCCGGATGCCAGGCTCGGCTTGCACTCGACCTCGGGAGGCGATGCCGACCCTCTGGTCGCCACATTGGGGAACAAGTTATACCAACATGTGTTGCTGCAATACGGCGTGTCTCCGGCACTGGTCACCTGGTCCACATCCACTCCGGCCAACGACCTCTGGATGCCCGATCCGCAGCAACTTATCGCCGGCCATCTGATCGACCGGGTCTCCGCGGACGGATTCAGTCCGTCCGGCGAATCGCTGGCCGCGTTTGCCTCGCAGGCGGCGGGCTTCGAGGCGCGTTATCCTTTCGCGAGCGAGCTGCGGCGCGTGGACCCACCAGGCTTCGAGCAACTTGATCGGGCGGTGAGACTGGGGTTGCGGCGCGGCGCACGGCTCGCCGAGCTCAACGGGTACGTCGCTCACGCGGCGTCCGAGATCGAGCACGAGCGGTTGGCCGAGGTCGATGACGGCAGCGCGCTTCGGTTCGCGATAGCGCTGCGCAGTGCCGCACGAGACTTCCGCGCGTCGGATCCGACGCAGTGCGCGGCCATCCTCGGACCCCCGTCGGCGGCTGCGCCGCTGCGCTCCGCCGCGGCGTTGTCGGCGATCAGTCCGGCGCTCGCGGGTCTGCTCGTTGCACCGACGCCATCGCGCGCCACCGCGGCGGCAACCGGTCTTCAGCCTCTGCCATCGCTGTCGATCGCGCGGTCGGCGGCATCGGATGTCGATGCCAGGATCACCTGCGACCGCTTGCTGCTGATGTACGACACGGCCGTCAGCCAAAGTCCGGATACGGGGGCCGCTTTCGTGCGCGCCTTGCAAGGTCGGTGAGGCGGTGGGGTGATGATCTGGTACGTCCGTCGCGCCGATCGTGAAATAGGGCCATTGGGCGATGAGGCTCTGCGGGCGCTCGTCGGGACCGGACAAATCACCTCCGATACGCAGCTGTGGCGTGAGGGGCTGGCGGGTTGGACCGCCGCTCTCGAGCTTCCAGGCGTCCTCGGTCCGCGGGGCGCGGCCGCCCTCGCGCCGGGGCCGCAAGCTTGTGTTGCCGTGGCACTCGAGCCGGCGACCCCGTGGCGTCGGTACTGGGCGCGCTCCCTCGACATCACTCTCGGCCTTTTGCTCGCGGCCGTGTTGATCAGTGCGGCTCAGCCCGGTCTCATCGCGCGATTGAGCGCAATGCCGGGACAGCAATGGGTGCTGGTGCTGCTGCCACCCGCATTGCTGATCGACACTCTGATGTATTGGGCGCTCGGCAACACACCCGGCAAGGCGATCGCCGGCATCAAGGTACTCGAGGCGCACGGCCGCCGCCGGTTGAGTGCGGCGGCATATCTCGGCAGGAACTTCGGGCTCTACGTGTTCGGGCTCGCCCTCGGGCTGCCCCTGATCAGTCTCATCACCCTGCTGTGGAGCTATCGCCGCGCCGGCGGCGCAGCGGGGGTGATCTGGGATCGGTTCTCCCGCTCACGCGTGTACGCGCTCTCGGGCGCGCAGCTGCGCACCTGGCTCGCGGCCGGGGTATATCTTCTCGGACTGATGGGGCTTTTCGCTCTCGGTCTGCACGCGCAGCACAACGGCGCGAAATACACCGCCACACGTGCGCCCGCACCCGTCCTGCGGCAGGAGCTGACACAGGCCGCAAACGGCGTGAACGCGAACAGCCCGCGGATGATCGACCACATCACCCGGCTCGATGGCGCATCCGCCGGACCGGGTCCGCTGTTCACCTATGAGTACACCCTGACCAACTTGAGCGTGCGGCTGCTGTCCTCCGCGACGCTCGCCAGGCTGCAACGGCGGCTGTCAGCGCACGTGCGCCAGGCGGTCTGCAGTGCGGGCGCGTTGGCGCCCATCCTGCGCGCGGGAACGACGGTCCGATTTCGATATCGCGATCGTGACGGCCGCGACCTGGTGCTGGTGTCGGTCACCGAGGCAGACTGCGGCTCCTGAGGATCAACTTCGCCCCCTCGCCGGGCGCGATGCGCGCGCAGCGCGCCGCCGCCGCGGTGTCGGTAGGCGCAAGCGCAACTTCAGCGGCTCGTTGAGATCTTGCAGGAATTCCCGCCGCTGAGCGGGAGTGAGGTCCGCCCAATCGATCTTGCCGGCGTGCGTGCGTCGCAGGTCGCGATCGCTGATGCGGGCTTGCGCGCGGCCGCCGCCCGTCCACCGGCTCGGCAGACGCCGTGTGGTCTTGCCGCGCAGGAGATCGACGATCGCCGCCGCCACGCGTGCATCTCGAGTCAGATCGCTGTGGGCGGCGGTCGTGAAATAAGTGTGTGCGCCGTCGAGCGTCGCGCTGCGCGCCGGCACGGTTCCGTCCCCCTGACGGGTGATCGTATAGACGAAGCCCGCGCGCGTCCTCGAGGCCGCGGTCACCGTCTCCTGTCCCACCCCGACGATGGCGACGAAGCGGTGATCGGCAGCCGGGAGGCTGGCGTGAAACCGGCGGGCGCGCTCGAAGAGCGGCGCTCGCAGCGCCGGGCCGGAATCCGGCCACTCGCCGCAATCGAGCAGGTCAGCGGCGCCATCGCGTCGCGATGCCGGCACCATCTGATAGAGGCTCGGAAAGCTGTTGAATACCTCCTCGGCGAGGCGCTCGGCCGTCGAGGCGACATCGAGGCGCGCGATCTTCCGCACCACGGCGTAGGTCCCGCGCAAGGCCTGCACGGGCGCGAATGATCCGTGGTTCGGCGTTCCCAGCATGACCACGCGTTCGATGCGTCGCGTGCCCGGCAATGCCAGCGCGGCGCGGCTGACCAGTCCTCCCATGCTGTGCGAGACGATCGCCAGCCGTCGCACGCCGAGCTCGCGCAGCCGCGCGGCGAGCGCGGCGCCCGACTCCTCGATGCCGAGCCGCCAGTCGTAATCGTGCAGGGTGACACCAAAGCCCGCCGCACGCAGGCGAAGCCGCAATTTCAAGTACGAGTAGAGCACCACCCCGAGCGGAATGATCGGCGCGCCGGCATCGAGGCCGAGGAGCCGCAGGCGCCCCACCTGGATGTCGATCGGATCGAGCCACAGCACATCTTGGGGCAACGGATGCTGGCGCGCGAGACCCAACTGTGAGCCGAGGATACCCGGCACCACGACGACGTGCAGGAGCGAGTCTTTGAGCTCGACGCGCGCCGCCTGGCGCGCAAGCCGCGCGAGGGCCTGATATTCCGTGGCGCCGAAATAGGCGACGAGCTCCTGCCGGTGCTCGCCGGTAGTCAACATCCGCTCGATCTCGACGTCGCTCCAGCCGAACCGGTCGTAAGGGGTGATGTGCTGTGCGCTTGTACCCGGGCGGCTCACCGGGAGCGATTATGCCAGAGCGGTGCTCTCAGCCCGCCCGCTCGGCGATCACGCTGCAAACGGCCTCGATCGCGGCTCGACGGGCCGTCGTCTTGCGCCAGACCGCACCGATGTGCCGCACCGGTGGCGGCTTCGCAAAGGGCAGCACGACCACTCCGCGCGCGTCGCCGTAAGCGCCCTGGGTTGCAAGCTCAGGAAGCAGGGTGACTCCGGCGCCTGTCGCAACCATCTGGCGCAGCGTCTCGAGGCTCGTCGCGCGGAAATCCTGGCTCTCGCCCGCCCCGACGCGGCTGCAGACCTCCAACGCCTGGTCGCGCAGGCAATGGCCTTCCTCGAGAAGGAGCAGCCTCTCACCCTCGAGATCGCTCACCTGGATACGCTCGCGCCTCGCCAGCCGGTGCCGCTCCGGTAGCGCAACGGTGAAAGGCTCCGCGAACAGCTCCCGCGCCTCGAGGCCTTCCAGCTCCACCGGCAGGGCCAGAATGCCGAGATCGAGATCTCCGGCTTTCAGCTTCCCCAGCATCGGGGCGGTCTGGTACTCGTAGAGATGCAGCTCGAGCCGCGGCGCGGCGCGGCGGATCGCCGACGACACCCGCGGCAGCAGATACGGCCCGATGGTGGGCAACAGCGCCATCCGCAGCCGGCCTGCGAGCGGATCGCGGTGGGCACGCGCCAGGGTCACGACCTCCTCGCTCGCCTCGAGGATGCCGCGTGCGCGCGCCACGATTTCCCGCCCCGCAGCGGTGAGGGAGACATTGTTCGGCTGCCGCTCGATGAGCTGGACCCCCAGATACTGCTCGAGCTTCTTCAACTGCGCCGAGAGCGTCGGCTGGCTCACGAAGCAACGCTGCGCCGCCCGCCCGAAATGGCGGGTGTCGGCCACGGCGACCAGGTAACGCAGGTCTTTCAGCTTGATGTCGGCCATGTGGGCGATATATGGCCTCTATCGGGATTATAAAGTCAATTAATTGGATAAATGAGCTGCGCGAACCCATCATGCTCGCATTCCCGTACGGGACCTCACACGACTCACCGAGGAGCTCACGACATGTTAGGCATTGGTCAACGTTTTCCGGATTTCTCGCTCACCGGCGTGGTCTCGAACGACCTCGACGCCGCCTTCCAGCCGATCACTCAGGACAGCTTTCCCGGCAAGTGGAAGGTGGTGTTCTTCTGGCCCAAGGATTTCACCTTCGTCTGCCCCACGGAGATCGCGGCCTTCGGCCGGCTGCAGAAGGAGTTCGCGGCCCGCGACGCCCAGGTGCTCGGGGTCAGCATCGACAGCGAATTCGTGCACCTCGCGTGGCGGCGCGAGAAGGACGAGCTGAAGAGCCTGCCGTTCCCCATGCTCTCGGACCTCAAGCGCGAGCTCTCGGGACGGCTCGGTGTGCTCGATCCGCAGGCGGGCGTCGCCCAGCGCGCTACTTACATCGTCGACCCGCAGGGCGTCATTCGCTTCGTCTACGTGACCGACCTCAACGTCGGCCGCAGCCCCGAGGAAGTCCTGCGCGTGCTCGATGCCCTGCAGACCGACGAGCTCTGCCCCTGCAATTGGAAGCAGGGACAGGAAACCCTCGAGGCGGCATGAGCATGGCGACCCTCGAGGCGCTCCGCGATGCGCTGCCCGACTACGCGCGGGATCTGAAGCTCAACCTCGGCTCGGTGCTCTCCTCGCCGGGGGCGCCGGGGCTCACCGAGCGGCAAGTCTGGGCGGTGGCGCTCGGCGCGGCCGAGGCCTCCCGCAACCCCGCCTTTGCCGCGGCGATGGGCGAGCTGTCCGTCGGGCATCTCGACGATGCCGGCCAAACCGGCGCGCGGGCGGCCGCCGCCATCATGGGTATGAACAACATCTACTATCGCTTCCTGCACCTGGTGGAGGATCCCGAGTACGCCCGGATGCCGGCGCGCCTGAGGATGAGTGTCATCGGCAACCCGGGAATCGAGAAGGCGGAATTCGAGCTCATCTGTCTGGCGGTGTCGGCGATCAATGGCTGCGGCAGCTGTGTCGCCTCCCACGAGCGCCAGGTCCGCCAGCACGGCTTCTCCCGGGAGGCCGTCCAGAGCGCGGTGCGGATCGCAGCCACGGTTCACGCCGTCGCCCGGGTACTGGAGAACGTCGGCTGGGGAGCGGCCGACAACACGGCGCGCGCGGCTTGAGCCCCGAGCCCGCCCTTACATAGGAGCCCCGCGGCGAGCGCATCGTCCGTGGGGTTCTTTTTTGTTGTAGCATCGAATGGTGGTCACTCGCACTTCATCGTGCTCGCGAGGAGTAAGCATGAACGCCACTTCGGATACGCGGCTGACTCGCGTGGAAGAGAAGGTCGAAGCCGCTCGTGAGGAGCCGCAGCCGGCGCCGGATGCCGCGCTCGTCGAGCTCGGCAAGGTCTCGGACACCAAGGGCGGCTGGTTGGGTTACAAGCCGGATTCGGGCGCGGGCTTCACCACGTACTGAACCGCCTTCACCAGCGCTTGCTGATATCGGCGCTCACGACGCGGCCGAGGGGCTGCACGTTGTAGGCGTCGTAGCCGTACTGGTCATCGACGAACGGCGGATCGTGGTTGAGCACGTTCACCGCGTTGATCGAGAACTCCACTCCGCCCAGCCACGAGGCATCCGGCCGCGTCCGATAGAGGAAACGGACGTCCACTGTCGTCCACGGCGATACATCAGGCACGAGGGTACTGCCGGGATTGCGGTAGCCGCCCGTGTAATTCACGGCCACCGCCAGTCCCGGCCCCGGCAGCTGCGGACCTTTGCGATTCCACTCCAGCACCCCGCGCAGGCGCAGCGCGAGCGGATTGGAGATGGTGTTCACGATGTCAGTTGCGGGAGAGGTGCCGGTGACGGCCTGGTCGAAGTTGAAAACATAGTTCGCGGTCAGGCCGAGACCCAAGGTGCCGAGCGCGCCGGTGAACGAATCATGCGCTTCCAGGTCGAGACCCGTGGTCCGGGTCGTTGCCAGATTGGCCAGCCGGCCGTCGATGATGGCGGCGGGCGAGCTGGCGAGGCATGCCGAAACAGAGCCCTGGTAGTCGGGCAGGCTGCAGATGGCTGCGATCTGCGCCCGGGAGGGATTGCGGTTGATCACCGCGGCCCACTCGGCCGCGTCGATCAGGATCGCGAACGGATCGTCCGCGCCCGGCTGTGCGATGCGATTTTCGTAGTCGATCGAGTAATAAGTCAGCGAAAACGTCGAGCTCGGCAGCCATGGCGGCGCGAGATCGAAGCCCGCCGTCCAGGTCTTCGCCGTCTCCTGCTTCAGGCTCGGATTCGAGCCTTGCTCCACCAGAACCAGCGAGCGGCCGGTCGCTGATTGCGGGTCGGACAGCACGAGCGATGCAGCCGCATTCGATGAGGTGTCATATAAATTGTCGAGCGTCGGGGCGCGGAAGGATCGCCCCCAGCTCGCCCGCAGCTTCAAAGGCTCGATGGGAATCCATCGAATCCGGACCGTCGGATTGAAGGTGCCGCCGAAGTCGCTGTAGTGCTCGTAACGCGCGGCCACATTGAGCTCCAACCTCGGCACCGCACGCGGATTGTTGCGATCGCCGATCAGAGGCAGCGCGAGCTGCGATAAGAGCGAGCTGATGTGCCGGGAGTAGCTCTCGGGGATCGTCTGCTCCACCGGGTTCAGCGGATCGGCAACGTCGTGCGACAGTCCCTCCTGCCGCAGCTCGACACCTACGGCGAGCTTGGCCTCACCCGCCGGCATGCTGAAGAGCGAGCCATCGGCGACCAGGCGGGTGGACTCGATGCTCGAGACGGCGTGCAGGGGATAGTTTTGCTCGATCGCGGCCAGGGTCGTCGGGTTGGTGTTGGATCCCGCGCCGAACGGGTCGAAAGCCGTGGCCGGGTTGGGGTCGGCGAGACTCGCCGCGAGAGCCATCGGATTGGCGAGATTGAACTCGTCACTTTGCAGAGATTGCTGCCCATAGGACTCGCTCAGTACCGCCTGCCACGTATCTGCGATCCGCAGCCGGGCTCCCGCCGTGCCCACGTACACCCGGGTTCTGGCGGCAAACTCCGAGGGCCCGTAGTCGCTCGAAAAGCTGTACGCCACGAGCGTGTAGGGCACCCCGGGAAAGGGGTTCACGTAGAACGGGTTGGAGGGGGGAACCATCAGGATCTGCTGATAGGGCAGAGAGCTTCTGAGCGTGTCGCGCTCGGCGAAGCGCCCCTGAAAGAACAGCTCCAGCCTCCCGTTCAAGTCCTGCGCGGCCGTCGCGTACAGCTCATTCGCCCTGACTTCCGGAAAGAGCTGCAAGCCCGCGTACTGATTCTCGAGATTCACGCTCGACGAGAGTGCGGCCGCCGTCAGTCCCCGTCCGTCCTGGCCCGCCGGAATGCCGTACGCGGGCTGCAGCGTCGCGGGGCTCAGGATGTTTGCCGGATTGCTGTAGTAGCTGTCGTAGTTGGCGCCGCCGTACGGCGTCTTGTCCTCGTTCGCGGCGTAGGGGCGCGCGGCCGCGGCGAGCGGTGTCAGGTCGGAGTACTGATACGCGAGCATCGCGTGACCCCCGCTCCAGTGCATGCCGAGAAGCTGCGAGACCATCATTTCCCGCCGCCCGCCGATCGCCGTGCCGTACCTCATCTGCGTCTCGGCCCCCTGGAAGTCGTTGCGCATGATGATGTTGACGACTCCGGCCACGGCATCGGAGCCGTAGAGCGCCGAAGCGCCATCCGGCAGCACTTCGATGCGTTGCACCGCGCTCCAGGGGATGGTCGATACATCGACGAAATCACCGTTGAGTCCCGAAAGTGGCTGTCGGTACCCGTTGACCAGCACGAGTGTCGCGCCAACGCCGAGGCCGCGCAGATCGAGCCCCGCGCCATACTGATAGTTGGCGTCGATGCCGAGATCCTCGCGCGGCCCGTTGGCGGAGATGATGGGCAGTGAGTAGAGGGCGTCCTCGACCGTTGCGAAGGCCGCCTGCGCGAGCTGCGGCCCCTTCACGTAAACGAGCGGCGCGACCACATCCTGCACCCCATGGATGAGGCTCCCGGTCACATTCACCTGCTCGAGGGCCGCCTGCTCCTGCTGCTCCTGCTGCGCGCCGCTTTCGGACCTTTGCGCGGGCAGGCCGGCGATGGCGCCGGCAGAAGCGCCGACCGGCCTCGGGACGCTCGGTGTTGGAATCGGAATGATGTCGACCGAATGAGCGGAGTCGAACCGGAAGGTGTAGCCACTCCCCTTCAGCAGCAGCGTCAGCGCCTCGGCGCCGTCCATCACACCGGCGACGGCGTTGCTTCTGCTCGATTCGAGCTGCGCAGTCGCCTGGAAGGCCGGCTGCACGCCGCACTGGTGATAGAAATCGAGAAGCGCCTGGGGAAGCGGCTCCGCCGGCAGGTTGAATGACGCGGTCGGTCCCTCGGCGCGGGCGTCCTCATGCAGCAGCAGCACCGCCGATGCGAACCCCAACATGAAGAGCAGCCGGCGGACGATGAAGAAGCTGATCCTGGCCATCTCCCAGCCCGCTGCCGCCCCTGTGTCCAGCCCTCACGCCTGTAGGCCGTTACAGCCTACCAGAGCGCCGGCTGTTCCGATACCGTCCGCTAAGGCACGGGTCGGGCGGTGACGGCCGCGATCTTCCTGCACAGCGCCGCCGTCGCCTCGATGGCCCCGGGTCCCAACCCGCTGAGCCCCTGGTCCTCGAAGTCGATGAGCCGCCGGCTGCGCACGGCGCGCAACATGGGGAAGCGGCGCCACGAGGCGAGCCAGGCGGCGCCCTTTCCCGGCGGGGCCGCGGCGATGATGATGTCCGGATTGCGGCCGATGACGGCCTCCACGCTCACGGCCGGGGCCGCTTGCGGCAAGTCTTCAAACACGTTTCTCGCGCCGCAGATTCGCAGCGCGTCGCTCATCAGTTCCCGTCCACCGACGGTGAAAAGCGGCCGGTTCCAGACTTCGAGCAGCGCCGTCGGCGGATCGGCGACCCCGCCGTAACGCTTCCTCAGTGTTGTAATCCTCGCCCGCAGCGCGCGGGCAACACGGTCGGCCAGCGCGCTCGTGCCCGCAAGCTGTCCGATTCTCTCGATGGAGGCGGCAATGCCCTCGAGAGTCATCGGTTCCTCCCGGTAAACGGGGACACCCAAGCGAGCGAGCAGCGCGATCTGCGCCGGGCTCGTGCCGTAGGGCCAGACGACGACCACGTCGGGCTTCGCCGCGATCAGGCGCTCCATGTCGATGTTGGCGAGATCTCCGAGCTTGGGTAGCTTGCGCGCCGCCGCCGGCTCATCCGACGCATCGTCGGTCGCGACCACCTGCGAGCCGGCTCCGGCGGCGAACAGCATCCCGGTGGCACCCGGAGCGAGGCTGACGATCCGGTGCGGCGGATACTTCACGGTGACTCGGTCACCCGCGTCGTCAACGACGGTACGCGTTCCCGCGCCCGTGCCGGCTCCTTCGACACCGCCGCGATCGCGCGAGGTCGGGAGGCCCGAGACCCCTGCCCGTGCGCAGGTGAAGCCGAGCGCGGCCAACGCCACGGCAATCGCAACGGCCGGGAGTCGGATCATCGGCTTCCCACCGCCGCCGCCGCCCAGCGCACGACCGGCCGCAATCGTGCGGCGGCGAGCGACAGCGCGGCCTCGGGATTCACCCAACGCCATTCATGGTGCTCCGGCCGACCGAGCTCTGCACTTACCGGCAACGTGATCGTCTGCGTAGGCGTCGCGGCCAGGTAGTAGCGGGCGATCTTCCCCTTCCCGTAGGGACCGGTCTCCCGATACACCCCGCCCCAATCGAACTGCAGATCCTCGATGAGCGTTTCCTCGCGCACTTCGCGCCGCGCGGCGGCGAGGGGATCCTCGCCCGGCTCGACCAGCCCCTTGGGGAAATCCCAGTTTCGATAGGCCCGCAGCATGAGAAGAAGCCAACCCGCCGGAGCGCGGCGGACGACGACGACTCCCGCGGAGAGCAGGGGTTGTCCGCGCCGATTCAGACCTGCTCCGGCGCCGTCTCCAGCACGCTGGCCGCTCCGTCCTCCACGACCCTGGCCAGTCCGAGGGCGGCAGGCAACACCTGCCTGGCGTAGAAGTGCGCCGTGTGGACCTTCGACTGATAGAACTCCCGTCCGGCGACGCCACGCCCGGCAGCCGCGATGGCCGCTGATTTCGCGAGCAGCCAGCCGCCGGTGACGAGGCCGCAGAGCTTGAGGTAGGGCACCGAAACGGCGAGCGCGCGCGCGGGCGCCTGCGCGAGGTTGCCCACGAGCGAGCGGGTCGCCGCCTCGAGCAGGCCCACGGCCTCGAGCGCCGCATCGCGGGTCTCACCCCGCGCGTCTGCGGTCGGCGCAAGCGACTCGAGCTCGCGACGCATCTCGGTGATGAGCGCGAGCACGGCGCCCCCCCGGTCGCGGCCGATCTTGCGGCCGATGAGGTCGTTGGCCTGAATACCGGTGGTTCCCTCGTAGATCGTGGTGATGCGCACATCCCGCACGTACTGCGCCGCGCCTGTCTCCTCGATGAAGCCCATGCCGCCGTGCACCTGCACGCCGATGGCGGCGACCTCGTTCGCGGTCTCGGTGCTCCAGGCCTTCACGATCGGAATCAGCAGGTCCCCGCGCGCCTGCGCGGCGGCGCGCACTTGCGCCTCGGGATGCCAGGCGGCGAGATCGAGCTGCTGGCCGGCATAGAGGGCGAGCGCCCGCGATGCCTCCGTGCAGGACTTCATCGTGAGCAGCATCCGCCGCACGTCGGGATGTTGGATGATGGTCGCGCGGCCGGTGTCGGTGCCCGCGGGCTTACCCTGCACGCGCGCGCGCGCATACTCCGCCGCCTGTTGGAAAGAGCGCTCGCCGACGGCGTAGCTCTGCACGCCGACCGCCAGGCGCGCCGTGTTCATCATGATGAACATGTACTCGAGGCCGCGATTCGCCTCGCCCACCAGATACGCCGTTGCGCCCCGATCGTGACCAAACTGCATCACGCAGGTCGGGCTCGCGTGAATGCCGAGCTTGTGCTCGATGGAGACGCAACGGACCTCGTTGCGCTCACCGAGCGAGCCATCCGCGTTGACCAACACCTTGGGCACGATGAAAAGCGAGACGCCCCTCACCCCCGCCGGCGCGCCGTCGATGCGCCCGAGCACCATGTGCACGATGTTGTCGGTGTAGTCGTGCTCGCCCCAGGTGATGAAGATCTTCTGGCCGAAGAGCCGGTAATGATCGCCCTCCCGCGCCGCGCGCGTGCGCACCTGCGCAAGATCGGAGCCGGCCTGCGGCTCCGTCAGCACCATGGTGCCCGTCCACTCGCCGCTCACCATCTTCGGCAAGAAGAGCCGCTGCTGCTCCGGCGACCCGCAGCGCTCGAGCGCGTGCACCGCACCATGGGTGAGCATGGGGCAGAGCAGAAAGGAAAGATTGGCCGCGCCCCAGAGCTCCTGCACGGCGCTGCCCAGGGCCTGTGGCACGCGCTGACCGCCAAAGCGCGGATCGGCGCCGAGCTGCTGCCAGCCGCCCGTGACGTACTGCCGGTAGGCCTCCTTGAAGCCCTTCGCAGTCGCAACGCCATCCGGGGTCCAGCGCGCGCCCTCGCGATCACCCGGACGGTTCAGAGGGTCGAGCACGGTCTCGGCAAGTTTCGCGGCTTCCTCGAGAATCGACGCGCCCACCTCATCGCTGTAGTCGGCGAGGGCGGGACAGGCGGCGAGCTGCGCGGTGCCGAGCAGCTCCTCGAGGACGAAGCGCAGTTCCTTGAGCGGCGCGCGGTACATGGATGATCTCCGGCGCGGTACGAAACACGGGCACACACAGGTGCCCCGCCGCCGCAGGTGGCGGAGCCTCGGGCAAAAACCACGCTTTTTGCTCGAGGCGCGCTGGGACGGGCAGGACGTCCAGCCCCAGCGCCTCGTACTAGTGTAGCCGCGGCCGCGGCGCAATCCTACTCGCGAGTAACCTGTCTGCCGGCGGGTAACCACAAGGGGATTGCGCGGCCGTTCAAGATCGCTTCAGGCGATTTTGTCAGCCAATCAAAGCCGGGACGATGCTCGCGGCGAGGAACTCGATGAAGCGTTGCACGCGGGTGTCGGCCTCGAGGGCCGCGGGGTAGAGGGCGTAGAGAGCCGCGGCGGGCGGCGCGGTCCATTCTGGCAGCACCGCCGCGAGCCGCCCGGTCGCCAGCCCCTGGCGGCAAAGGAACCCGGGCAGAAGACCGATGCCGAGCCCCGCCGCCGTGGCCGCATGCAGCACCGCCGGATCGTTCACCGCGAGCTTGGGCGAAACCGCGACTTCGGCGCGCTGCGCGCCCCGGGTGAGCAGCAGCCGGAACTCGGGCAGATCGGTAGGCTCGGGAGTGAGCAGATCGTGGTTGCGCAGGTCATCGGGCCGTGCCGGCGTGCCATGGCGCGCGAGGTAAGCGGGCGTCGCACAGAGCAGCGCCGGCGGAGCGCCGAGCGCACGATGGGTGAGGGCGGGATCCTCCGCAGGGTGCGCGCGGATGGCCACGTCCCAACCGCCGTCCGCCCCCGCATCAAGTGCCACCTCGAGCGGGATATCCGGGAAGCTCTCGAGAAATCGCGGTACCAGCGGAGTCAGCAACACTCGCCCGTAGGTCGGATCGGACCGTATGCGCAGCGGCCCCGCCGCGGGCGCGTGCAGCTTCGCGATCGCGGTACGCGCGGCATCGCACTCCTCGGCCACGCGCCGGGCGTGCGGATAAAGGAGCCGTCCGGCCGCGGTCAGAGAGAGGCGCCGGGTGGTCCGCTCGAGGAGCCGCACCCCGAGCGCCTGCTCCAGGTCGGCGACCGCACGGCTCACCGCCGCCTTCGGCACGCCCAGGGCGCGCGCCGCGGAGGAGAAGCCGTTCAGGTCCACGACCTTGGCGAGGACGGCCAGTTGCGCGGGTGCCCAGAGCTGACTCAAGCCGGGTGCAATCCCTCGGAAGCGGGGGTCTATTGTTTCACCTGGGGGGCATGCGCGCCAGGGGCTCGCGCGACTAAGATCGCCCGCAGCGATGTTACTCGGCGCCTCCTGCGCCTCGGCCCTCCGGGCCCGCCTATCGGCGTCCAAAAGCGCTCCCGGCGCTTTTGTGAACGATGCGCGCGGCAGCGGGCGTTGGCCTCCGCGCATGCGGAGGCGAGGCCCAAGGACGGGCCGAGTATTAAGATGTCGCGGTCAGCCGTGCAAACCACCTCCTGGGGAAACCGATGAAGATCTCCGTCCATGCCGTGTCCGTCGACCTGCTCGCCGATGCCCTCGCCAATCTCTCGCACGTACTCGAGAAGGGCCATGCGTACGCCACCGCCCGCAAGTTCGACCCCGCCGTGCTCCTCGGCGCACGCCTGGCGCCCGACATGTTCCCGCTGACACGTCAGGTGCAGATCGCATCCGACATGAGCAAGTACGGCGTGTCGCGCCTCGCCGGTATCGAGGCGCCGAAGTTCGATGACAAGGAGCAGACCGTCGAGGAGTTGCGCGCGCGCATCGCGCGCACGATTGATTTCATCAAGGGCGTGCCCTCGAGCGCGCTCGAGGGCTCGGAGGATCGCCTCATCAAGGTGCCGCTGCGCGATCGCACGCTGCAATTCAACGGGCTCGAGTACCTGGTGCGCTGGGTCATTCCCAACGCGTTCTTCCACATCACGACCGCCTACGCCATTCTGCGCCACAATGGTGTCGAGCTCGGGAAGAATGACTTTCTCACTGGCAGCGGGCCCGGATTTAGTCAAACTCACGCGGTGTGATTTCCCGCGGCACCTGCTTGGCGCCGCGTAACTTAGAGCAAAATCACGGCATCGCTCGGAGTATGCTGTCACCCTAAAGTCCGTCGACACCGGATAAGCCGTCCGCGATGGGGAAGGTATTGCAGCCACAGAACGCGCTCCCTCCACGCCTGACCGCTGGCGCTCACGCGCCCGGCGGGGACTCGGCCACCGCCGAAGCTCTGGGCTGGCAGTTGCGCGCCGCGCTCCCGCCGATGCGGCTGCACTCCGTGTCGATCTATGACAGCCAGGGTAACGTTCTCTGGTTGAGCGAGGGGGCGCTCGGACCCGACGAGCATTCGCTCGTCGTCGATGCCCTGGACAGGCTCACGAGCGATAGCAGCAAGAGTTGCTGCGAGAACCGGCTGGAGGATGGACGCATCGCCGCGTTTCTGGCCGTGCGCGCTCCCCAGGGCCATCTCGTCGGACTCGTCATGGTGCTCGCCGACCTGAAGTCGGGCGGCGAAGGCCTGATGGATCGCATCCTGACACCGCCCACCCGCACCCTGATGCAGAAACTTGCGGTGCTGTTGCGCCCTGCCGGTCCGCGCAGGCCCGATACCGATCCGACTGCCCTGGTCCTCTCGCTCGCGGCCGCGGAAGTGCCCGCCGTACCCGCCGAGCCGCACGCCGCCGCCACGCCCGTTACGCCGCCGCGGCCGCCTTCGGCGCCGCGCAGGAGCCCTCTGGTCCGTGCTCAGGAGCTCTCCGCCAGGGCGGTCAATGACATATTGGAGTTCGAGCTGACCGATGCGCCGATCCTGCGCCCCGCCCCGCAGGCGCCGGAGGCCACGCGCAGCTCACCGGCGCTGGTACCGCCGGCCCGGGCCGTGAACGGCAGCTCGCGGGCTCCCAGCCAGCCTTCGGCTGCGGACTCCGGTACATCGCGAACCCTCAACCACGCATCACCGGCAGACACCGGCAGTGGGCGCCATCTCGCGAGCCCGGCATCGAGCGGTACTGCCCGCGCGCTCACGCTCGATCCGACGCTGGTGAGCCTCGAGATGCTGCCCTTCGTGAAGCTGCGCTCGGGCGGTCGGACGCGCCGCTTCGAGGTCCTCCCGACAGGCACCGCGCGGGAGCTGCGCGACCCCGCGGTGCTCGATGCTCTGGCCGTGCAGCGCCTCTCCGCCTGGCTCGGCAGTCACCGGGCCGCCTGGACCGCGGAGCCGACCAGCTTCACGCTCAACCTGTCGATTGCCACGCTCGAGGACGACCGGTTCCTCAAGCACGTGGGCGCCTGCCTACAGAGCAATGGCATCGCGCCCGATGCCGTCGGGTTCGAGATCGCGGAGCCCCTGTGCACTCAGCGCCGCGCGCAGGTGGAGCGCTTCATGGCGGGCTGCGATCAGCTCGGCTGCTTCGTCATCATCGACGATTTCTCCTTCGATTCCGCGGTGGTGCCGCTGTTGCGCTCGAAAGCGCTGCGGCTGGTGAAGATCGACGGGCGGCTGACGGGCGGGGCGCTGCGCGACAAACTGTCGCAGGCCATGGTGGTGGCGGTGGTGCAGGCCGTGAAGGTGCTCGGGATGCACTGCGCCGCCCAGCAGGTGGACTCGCAGGCGGCACTGCAGTGGCTCACGGCGGTTGGGTGTGACTTCGCCCAGGGACCGATGCTGGCTCGGCAGCAGCCGCTCGAGGGACTGCTGGGGACGGCTTCCCGAGACTGATTTTCCCCGGGGATTCTTCCTCGGTATGATGGGCTATTGGGTGCGTCCCTTGCCCCCTCTGAGACCCGTATGCAGGTTCTGATGCGCCCCGGGAAACTCTCGCAATTGCGCTCCAGCCGCAACCTTCTTTTCTGGTCGCTGCACGCCGGCGGCTGGCTGGCCTACGGCCTCACGGTCTACTTCGGCTTCCTCTTCTACAAGCGGCCGGCCGGGATGGCCGCCGTGATTCCGGTGATCGCTCTTGCGGCGGCCGGCGGCTTCGTACTGTCGGCCCCGATGCGTTACATCTACCGGGCCGTCTGGGGCCGCGGCGAGCGCTGGGTCATCCCCGTCGTGTTCGCGACCTCCTACGTCGTGGCACTCGCGCTGCGCGTCGACATCAACCTCGCCTACCAGCACTTCATCGACCCGACGCATCACTTCAACTCGCCGTTCGACCTTTTCCGCAACGCGCTCTTTTCGACCTATCTGCTGCTCGCCTGGAGCGGTCTTTACTTCGGCATCAAATACTACGAGTCGAAGCAGCAGCAGCAGGAGGCGGTGCTGAAGGCCGTGACTCTCGCGCAGGAGGCGCAGCTGAAAATGCTGCGCTATCAGCTGAATCCGCACTTCCTCTTCAACACGCTGAATGCGATCTCGACGCTCATTCTCGACAACCAGAACCGCACGGCCAACCACGCCGTCATGCGCCTCTCGGAGTTCCTGCGCTACACGCTCGATCAGGACCCGATGAAGCGGGTGACGCTGCGCCAGGAGATCGAGGCGCTCGATCTTTATCTCGGTACCGAGCGGCTGCGCTTCGGCGAGCGCCTGCGGCTGGAATATGCGATCGAAGGCATGGCGCTCGATGCGCTGGTGCCGAGTCTGCTGCTGCAGCCGCTGCTCGAGAACGCGTTGAAATACGCCGTCTCACCGCGTGAGCAGGGGGGCCTCGTGCGGATCGAGGGCCGGGCGCGCGGCACGATGTTGGAAATCAGCGTCGTCGACGACGGCCCGGGCATCAGCAACGAGTCCCGGCCCACCGAGCGGCGCGGCGTGGGGCTGCGCAACACGCGCGAGCGCCTGGCCGTGCTCTACGGCGAGAACTACCGCTTCGCCGTGCTCAACAGTCACCCGGGCGTGCGGGTGGAGATGGCGCTGCCGCTCGAAATAGCGACTCGCGAGGAGGCGGCGCGCACGAGCGGGGCGCGCTATCCGCGGTCGGTACGTGTCACGGAGAGCGCAAGCGCGTGAGGATCCGCACCGCGATCGTCGACGACGAGCTGCTCTCGCGCCGCGGCATCGCGCTGCGCCTGCAGGAGGCGCCGGAATTCGAGGTGATCGCCGAATGCAACAATGGGCGCGACGCCGTCGCCACGCTGCTGCGGGAGCAGCCGGATCTCGTGTTTCTCGACATCCAGATGCCGGGACTCTCGGGTTTCGACGTGCTGACTCATCTGCCGCGGGATCAGCTGCCCATGGTCGTTTTCGTCACCGCCTACGATCAGTACGCGGTGCGCGCCTTCGAGGCGCGCGCGATCGATTATCTCCTCAAGCCCATCGATGACCACCGGTTCGATGCGACGCTCGAGCGGGTGCGGCAGAGCGCGCTCGAGCGCGGCGCCGCCGACCAGCGCGACCGGCTGATGGAGATCGTGGCCGAGATCACCGGCTCCGGGGAGATCGGGCTCGAGGAGCTGCTCGAGCGCGGCACCGCGGCGCTCGGTGTGCGCCAGCCTCAGGTCCTGCCGATCCGCCAGGGGCGCAAGACCGTGCGCGTGCCGATCCCGGCGATCCAGTGGATCGATGCCGCGGGCGATTACATGTGCGTGCATGCCGAGGGCGATACGCACATCCTGCGGGGCACGATGAAGGAGCTGGAGGAAATTCTCGATCCGCGCCTCTTTCAGCGCGTGCACCGCTCGACGATCGTCAACCTGCGCTTCGTGAGAAGCCTGCGCGCGCACATGAACGGGGAATACTTCCTCACCCTGGAAGCCGGTCAGGAGCTCAAGCTCTCACGCACCTACCGCGACAAGGTCGAGCACTTCCTCGAGCGTCACGCGCTGCGCCGGAACGCGTCCGTCGAGTAGTTGATCTCGCCACAATCCACCAGCCGGATCATGTTGCGGCCGGCGCGCTTGGCCTCATAGAGCGCCTCGTCCGCGAGCCGCACCGCATCCTCGGGACTGCGGCCGGGCCGGGGGCTCACGATCGAGACGCCGATGCTCGCGGTGACCACGCCCGCGGGCGAATCGTCATGTTGAACTCCGAGTGCCTGGATGCTCTCGCGCAGCTCCTCGGCGATCTCGCGCACGTGCTCGGCGCCCAAGTCATAGAGGGCGATGAGGAATTCCTCACCGCCGTAGCGCGCCGCGATATCGAGCGGCCGGCGCGCGAAGCGCTGCGCCACCTGCGCCACGCGCCGCAGCGCTCGATCCCCGGCCTGGTGCCCGTAGCGGTCGTTGTAGGCTTTGAAGTGATCGACATCGATGAGAAGCACGGCGAGCGAGCGGCGGTCGCGCGTCGCCTGCTGCCAGCGTCGCGCGTAGTCGTCATCGAACGCACCGCGGTTCTTGAGCCCGGTGAGGCCGTCCCGTGCCACCATTTCGCTCAACAATCCACGCTCGAGAAACGAGGTTCGCAGCTGCCGCTCTACGCCCTGATAGACGAAAGCACCGACGGCGCTCGTGATGAGGAGTACGGTGACGTAGTAGAGAACCTCGGGCGCAGCCCACCCCGCGTGGGCCAGTGCCAGAACGAACGCGCCGACCATGAAGGTGTTGACGAGCAGCGCTTCACGAAAGAGCTGCCCGCCGAGAAAGAACACCGCGATGCTGAACGATGTCAGAAAGTAAAATAAGTCCGGGTGACCCGCGATGCGCCGGTCCGCGACCCCGACCGCGGATACGGCGGCGATCACCGGCAGTAGGAGCCTCGCGGCCGGCAGATACAGCCGCCCGTAGAGCCGACTCCAGGAAGTCAGCGCCAGCGCAAGACACGCCGGGATCACCACGCCGAGCCAGCCGAGCGCCACCTCCTTCAGCGGCACCGCATCGAGCACCGCCAGATCGACCGCCGCGGCGATCGCCAACAGTCCCAACGCGAGTTGAAAGAAGCGCACGCGCGCGCGCGCGCGCTTCAAGTGAAATGCCTGGAATATCCGCTCGAGATCGGGCGAGAAGCGCAGGTCGGGGAAACCGCGACGCAACTGCTGAGCGTACGCGGAGTCCGGAAAGCTCTCGTGCTCGAGTGGCTCGCTGAGGTGCATCGCGCCGCAATGTATCTCAGGCGGCCGGCGCGAAATGTGACGCAGTACCGGTGGCGCATCTCGATGTCCTCGCCCCGAAGTGCGATCGGAGTCACGATTCGAGGACGAGCCACTCCGGATCTGTGAGCCGTCGCGTTGGCTTGCCGCCGCCCGCGTTGCAGGATCGTAGAGATGGAGTCCAGATCCCGCCCGCTCCCCGAACCCCCGCTCCCCGAACCGCTGACTGAGCTGCCGGTCGAGGCCCCGGTGGATGCTCTCATCCCGAGCGAGCCGCGCACTGGCAGACGCGGGCATGCGGCTTCCGGCCCGAAGCCGCCGCGATCGGGAAAGGGCGCGAGCGATGAGCTCGTCGATCCCGAGAAACTCCTTCTCGCGAGCGAGCAGTCAGCCCCCGAGCCGCCACGTGCCGCTCCCGCAAGCTCTCCTGCCAGTGCGAGCGCCGCGCAGCAGCCCACGGCGCCGCCACGCACTGCGCCGGCTAGTCGCGCCGCTACTCCCAGCACGACCGCTACTCCCAGCGCGAGCGCCACTCCAGGCGCGGTCACCCCTCTCAACGTGGCTCCCCCTCCCAGCGCGAGCGCCCCTACCAGCGCGCCGGCCACTCCCGAGGCGCTCGCTGCGCTCCCTGAGCCGCCACGTACCGCCCCCGCGGTTCCCCTTGGCACTACGAGCACTGCGCGGCAACCCGAGCCAGCGCGCGCGACTCCGGCCGCTTCCGCCACTGTTGCGACAGCTTCGAGCGCTCCGCAGCAGCCCGCCACCGCCGCGCCGAGCCCTTCGCCCACGCCGGCCCCGACGCCCGGCCCAGCGCTCATGGACCGTGACTTCATCGCCCGCAACCAGGTTGTCGAGCGCTACCTCTCCGGTCGCCTGCCCATCAAGGGCGCCACCGATTTCGAGCGCTTCTGCCGCGACAATCCCGAGCTTCTCGATGAGCTTGGCATCCCGGAGCGGGTCAATGCCGCGCTGCGGCTGCTCGAGGCCAGTGGCAAGCCCGAGCCCTGGGCAGAGGCTCCGAAGCCCTTCTGGCAAAAGCTCGAGATCATTCTGGGGCTACTCGGTGCGGCGCTGGTGCTCGGTGTGGCGCTGATGGTCGTCGCGAGCGGCAGCGCCCACAAAACCCGCACGATCGCTGCCCTGCAGCAGCAGGTGGTGGAGCGGCCGCTGGATCCGGCCACCAGCACCCGGGACATTCGCCTACTCCCCAGCCGGGATGGGGCTTCCGATACACCGGCGATCGTCATCGGCGGCGGCAGCGAGGCACAGCTCGCCGACTTTCGCATCGACGAGTCACGCTCACCTTACCGGCTCTTCCGCATCACCATCGACCGCATCAACCAGGGCCGCGTCGGCATCATCGACCGCCTGGCGAAGGACTCCGACGGAAACCTGCGCATTGCGCTCAACAGTACCGCTCTCGGCCCGGGCGACTATCAGCTGACGATCGAGGGCCTGAACTGGCAGGGCCAGCCGCAGCCCGACTCCTGGGTGACCATCGGCGTGCGCGCGTCATCACAGTGAGTTCCCTACGACCCGAAGTCTTCCTGGCGAGGCAGCCTATCTACGACCGGTCCATGGTCGTCACGGCCTACGAGCTGCTTTACCGGGCATCTCCCACGAGCCGCAGCGCGCAAGTCGGCGATCCGGGCAGCGCGACGCTGGAGGTCATCACGGGCGCCGCGCTCGAGATCGGGCTCGACCGTCTGGCGGGCGGCCTGCCGGTTCACATCAACTTCCCCGAGGAACTGCTCGTCAAGGTGCCCAACCTGCCCGTGCAGGCGGAGCGCATCGTCATCGAAGTTCTGGAGGACGTGCGCGCGACGCCGCAGGTTCTTCAGGGCATCCATACACTGCGGGCGCGGGGTCATCGCATTGCGCTCGATGACTTCTCGCCGCAGGTGAGCGATCCGCGGCTGCTCGAGGTCGCCGATCTCGTGAAGCTCGAGATCACCCATCCGCCGGCCGACGAGCTCGCCCGCCTGGCACGCGAGTTGAAGGGGCTCGAGCTCATCGCGGAGAACGTCGAGAGTCGGGCGGATTTCGAGCGCTGCGTCGCTCTCGGATTCACGGGCTTTCAGGGCAACTTTCTCCAACAACCGGAGACTTTCAGCGCCCGCCGGGTACCGGTGAACCGGCTCGGTGCGCTGCGACTCTCGGCGGCGCTGCAGAACGAGGAATACTCGCTCGATGAGGTCGAGCGGCTGCTCAGCCAGGACGTTTCGCTGTCCTACCGCGTCCTGCGTTGCATCAACTCGAGCTACTACAACCTGCCGCGCAGGATCGATTCCATCCGCCAGGCCATCGTCATCCTTGGGCTCGACAACCTGCGCCAACTCTGCGGACTGCTCTGCCTGCAAGGGCTCGATGATCGGCCACCGAGCCTCATCGTGCAGGCGATGATCCGCGGGCGCATGTGCGAGCAGCTCGGCAAACTAGGGGGCGCGCGCGACGCCGGGCCTTTCTTCATCACCGGGCTGTTCTCGCTCCTCAACGCGCTGCTCGGAGTCCCGACCCGCAAGGTGGTGGAGGACCTGCCGCTCACGCCGGCGGTAGTCGATGCGCTGGTCGCCGGCGACGGCCCGCTCGGCGCGGCGCTGCACTGCGCACGCGCATACGAAAAAGGCACCTGGGACCATGCGGTTTATGCCGATTTGCCCTCGAACCTGATCCGCGCCGCGTACGTCGATGCGCTGTTCTGGGCCGAGCAGTCGCGCGCGCTGCTATCGGCGACCTGAGCCGGCGGGCACGTCGGCTGCTGCGTGCGCGGGGTTTCCGGCTTGGCGATGATGGAGGGTCTGATGAGCAAGTCCCCCGGACACCAGAAGTGGCCCGAGCATAAGGTTCTCGAGACGCCGGTGCGCGAGCGGGTGACGGTCGAGATTGACGGCAAGATCCTGGCCGACTCCGGCGATGTCATCCGGATCGATGAGGACGGCAGCCCGACCCGCTATTACTTCCCGCGCAGCGATGTCCGGATGGAGAAGCTCGAGCGTACCGCCACGACCAGCCAGTGCCCGTTCAAGGGCACGGCGCACTACTTCACCCTGGTGATGGATGGCGGCGGCACCGCCGGCAAGCCCGACGCGCGCCCCCGGTTGCTCCAAGACGCCGTCTGGAGCTACGAAGAGCCCTTCGATGAGCACCAGGCGCTGAAGGACCGGCTCGCGTTTTACGATGACAAGTACCGCAACATCCACGTGCGCTTGGCGTAACGGCATACCCTACGTGTCGCGCGATCGCGCGACGGCGCGGATCATATCGAGGAGCTCCCTCTGGGCGGCGGTCGGGCGCCAGTCACGTCGAAGGGTCAGGCCGATCTGCCGTACGACGCAGCCCGCCGGGTGCGGCAGCGCCACGAGCTCCCCGGCCGCGAGCTCGTGATGGGCCTGCTGCTCGGAGAGCAGCATGACGCGGTCGCTTGCGAGCAGCAGCTCGCGCGCAGCGACCAGGGAGTTGCATTCGATGGGCGCGCCCGGCGGTGGCGTGCCGGCGCCACGGAACAGCCGGTCGAAATGCCGGCGAAGCGGCGAGCCCGGCCGCGGCGCAATCCAGGGAAACTGCATGAGAGCTTCCGCAGGCGGCGCGCGCCGGCCGCCACCGGTCAGGTCCACCAGGGGATGACGGGCGCGGACGATGAGCGCGAGAGGATCCTCGAACAACAGCTCCTGCACGACGTCGGCCGGCGTCGCCTCGCGCATCGCGCCGATCAGCACATCCGCACGTCCCTCCCGCAGGAACTCCAACATGCCATCGTAAGGCCCGTCGAGAATCGAGATGCGATGGTGGGGATGGCGCGCGCAGAACCGCAGCACCGCCTCGGGAATGATACGGCTGCGGGCCAGCGGCATCGCCCCGATCGCCGTCTCGCCCCGCTCCGCGCCCGCGAGGGCTGTGATTTCCGCCCTCGCTTGGCCGAGTTCGCCCACGGCCAGGTGCACCTGGGTGGCAAGTCGTTTCGCTTCGCGGGTGGGGCGTACCCCGTGACTCGTTGTCTCGAAAAGCGGCACGCCGATCGTGCGTTCGAGCTGCTTCGCCGCCCGGTGAAGCGTCGCCCGAGTCCTGCCAACGGCGCGGGCGGCACGACCGAAGCCGCCGGCGTCCACCACAAGGGAAAGAGCCTCGAGTTGTCCTGCGGTTATGGCATGAGCCGTACTTCGGGAGGTCGCCGACGCCGGGATCGTGCCGCTTAGGGCCTCCGCGATTCGCGCCAGCACCCGCTCGATGCGCGCCGCGCATGCCCGACCGGCTTCGGTCAGCGCCATGCCTTGCGCCGCGCGTGTAAAGAGGCGGGTGCCGAAGTTCTTCTCGAGGGCCGCAATGGCCTGGGTGACCGCCGGCTGCGTGAGGTGCGCTGCCCGCGCCGCAGCGCTCACGCTGCCGACCCGCGCCACCGTGCAGAGGACGGAAAGGTGGCGGAGGTTGGGGATCGAGCTGCTCATCGGAGGATGTGAATCGTGCGTATGTAATCTCTTATACCCGGTGCCAAATTGCAATTGGCCTTCGGTCGGCGCCGGGCGGAGAATTTCCCGACGTCCCGCTCGAGGTGCCCGATGGTGAACGTCGTACGTACGAACATTCGACGGCCGGATCGGCCCGTGGTCGATCGCCTGCAGGCCTTTGGCGTCGCCACGGTGCACGAAGCCCAGGGTCGCACGGGGCTGCTTCGCCCGAATATCCGGCCCATTTGGCCCGGCGCCCGCATCGCCGGTACCGCGGTGACAGTGACCCTGCCCCCCTGTGACAACTGGATGATCCACGTCGCCGTGGAGCAGTGCCAAGAGGGGGATGTGCTCATCGTCGCCCCGACGTCCCATTCCGACGCGGGCTATTTCGGTGAGCTTCTCGCCAGCTCGCTGATCGCGCGAAAGGTGCGAGCACTCGTGATCGATGCGGGCGTGCGCGACGTGCGCGATCTGACCGCGATGCGGTTTCCCGTCTGGTCCCAGGCAGTCTCCGCGCAGGGAACCGTGAAAGAGACTCTGGGCAGCGTCAACGTGCCCGTCGTTTGTGCCGGCGCACTCGTCAACCCCGGCGATGTCGTCGTCGCCGACGACGACGGCGTCTGCATCGTGCCACGACGCAACGCCGGCCAGGTCGCCGACGCCAGCGCGGCACGCGAAGCCAAGGAGGCTGGAACGCGCGAACGGCTGCGCGCTGGCGAGCTCGGACTCGACGTCCATCAGATGCGGGAGAAGCTCGCTCGTGCCGGGCTCATTTACTCCAACGACCCGCCCGAGGAATGATTCCGTGCTGCGCGCGATTCCTGCGACGCTGATGCGCGGTGGAACTTCGAAGGGCCTCTACTTTCATAGCCGCGACCTTCCCCGCGACCGCGCCGCTCGTGACCGCGTTTTGCTCGCGGCCATGGGCTCGCCCGATATCCGGCAGATCGATGGAGTGGGCGGCGCCCATCCGCTCACCAGCAAGGTCGCCCTGATCGGCCCGGCGACGCGGGCTGACGCCGATGTCGATTATCTGTTTCTGCAGGTCTCAGTGGACAAGGCCGCAGTCAGCGATTCACAGAACTGCGGGAATATCCTCGCGGGTATCGGTCCCTGGGCGATCGAGAACGGCCTGGTTGCGGTTGCGGGTCCGACGACGCCCGTGCGGATCCACATGGTCAACACGGGGAGCGTCGCGATCGCGCACGTGCCGACGCCGGGCGGTGTCGTCGAATACGAGGGCAATGCCCGCATCGACGGGGTACCGGGAACGGCCGCCGGCATCAGCATCGACCTCCTCGACGTGGCTGGATCGTCCTGCGGCTCGCTGTTGCCTACGGGAACGACAATCGATCGGGTTGATGGGGTCGATGTGACCTGCATCGACAACGGCATGCCGGTCGTCATCCTCGCCGCCTCTGACTTCGGACTCAGCGGCGCAGAATCGCCCCAGGCGCTTGAGGCAGACGCGGCGCTCAAGACCCGCATCGAGAGGATCCGGCTCGCCTTGGGCCCCCGCATGAAGTTGGACGATGTGGCGAAAAAGACCGTGCCCAAAATGACACTCGTCTCGCCGGCCCGCCGCGGCGGCGCACTCGATACGCGTACCTTCATTCCTCACCGCGTGCACGAAGCCATCGGCGTGTTGGGCGCCGTGAGCGTCGCCACCGCCTGCAGGGTGCCCGGCACGGTCGCCCAGCGGATTGCAGCCTGTGAAGCGCGTTCCGGCGTTCAGCGCCTCGACATCGAGCACCCGAGCGGATTCTTCACCATCGAGATGGATGTAACCGTCGATGGAGAACGGATCCGCGTGAACCGCTCGGCTCTGTTGCGCACCGCGCGCAAGCTCCTGCGGGGAGAGGTATTCGTGCCCTCCGGCACCTGGAGCTCGCAATGAGCGGCGCCGACACGCGGCCTGCAATCGCCCTCATCGGGTACGGCGAGGTCGGACAAATCCTCGCCGCTGATTTGCATGCCGCCGGGATCCGCGATCTCGCCGCCTGGGATCGGCAATTTCAGAATGCGGCGAGCTTGCCGAGCCGGGCCGCGGCGGCTTCGGGACACGTGCGAGTTGCCGCCAACATGGCGGACGCATTGAAGGGCCGCACTCTCATCATCTCGGCCGTGACCGCCGGCAACTGCGTCGCCGCGGCACTCGAGGCCGCCCGATCTCTGCCCCCTCGCGCCACTTACTTCGATCTCAACTCGGTGGCGCCCGCGACCAAGTCGGCCGCAGCCTCGGCGATCGAGGCGGGCGGCGGCCGCTTCGTCGAGGCGGCGGTGATGTCGCCGATTGCGCCGCGACGGATCGCCACATCGATGCTGATTGGCGGACCTCATGCCGCTGGCTTCGAGCCCGTCGCCCGCGTCCTCGGCTTCAGCGGCGTTCAGCTCTTCGGTGCCGTTGTCGGACGCGCCTCGGCCACCAAGATGTGCCGCAGTGTCATCATCAAGGGCCTGGAGTCGCTCCTCACCGAATCTCTGCTCGCCGCCCGCCACTACGGCGTCGAGGCGACGGTGTTGGCCTCGCTGCGGGACCTCTTCCCGCATGAGGATTGGGAGCGGATCGCCACCTACATGATCACCCGCTCGCTGCAGCATGGACGCCGGCGGGCGGAAGAGATGCGCGAGGCCGCCCGCACGGTCGCCGAGGCGGGGCTCGAGCCCTCGATGAGCCTGGCCTGCGCGAGCCGTCAGGAGTGGAGCGTCGCACACCGGCCCGCATCCAACCCCGCGGAGCTCACGGCGCTCCTCGATGCGCTGATGGTCTCGAGCAAGATCGAAAGACGAGGCACCGCATGATCATCGACTGTCACGGCCATTACACGACCGCCCCCGCTGCTCACCAGCGTTTTCGCGATGCGCAGATCGCCCGGCTCAAGGATCCGACCGCGCCGCCGGCTGTCCTGGAGCGCATCTCGGACGATGAGATCCGCGAATCGATCGAGGCCAATCAGCTGAAACTGCAGCGGCAGCGCGGGGGAGATCTCACGCTCTTCTCGCCGCGGGCTTCGGGCATGGGACACCACATCGGCGATGAGGCGGTCTCGAGCGCCTGGACGCGCGCCAGCAACGATCTCGTGAAGCGGGTCGTCGAGCTCTATCCCGACAACTTCGCCGGCGTCTGCCAGCTTCCCCAGTCTCCCGGTGCGCCCATCGCGCACTCCGCCCGCGAGCTCGAGCGCTGTGTGCGCGAATTGGGCTTCGTCGGCTGCAACTTGAACCCCGATCCTTCGGGTGGTCATTGGACATCGCCCCCGCTCACCGACCGCTCCTGGTACCCCTTCTACGAAAAGATGATCGAGCTCGACGTACCGGCGATGGTGCACGTGTCCGCATCATGCAACCCGAACTTTCATGCGACCGGTGCCCACTACTTGAACGCGGACACCACGGCCTTCATGCAATTCATCCAGGGAGACCTTTTCAAGGACTTTCCGACCCTCAGATTCATCATCCCGCACGGCGGCGGGGCGGTGCCCTACCATTGGGGTCGCTATCGCGGGCTGGCCGACATGCTGAAGCGGCCTCCACTCCGAGAGCACGTGATGAGGAACGTGTTCTTCGATACCTGCGTCTATCACCAGCCGGGGATCGATCTTCTGGTTCGGGTCATCGATCTCGACAACATCCTCTTCGGCTCGGAGATGATCGGTGCCGTCCGCGGCATCGATCCCGAGACCGGGTTCTACTTCGACGATACCAGGCGCTACATCGATGCGCTGTCGATCCCGGGCGCCGACAAGGCGCGGATCTTCGAGCAGAATGCGCGTCGCGTGTTCCCGCGCCTCGATGCGCTCCTGAAGGCCAGAGGCAAATGAGCGCCACACCTCTCGTCCCCGGCGGGCCCGGCTGGGCTGCTCGCGGCGCCTCGGGGGGATTCACCATGGATCCCGGCTGGCGGCCGTATCACCCCGCTCCCTCGAAATCCGCCTTCGTGCCCCCGGCGGGCGCAGTCGATGCCCACTGCCACATCTTGGGCCCCGGCTCCCGCTTTCCCTACGCCGCGGAGCGCAAGTACACCCCCTGCGATGCCTCGAAGGATCATCTCTGGGCGCTGCGCGATTACCTCGGCTTCGCGCGCAACGTGATCGTGCAGGCGACCTGCCACGGGGCGGACAATCGGGCGCTGCTCGATGCCCTGCTCACATCCGAAGGTCGCGCGCGCGGCGTGGCGACGGTGTTGGCGAACATCACCGACGCGGAGCTTGGAGCACTCGATGGAGCCGGTGTTCGGGGCGTACGCTTCAACTTCGTCAAGCGGCTGGTCGATACGACGCCCCGCGATTTGCTCACTGAGATCGCCCGGCGAGTGGCGCCGCTCGGCTGGCACATCGTGATCTACTTCGAGGCGGCGGATTTACCCGAGCTGTATGGGTTCGTTGCGTCGCTCCCGGCGGTAGTAGTCATCGATCACATGGGTCGGCCCGATGTGACCAAGCCGGTCGACGGACCGGAGTTCGAGCTTTTCGTCCGCCTCATGCGTGAGCACCCACACATCTGGTCGAAGGTCAGCTGTCCCGACCGGCTGTCGGTTCTCGGACCGCCGCAGTACGAGGATGTCGTGCCCTTCGCAAGGAGACTAGTCGAGACCTTCCCGGATCGGGTGCTCTGGGGCACGGACTGGCCGCATCCGAACTCGAAGAGTCACATGCCGGACGATGGGGCGCTCGTTGATTTCCTGCCGCATATCGCGACCACCGCCGGGCTGCAGCGGGGGTTGCTGGTCGACAATCCCGGCAGTCTTTACTTCAGTCGGTGACGCCGCAGCAGCCACGAGGAACTCGGTGATCCAACCATGGCCCTCGACAAACCCTACCTCGATATCCCCGGTACGGTCATCTTCGATGCCGATCAGGCGCGAAAGGGCTATCACCTGAATCAGTTCTGCATGTCGCTGATGAAGCCGGAGAACCGGGCGCGATTCAAGCGGGACGAGCGCGCATATCTCGAGGAGTGGACGATGTCCGAGGCGCAAAGGCACGCCGTGCGTGCGCGCGACTACAACGCGATGATCGCCCTCGGCGGCAGCATCTACTTTCTCGCAAAGCTCTTCTCGACCGACGGCAGGAGCTTCCAGCAGGCCGCGGCCTCGATGACGGGCATGAGCCAGGAGGCGTACGCGCGCATGATGCTGAGCGGTGGGCGCTCCCCCGAGGGTTGGCGCCGCGTCGGCGAGGATCCGACCGAGGAGCGCAGATAGTGGCGCGCATCACCGCCGGAGTCGCCACCTCCCATGTGCCTGCGATCGGGGCAGCGCTCGACAATGGCCGCTCCGGCGAGCCGTATTGGAAACCGCTCTTCGCCGGGTATGGGTTCTCGAAGGAGTGGATCGCGCGCCTCAAGCCGGACGTCGTCATCCTGGTCTACAACGATCACGCGTGCGCGTTCAGTCTCGACATCGTGCCGACCTTCGCGCTCGGCTGCGCCGCTTCATTCGCGCCCGCGGACGAAGGATGGGGACCGCGACCCGTCCCGCCCGTCGAAGGCGACCCGGAGCTCGCGGCCCATCTCGCCCAATCCCTCATTCAGCAGGACTTCGATCTCACCATCGTCAACCGGATGGACGTCGACCACGGACTCACGGTGCCGCTTTCACTCATGTTCGGGCAGCCCGCGCGCTGGCCGGTGCGCGTGATCCCGGTCGCCGTCAACGTGGTGCTCTATCCCCCTCCTTCGGGAGGGCGATGCTTCGCGCTCGGCCAAGCCATTCGTCGCGCGGTTGAATCCTTCGATCAGGACCTCGACGTTCAGGTCTGGGGCACCGGCGGCATGAGTCACCAACTGCAGGGCCCGAGGGCCGGCCTCATCAATCGCGAGTGGGACAACCGCTGGCTCGATCGGCTCATCGAGGAGCCGGAGGCGCTCGCCGCAATGCCCCACATCGAGTACTTGCGCGAAGCCGGCTCAGAGGGGGTGGAGCTCGTCATGTGGCTCACCATGCGCGGCGCGCTCGATGCCACGGTGCGCACCGTGCACCGCTTCTACCACGTGCCAGCCTCTAACACCGCCGTGGGTCACCTCATTCTGGAGAATGCGCCATGAAGATCATCCTTGCCGGGGCGGGCGCCTTCGGCCAGAAGCATCTCGACGCCATCAAGGCGATCGGTGGCATCGAGGTCGCATCTCTGGTGGGCCATCAGCTCGAGCCCACGCTGCAAATCGCCAAACGATACGGCATTCCCCATGCCACCACTCGTCTTGCGGAGGCGCTCGAGCGACCGGGCGTCACTGCCGCGATCCTGTGCACGCCGACGCAGATCCACGCGAGCCAGGCGATGGAGTGTCTCGAGGCCGGCAAGCACGTGCAGGTCGAGATCCCGCTCGCCGACCGTTGGGGCGATGCCGAGACGGTGGCGCGAACGCAGCGCGCAACCGGCCTCGTCTGCATGGTGGGTCATACGCGACGCTTCAATCCGTCGCATCAGTGGATTCATCGACGGATTGGCGCCGGCGAGCTCAGCATCCAGCAAATGGACGTGCAGACCTATTTCTTCCGACGGACGAACGTGAACGCGCTCGGCCAGCCGCGCTCGTGGACCGACCATCTGCTCTGGCACCACGCGGCTCATACCGTCGACCTCTTCGCCTACCAGGTCGGCGCCCCGATCACCATTGCCAACGCGGTCCAGGGCCCGATCCACCCGGCGCTCGGCATCGCCATGGACATGTCGATTCAGCTGAAGGCGGCCACGGGCGCGATCTGCGCGCTGTCACTGTCGTTCAACAACGACGGACCCCTAGGCACCTTCTTCCGCTACATCTGTAACAACGGCACCTATATCGCGCGCTACGACGATCTCATCGACGGCAAGGACCATAAGATTGATGTGTCGAAAGTCGATGTGTCAATGAATGGCATCGAGCTGCAGGACCGCGAATTCTTCGCCGCGATCCGCGAAGGACGCGAGCCCAACGCGAGCGTGCACCAGGTGCTGCCCTGCTACCGCACGCTCAACGAGTTGGAGCGGCAGCTCGGCGCGGGCTGAGAGCCCGCGATCACCTCGCCGTCATCGACGCCCCCGACACCCCTTGAATCGAGACCCCTTGACCGCAGGCGGTGCGCCACCGAGCGACGCGCAGCATTTGCGCCCGCAAAGGGCTCCGTTCGTGACCCTTGCAGGCCGGATTCTCTGCATCCTGGTTCCGGCGGCGATCTGGCTCTCGCCGATGCGACTCGCGCCTCAGACCCAACACATGTTCGCGGTTCTGGCGTTCATGCTCATTGCGTGGATCACGCAGGCCACCGAGTTCGCGATCGCGGGAATCATCGGCTGCTTTCTGTTCTGGGCGCTCGGCATCGTCCGTTTCGATGTCGCCTTCGCCGGCTTTGCGAGCCAACCTGCCTGGTTTTCATTCGCCGCGCTGCTGATGGGACTGCTCGCCCGCGAGTCGGGCCTGGCGCACCGCCTCGCGTACACGGTCATACAGTACATCGGGACATCCTATCCTCGCATCCTGCTCGGGCTCCTGATCACCAATTTCCTACTGACCTTCATCGTGCCTTCCGGCCTCGCGCGACTCGTCATCATGGCGTCGGTGGCGCTGGCCGTCGTGGAGGCGTTTCAAGCTGAACGCGGCAGCAATATTGCGTGCGGCACGTTTGTAGTGCTCACCTACACGGCAGATCTCTTCGACAAAATGATGTTGGCCGGAACCGCATCCATCACCTCGGCCGGATTGATGCAGCGGGTCGGAGGCGTCAGCGTGCTGTGGGGAGAATGGCTGCTCGCCTTCCTACCCTGCAGCATCGTGACCGTTTTCGTCGCATGGTGGCTCGCGCTGCGCCTCTTCCCCCCCGAGCGAACCGCCTTGGCGCCGGACCGCGCATACTTTCGACACGAGCTCGAGAAGATGGGTCCATGGTCGGCCGCGGCGCGCAGAGCCGCCATTCTCATGGGCTGCGCGGTGGCGCTGTGGATGACGGGCTCGGTGACCCACATACCGCCGACGATGGTGGCCCTCGGCGTCGGCCTCGTTGCGCTCCTGCCTCACGTCGGCGTCCTCGAGGCCGGGGCGCTGCGCCGCCTGAATTACTCATCCTTCTTCTTCGTCGCCGCTGCGATCAGCATGGGCAACGTGCTTGAGGTTACCCATGGGCTCAGCGTGCTCGCCACGGCCGTATTTCATTGGATCCAGCCCGTGCTGACGAACACCTTCAGCATCACGGCCGTACTCTATTGGACCGCGTTCCTCTATCATTTTCTCTTGGGCAGCGAGATCTCCATGCTCGCGACCTCCATCCCGCTGGTCCTCGAGTATGCGAAAGCTCACGGCTTGGACCCGCTGCAGCTCAGTCTGATCTGGACGTTCGCGGCCGCCGGCAAGCTCTTCGCCTATCAGTCCGCCGTCCTGGTGGTGGGCTACTCCTATGGCTATTTCGAAGCGCGCGATCTCATGAAGATGGGCGCATGGATGACGTTGATCGAGTTCGCCATGCTGATGTTGCTCGTTCCGTTCTACTGGCCGCTGATCGGGATGCGCTGATTCAATCGTGGCCGTGTGCAGAGCCTCGAGGAGAATATCCGGCCATGAGCGCCTCGAGCGAGCTCGCGAGCGGCTCCTCGTGCGGATCGAGGTGGCCGGCGAGAAAGCCGGCCGCACGCGCCAGCACGATCGACTGCGAGGCGAGCACCCGGTAGCGCTCGGGTGCGGACGCCCGGCGCGCATCCTTGATGCAGGCGGAGAGAATCTCACCGAAGAGGCCATCCATATACGCATGCAGCGAAGCGTCGGGGAGGTCGTCCCTGGAATCGCGCTCCTGCTGCTCGATGCACCGGCGCGACCCTCCGCGATGGTCGATCGCCTCGTGAATCGCCGCCTCGGCCGCCTGCAGGAAGGCGCCGTAAAGCCGCTCCGACTCGACCTCAGTCTCGTCCAGATCACCGCACATGATGCACCTCCTCAGTAATCGCAGTTCTCCAACTGCTCGAACCAGTCGAATCCCATCGCCTTGACGATGCGGCTGTTCATCACCACGATGCGCGCCTCGCCCTTGCCTGAATTGAAGTGCTGATGGGCGCAGTAGGGCGGGATGTAGACGAAATCGCCGACCGTCCACTCGAATCTCTTCGGCTCCGTCTCCCACTCGAACTCGATGGTGTCCTTGCAGTCGTATTTGACGTCCCAGTGCAGGTCGTATCCGCTGCCCTCGACCACGTAGAACACTTCCTCGCTCAAGTGGCGGTGCTTGCCGCTGCGCTTGCCCGCGGGAATGAAGTGCATGTAGATGTCGAGGCACATCTCCTTGGTGTTCATCCGCTCGTTGATGATGTGCTTGAGCAGCCCGTCCGGTGAGCGCTCGAGCGGCATCTGCGCCGACTTCACCACGTTGAGATACCCGTCGTACTCCTTGCGGAAGCGCTCCGACTGCTTGAGCGCCTCGCGGTAGAAATCCACCTGTTCGACCTCGGCGTGGGCGCGCTGGCGCTCCCTGGGGTCTATGATCCGCTCGATACCCATGTTCATCTCCCGATTCTTGGCCCGATAATCAGATGGCAGTTGGATGCTCAAAGCTCCGGCGGGGGCAGATAGTCCTCGTGGCCCGGCGACGGCTCCTTCGGCGGATAGACCACGACCTTCTGGAAGATCATGTGCATGAAGAGAAACAGCGGCTTCGCCTTCATGATGAGAATGATGCACTCATCCTCCGGGTCGTCGCTGAAATGCTGGTGAACGCAGCCGTTCTCGACGATCAGCGCATCGCCGGCTTCCCAGTCATGGCGCTTTGTGTCGTGCACGTCGTGTCCTTTGCCCTTGAGGACGTAGAACACGGCGCTGTTCATGTGGCCGTGCTTCTGCGCATGCCCGCCGGGCGCATAGACATCGATGTGGCACTCGATCGACTGAGCCACCTTGACCGACTGCGGATTGATGATCTTCTTGCCGTAATTCTGCGGTCCGCCTTTCCACTTCCAGTCCTTGGTGTGATACACGCGCGGCTGGCTGAAAAGCTCCTCCTTCAGCTGCCCGTAAGTGCCTTCGAGCGCGCGGACGAAGACGCGCTTCTTGGTCCACCGCTCCCAATCGGTGGGATGAGTCCCGCCGGTATCTTCGCCGCCGGAAGCGGGCCGCTTTTCACTTGGCATGACAGACCTCCTCAGCTTTCACAGTCGAGAAACGTTGGCGCGCGCAGCTTTGACCCTCATGTGCCCGCACGGACCGCCTGTCGCAGCAGCCTGCGAGTGCTCGGGGACAGCTGCAGCGCCTGATCGATGACTTCCTGCACGTGCCGTCCGCCCGACGGGTCGATCGGCGCGTCCATCTTGCGCGCCTGCGCCCGCAGGCCGGGGTCGTCGAGCGCCTCGAGATAGACCCTGCGCAGCAGCTCAAGGCGGTTGGCCGGGATTCCGGGCGGCCCGGCGGTGAGGCGCGACACTTCGGACTCGGCGGCGATCAGCGCAAGCAGCTTCTTCGCCTCGGCAGTCTTGGCAAGCGGCGAGGCATGTGGAATCGGACCGCCCGGAGGTCCGCCGAATTGCAGCAGGTATTCACCCTCGCCCTGGCTCACGAACTGCGCGTAGGAGGACTCCGAGCCGATGGTGCCCTCGGTCTCGCCGCGCAGCATGCTCATGGTTCCCTCGCTACCGCCGTAGCCCGGGATCAGGCGCACGTTCAGATGAATCGCGACCGCGGCGAGCCGGGTGTCGAGGTATCCCGCCGAACCCATGCCGGCGGCGAACAGAATGGTCGGTGGCTTGGAGGGATCGAGAAGCTGTTGCACGCGGGTGATCCCGGACTTCTTGCTCATCACCAGCACGCGGGGATCCGCAGCGGCTTTGCCGATCCAGCTCATCTTGGTGAGATCGAATCGCACGCCGGGGGCATGCAGCAGCTGCATGTAGATCAGACCGGTGTTGAAGGTGCCGATGGTGAGGCCGTCGGGCTTGGCCGCATAGATCGTGTCCGCGCCGATCACGTGACCCGCGCCCGGCAGGTTTCTCACGATGATCTTCGTGTCCGGCAGGTATTTGTTCATGTAGCGCGCGACCAACCGCCCGTAGGTGTCATAGCCGCCGCCGGGTGAGGTCGCCACGATATACGTGATCGTCTTGCCGCGGAAGAAGGCCGCCGCGGCAACCGACCCGCCTCGGCCCCGATCCGCCGCGGTCTGCGTGTCGATTCCGAACGCGAGCGCGCTGTCGATCCGCGGCGTCAGCAGCCCCTCGAACAGCGGCACGCCCATGCCAACCTGAAACACGCCGTACAGCAGCGCCACCACCGAAACCGACAACAGCAGGCTCAGCCACCAGGACTCGCGCGAGCGGAAGTAGAGATAGGCAAACAACATGACCGGGGCCGCCACCACGAAGCCCAGCGCGACGACCGCGATCACGAACGCCCACACCCATAGATAGATCGGGATGTCCTTGGCGAGATCGATGGCGTCCTCTCCTCCGGCGCGGCTTGCTCGCAGCTCGCGGATGAGCTGCAGCAGGCTCAAGAGCGCGCCGCAGCCGCCAACCACCAGAGGCATCTCGGCGGCAGCCCATGGATAGTCGATCCCGGCAACGGTTGCGGCGCTCGCGAAGATGACCAGGAAAGCAAGCGCCAGCGCGACCGTGCTGGTCAGACGCACTCCTCCCGGCGCGCGCTGCGGACTCATGCCGAGGTCACCCCCATCAGCGTATCCCGCCGCCGCTCGCGGTGGTGCTCGTGATTCCGCCGTGCCGGTCACGGTTACTGCGGCGGCGAGACCGACTCAAGTTGAACGCCAGCGACAGCGCGACGATGGTCATCATGACCAGCGAGGTCGGCTGCAGCAGAAATCCCGTGCCGTAGAGCGACATCGCCTTATGGAAGGAAAGCTCCGCGGTCGGACCGAGCACCAGTCCGATGATGAAGCAGGGCCGCGGCCAGTGATTGCGCCGCATCACATAGCCGATGGCGCCCATGCCCGCGAAGACCAGCATGCTTTGCCAATGATCCTTGGCCAGGTAGGTGCCGAGCAGCGCGAACACCAGCACGATGGGCACCAGCACCTCGGTGCGAACCTTGGTGATGGCGCTCATGTGCTTGCTGAGGAACACCAGGAACGTCGTGCACAGAAGATTCGAGAGCGCGATCGCCCAGATCAGCGACCACACCAGCGGCAGATGTTTCACCACGATCATCGGTCCCGGCTGTATGCCGAGCATGATCAGCGCCCCGAGCATGATGGCCATGCCCGAGCCGGCGGGGACGCCGAAGAACAATGTCGGCAACAGGCCGCCGCCTTCCTTGGCATTCATGGCGGTCGAGGGCGCGATCACGCCCTCGATCGCACCCTTGCCGAAATCCTCCCGGTCGCGATACCGGGACGCAGCAAAGCCGTAGCACATCCAGCCGGCCGCCTCGCCGCCGAGTCCCGGGATCATACCGATGACGGTGCCCATCACCGCCGTGGTGACGGTGAGGATCCAATGCCTCAGGGTGTCGAGAACGCCGCCCCAGACCTCGGCGTAGGTGTATGTGACGCTGGGCGCGGCCGCCGCGGCCGCGCCGCGCGCGCGCCTGCCGAGCTGCATCATCTCCGGCAGGGCATAGAGCGCGAGCACGCCGCTGATCACGTCGATGCCGTCCCACAGGAAGAGTTGATGGAACGTGTAGCGCTGCACGCCGGTCACCGGATCGAGGCCGATCATGCCCACCAGCCAGCCGAACAAGCCGACGATCAGGCCCTGCACGAGCATGTCGCCGGAAATGGCGGAAACCAGGGTGATGCCGATGATGGCGAGCCAGAAGAAAGCGACCGGCCCGAAGGAGAGCACGAACGGCGCGACCACCGGCAGGATGAGCGCGAGACACACGACCCCGATCATGCCGCCGATGCCGGCCGCGCCCAGCGAGGCGCCGAGCGCCCGCCCCGCCTGACCGTTGCGCGCCATGGGATAGCCGTCGACCAGCAGCGGCGCCTCCGGACCGTTGGTCGGGACCCCGAGCAGAATGCTCGGCACCACCCCGCCCGTGTGTACGATGGAGTGCATCGCGAGCAGAAACACGGCGCCGGCCAGCGGATTCATGCCGTACACGAACGGGATCAACAGCACGATGCCGAGCTTGCCGCCGAGCCCGGGTACGCAGCCGAAGAAAATGCCGAGCGGCACCGCCAACAACATCAGGCCGAGCAGCTTCGGCGTGACGATGAGGTGCACGAGGGTCGCGAGAATGAGGTGCGGGTCCACCTGGAGTTCTGAACCGTCAATTCATCGAGCGTCGTTCTGCGGTTGCGCGTCGACCGGACGGAGCCTCGACGGACATGCGATGCGGCCGCAACAGCGCGCGATCGTGCGCTCTCGCTCCTGCCTCCATGTTCTTGTATGCAGAACTCAATTCCTACATAAGAAACAAAGGGTAGCGATGTCGGCTCTGCCGGTCAAGTTTGCCGCACAGCAGAACTGGCGGCATCGCGGACCTTGCCGCAGCGCTCGCCAGGGCTGAAAATTTCGCTGGCCATCATAACCTCCGGGACGCGCGGCGCATCGGGCGCTGCGAGCCGCCGGCCTTCTTCGGGAGCCATGGGATGACGGAAGTACCGCTTCGCGTAAACGGAAGATCCGTCGTCGTCAGGGTCGATGACGACACGCCACTGCTTTACGTGCTGCGTGACGAGCTCGAGCTCAAGAACCCGCGCTTCGGCTGCGGACTGGGTCAGTGCGGAGCGTGCACCGTGCACCTCGATGGCGCTCCAGCCCGCTCCTGCGTCGTGCCCATTGCGGCCGTCCGACACGCGAAAATCACCACCTTGGAGGGATTGGGCACCCCCACGAATCCGCATCCGGTGCAGCAGGCGCTCATTGAGGAGCAAGCGTTCTTTTGCGGCTACTGTCTGAACGGTTGGGTGATGACGGCCGTCGCGCTCGTGAGAGATCATCCGCACGCGACCGAGGCGCAGGTGCGCAGGGCCTTCGCAGGCCTGAAATGCCGCTGTGGCTCTCACCTCTCCATCCTGCGCGCCGTGCGGCGGCTCACGGCGGCCACATGACGAGCTCCGACCGAGGCGCGTGGCTGCTCAGTCGGCGGCAGGTGCTGCTGGCCGGCGGCGCGCTGGTAGTCAGCCTCGCCGCTAAGGCGGCCGCGGTCGATTCGGATTCTTACACAGGCGCTCCGCAGCGTCCGCCGCTCGTGCCGACCGAGCTCGATTCCTGGCTCGCCGTGCTGCCTGACAGCTCGGTCGTCGCGTACTTCGGCAAGGTCGACGTCGGGCAGGCGATTCAGGTGGCGATCGCGCAGATCGTCGCCGAGGAGCTGGACGTCGCCTGCAGTCAGGTCCGCGTCGTCATGGGCGATACCGCCAAGACCATCAATCAGGGCGGCGCGAGCGGCAGCACGGGTCTCGAGCTCGGCGGCCTCGCGATGCGCAATGCCGCGGCCCGGGCGCGCAGCGCATTGCTCACCCTCGCGGCGCGAAGGCTCAGGAGTTCGTTGGAGACCCTGCAGGTGACCGACGGCGTCGTTGCGGTGCGCGGCGACGAAAGGCGCGCGGTCCGATACGGTGAGCTGATCGGAGGTCGCTACTTCCATATTCACCTCCACTGGAACGGCGAGCTCGGCAATCACTTGCGGGTGACGAGCTCGGCACCGCTCAAGCGCCACACGGACTACCGGGTCGTCGGGAAGTCCATTCGACGGGCGGATTTGCCCGACAAGCTCTTTGGCCGCGAGATCTATGTCACTGACGTGAAGATTCCCGGCATGATGCATGGCCGGATGATCCGGCCGCCCTTGGCCGGCGCCGTGCCGGCCAAGGTCGATGAGACATCGATCAGGCACCTGCGCGACGTGCAGATCGTGTGGCACGAGGGATTGCTCGGCGTGGTCGCGGCCAAGGAGTGGACCGCCGTCAAGGCGGCGAGGGATCTGCGCGTCGAATGGTCCTCACCCCCGGAGCCGTTTCCGCCTCAGAGCGCGCTCTATGAGAGGATAGAGGTCGCCGCTCAGGCGGCGAGCGGCGGATCCGAGCCGGTCGGAGATGTTGAGCAGGCGTTGCGCGGCGCCACCACGATCGTTGCCGCAACCTACTACTGGCCGTTCCAGTCGCATGCCAGCATGGGGCCGGCCTGCGCGCTCGCCGATGTGCGGACCGACCATGCGACGATCTGGACCGCAGATCAGAAGCCCCATTACGTCCGGGACGGCGTGGCCGCGTTGCTCGGTCTGCCGCGAGAGAAGGTGCACGGCATCTGGCTGCGCGGACCAGGCTCCTACGGACGCAACGACGGCGGTGACGCCGCGCTCGATGCGGCCTATCTCTCGCGAGCCGTCGGCAAGCCGGTGCGTGTGCAGGGCAGCCGCGCCGAGGGCACGGCCTGGGATCCCAAAGCGCCGGCTTCCGTCCATCACGTCCGCGCGGGACTCGATGCCGCGGGCCGGGTCGTCGCTTTCAGCTACCGCAGCAAGGCGTTCTCCCGCGAGAACATCGCGTCCCACCCCGATGATCCCACGCAGAGCCTGACAGGTCAGCTGACGGGGCTCCCCATCAAGACGAAGTATGTTTTCGACGTACCGCAGGAGAAGTACCGCTTCCCGAGCCGCGCTCTGTCCTGGGAAGTCGTGCCGGCACTGCTGGCGCGCGCCTCGCCCCTGCGTACCTCCCACCTGCGCGATCCCCTCGGCCCGCAACTCAACTTTGCGAGCGAAAGCTTCATCGACGAGCTCGCGTTCGCGACTCACACCGACCCCGTTGCATTCCGCCTCCAGTACCTCGCGGACGAGCGCGGCATCGCCGTGATCGAGGCCGCGGCCAAGCGCGCGGGCTGGACGGCCCGCAAGCCCTCCGCGGCACCGCGAGCAGGCGAGTTGCTCACAGGTCGCGGCATCGCCTACGCGCGGCGCAGGAACACTCACGTCGCGGCGATCGTCGAAGTCGAGGTGAGCCGGCGCACGGGACGCGTCTGGGCCCGCCGCTGGACGGTAGCGCACGACTGCGGCCTCATCGTGAACCCCGATAACCTGCGCCTCGTGATCGAGGGCAACATTCTCCACGCGACCAGCCGGGCGCTGCTCGAGGAGGTGCGCTTCGACCGTGGAAGAGTGAGAAGCGTGGACTGGCTCACCTACCCCATACTCGAGACCAGGGACGCACCCGAGGAAATCGACATCGTTCTCATCGATCACAAGAACGAGCTGCCGATGGGCGCCGGCGAGCCCGCGACCCGACCGGTCGCCGCGGCGATCGCGAATGCGGTATTCGACGCAACGGGCGCGCGCTTGCGTCAGGCGCCGTTGAGCGCGCAGCGGGTCAAGGCGGCGCTCCTGCAGCGCACATAGAGACTTACGGCCCTCAGTCGAGCGGCTCCATCCTGATGATGGAACCCCCATGATTGTTGCCGATCCAGACGACCGGACGCGGCCCTGAATCATCGACGAACATGTGGCGGATGTTGGTCGAGTCGGGCAGTAGATAGACGGTCACCTTGCCGGTCTTCGGATTCATCCTCACGATCCGGTCGGAGCTCATGCCCCCGGCCCAGAGATCGCCGTGCCTGTCCCGCACCACCTGATAGGGCGCGAAGTAGGGCACCGGGATTGGCCATTCTTTGAACTGGTGCGTCCGGGTGTCGAACTCGGCCAGCTTGTTGCCTCGCCATTCGGCAAACCACAGGCGGCCCTTGGCGTCCATCTGCCCGCGCCGCGGCCGGGAATGCGGCGTCGGGGTCGGAAACAGGGTGATCTTGCCCGTCTTGGCGTTGATCTCGCCGATATTCTCCCCGGAGAAATCGCAGAAGAAAGCGTTGTTGTGCTTGTCGCTGTAGACCCCGTACACCGAGTGCGGCCGGCCGAATGCGTACTCCCCGCCGCCACCACCCTTCATGTCCCCGTAGGGCTTGAAGACCTGCCATTTTCCGGTCCTGATGTCCACCCGGTAGAGTCCCGGAATCGACTCGGCGTTCATCCACACCTTGCCGTCCACCTCCCAGTGCTCCGGCGCCAGCATCGGCTGCTGCGTGGTGACGGTGATGAATGGCTTCGGGACCTCGTAAACCTTGAATTTATGGGTCGCGTAGTTGAATTCCGCGATGCCGGCCTGGTTCATCCTCGCGATCCAGAGGTTCCCCTGCTCGTCGAATTCCAGATCGAGGCTCCCCTTGGGCTCCTTCGGGCGCATCGTGGGAATCGGGTACTCGATCACCTTGCCTGTCCTCGGGTTCAGCTGCCCGAGATAGTCGTCGCCGAACTCGCTGAACCATACCCTGCCTGAGCGGTCGACGACCACGTCGTGCGGCTGGATCGAGGGCCGCGGCAGGGCGTACACCGTGTAGATGACATCCGTTCCCCGCCCGGACGGGCGCGGCAGAGTCTTGAGCGGATAGTTCAGCTTCCCGGTCCTGCTCTCATTGATGCTCGCCATGAACCCGCGGAGCGTCGCTTTTCCCCCGCCCCAGTGGGCGGCAATGCTCGCCGGGAGCTTCAGTTTGCGCTGCGGCTCTAAATCCGAAGCCTGATTGGCAAAGCCGGCCATCACCTGCATCACGCCCTTGAAGTCCTGCGCCGTGAAATGCGAAGTGACAATACGCTCGATGGTATGGCAGGTCGTGCAGTTGAGCAGCAGATCCTTTTGCTGCAGGTCTCCGGGCATGCTGATCAGCCAGTCGGAGTTGGTCATCTGATCGTCGATGTCCGTGACCGTCCGCAGGCTCAGGTTCGCGGTCGTGGTGCTCCCGCGGCGAACGGTAACATCGCTCGGCCCTGCGAGCGCGTAGCCGCTCGCGCGGATCTTAAGGTGATACCGACCCGGGCCGACCCGGGATGCCGGGAAGTTGTACTCGCCCGCGCGATTGCTGACGACGTCAACGGTGAGCGTCGAACCGGTGCGAGTGGCACCGACGACCACACCCTCCATCGGGTGCCCCATGGGCGAACTGACCCGACCGGCCAAGGCCGCGCGCGGCGCTGCCGCGTGGGCGACCGGAAGGGCTCCTGTCAACGCCAGCGCCGCCGCCGTGGCGAGCGTCAGACCAAAGCCGGAAGATTTCACCCACGGTCCTCTCATCATTGACGCACCTCCACCTCTCGATACACCCCTCTGCCGGCGACGGCCGAAGGCGCCGAAACCCAACGGAGCCCAAAGTTCTCTAGAATCTCATCGCGTCCACCGCGGTCAGCGTGGTGTGCTGAGAGACGCGCGGCGCGTGGGTCAGATACCAGGCGGTCGATTGCTCGCCATAGAGGCTGTTCGAGGACATCCCGTCGACCGGAACGATGACCTCGAAGCCCCTGAAAGCTGCTCCGGATGCCGTATTCAGCACCGCGCCCTCCGCCGAAGTACCCACCGTAATCAGGGTCTTGATGTGCTTCGCCTCGAGGATCGCCTCGAGATCGGTGCCGAGGAACTTGTTCGGGCCCGCGCCCGTGATGACGGTATCGGATGGCCGCGCAGCGAAAGCCTTGGGAATGTCGCTCCTCTGGTCGTGCCCGATGAGCGAGTAGAGGACGAGAACGCCGCTCGCCCGCGCTTCGCGCACCAGCCGCGCGATCGCCGGCAGACTCGCGGCGCATCGCGGGCGCTTCGCGGGCGAGCAGGTCCGCACGCTGATGTCCATCACCACCAGCGCGCTCGAGGCCGGATCGATGCGGACCGCCCTCAGCGCCGGGGGCGCCGGCGCCTTGACCTGCGACCATTCATCGATGATGTTCTTCGCCTGCACAAGCGGCGCAGCCGCACCGGCCAGCGCCGCCACCATCGTCGCGATCCATGCCGTCCGCCATCCCCAACGCGTCACGCCACGCATGTCTTGCTCCTGCCCGCTGTAGAGTGACTCCTCGATCCGCACCGCCTCAGAACTTGGCGGTCAAGGTCAGGAAGAACTCACGCCCCAACGTGTCATAGGCCGTGTAGATGTTCTCGTTGCCGCCGCCGTAGTCGTCATAGATGACGCCGTGACTCAGCAACGGCGGGTCCTTATCCATGACGTTGTTGATGCCGCCGATCAGTGTCAAGTGCTTCCCCTCCCGCCAGCTCGCCGATACGTCGAGATAGTTGAAGGCCGGAATCACACCATCGTACGCGTCATAACTTCCGTTGTACAACGCAGCCTGTGAGGTCTGGTTGCTGTCGAGCTTCACCGAGCTCAGGTAACGCCAGCGAGCCGACAAACTGACATGGTCCCATGGCGTCAGCCAGGTGAGACGAGCATTGTGACGCCAGGAGAAGTTCGGGCCGTTGGTCGCTCCCGAGCTGCAGGTCGGGCCGTAGAGGCCCACGCAGTTGTACGTATCCTGGGGCGCCGATACGGTCTGCTCGAGCATATCCGAGCCGGTGAAATCGAAGAGCAACCCACCCATCCTGCCCATGTCGTAGCGGTAGTCGAGTTGCACATCGATGCCGCGGTTCCTCAGGAAGCCGATGTTCGTATTGGCCTGCGAGATCCAGCCGGTGCTGCCGAAGATGATGCCGCCCAGACCGCGATGGATCAGACCGCAGAGATTGCTTTCGTCCGCGATCAGACAGCCGTTGAGGATCGATGCCCCCGATACCGTCGTGACGTAGTTGTCGACCCTCACGTCCCAGTAATCGATAGCGGCCCTGAATCCTGGTAGAAAGCCCGGCGTGAATTCGAAGCCGACGGTATAGGTACTGGCCGTCTCCGGTTGCAGCGCCGCATTTCCACCCGATAGGATCGAGCAATGCTGGGCCGGGCACTGATCGATGTTCCCGTATTCCGCGGCGGTCACTCCCGTCGCCTCGCAGGCGGCGAGAGTCGCAGTCGGCGAGGCGCCGGCGCACGGGTCGGTGAGGCCTTCCGCGGTGTTCAGCGCCACGGGATAGAACAGCTCGAACACATTCGGCGCCCGCACGGCGCGGTTGTAGCTCCCTCGCAAGCGGAAATCCCTCGTCGGCGCATAAACGAGCCCCAGCTTGAAGGTGTTGGCCGAGAAGCCGGAGTGGCCGCCACTGATCGAATAGCTGGAATGCCGCCCCGCGAGGTCGAAATCCAGCGCGTGCACGGATGGCTTATCCTCGATCAACGGAACCCAAAACTCGGCATATTCCTCGACCACATTCTCGGAGCCCGCGACCGGCGGAAAAGACTGGCCCGTCCCCACAAGATCGGCACTCTGCATCTCTTCACTCGGGACCAAAGACATGAGGTCCTTGCGATTGCTGACACCGAGCCCTACCGAGATCGGATGGCTCGCCAGCGGGCTCCCGAAGCCGAGGTTTCCGGACACTTTCGCCTGCACATTCGATTCGCTCGTGGCTCCCTGTTCCAGGCCCGGTGCGGTGATGCCGGCGAATACCGCTGGATTGTTGATATCGCCCGATGAGGACGGCTCGACCTGACTCGGGCCGAAGTACTGGAAGATGTTGAGCGGCAGGCAACCGACACTCTCCGGCTCCGTGCACGGCGTCGGATAGGCCGCTGAGCCTATTGCGTCCTGTATCTTGGTGAAAGAGACGTCGTTCTGCAAATCCCAGGTCAGCAGCGACTCCCAATACGTTGCCCCGACGTCGTAGGTCCAGTTGCTCTGGCCGATGTGACCGCGCACGCCCAGGACGCCATAGTAGTCATTGTGGCGTATGTCGGCGAAGCGCGGGTAGGCGTAGTCGCGCAAGGCCGGGAACTCAATGGTGGCGACGTTCGGCTGGCCGTTTGCCTGGTAAACCGGAAGCGGGTTGCCTGCCGCGTCCTGGCAGATCGAGGGCTCCTCGGCGGCCGACAGGAACGGATTGTTGCAGGGAACCTGCAACAGTCCGTTCGGCCCATGGGCTGCGAGCAACCCGCCCTGCGCCTGTTGGGCCGTGGTGTCATCGGACATGAACATCGCCGAGGCATACACGTCCATCCAGGGGTTGACCTCGTCATGACCGTAGGCTCCCCCCAACACGCGCTTATCGGGCCGCTGCAAGTAGTTCTCATTGGATGTATTGAAGTCCGCAGCCTTGCTGTCCTTGACGAAGGTCGCGGTGCCGTCCGGATTCAGCATCAGGGTCTTGCCGCCGTTCGTCTTGAAATATCCGAAAGCGCCGCTCGAGCTGCCGGCGCAGTCGAGTCCATTGTTGGTACTGTTGAGGTGTGTCTCGCAACCAAGAAAATTCCGCGTCTCGTTGAGCACCGAGGCCGTCTGGCGGTAGTCCGCGTACATCGTGACGTGACCGTGGCCACCGTTGAAATCCGACCCGATGATCAGCGTGGTATCACTGGTGCCTCCGTCCAATTGGCTTCCGGGAACGGTCGGCGGGACCAGTTCGCCGGACGACTCGAGCAGGTTGTTGACCCCAGGGCTCTGCGTATGTTGGTAGATGTCACCGGTCTCGGTGATCTCTATGCCATTGAAATTGTTATTCAGTTGGAAGTTCACCACCCCGGCGACCGCGTCCGACCCGTACGTCGTGGAGGCGCCGCCGGTCAGTACGTTGACATTGCTCACGAGTGCCGTCGGAATGAAGTTGACGTCCGCAGCGGCGCCGAACTGGTTTTGCGGATCGCCAGGGCCGAGACGGAGACCGTCGAGCAGGACCAGGGTTCGGGTCGGACCGAGGCCGCGCAAGTTGACGTTGGCGACCCCCGTCCCGTTGTTCGACGTGGTGTCGGTTTGGGCGGTGTACACCTGCGGGAGCGAATTCAGCACATCTTCGATATTGGTCGCGCCCTCGGCCTGGATTTCCTCACTCGAGACCGTCTGAATCGGGCTGACGCTGATCAGGTTCGGTGCCCGAATCAGGGTCCCCGTGACCACGACCTCCTGCAGCTGCGCCATTTGAGGCGCGGGCTGTGGATCGGGAGTGGCATTCTGCGCCTGCAGGATCGGGGCCGTGCCCCACAGTCCGATCGCCACCGTAAGCAGTCCGATGCCGCACCGCTTGGTATTGGACATGACGCCTCTGAGAGTGTCGTGAAGTACGTTCGCCACCACTGATCCCCCGATCGTTTCAACGGAGCGCGTTTGACTGCAAATGCATCGATCGTGCCAACAGACGCGTGGGCGGAGCTCCTTCAGCCATAGCAGCATATCGCCTTGGCCACAGGCCCATCGCGCGTGGGCCGCGGGACGGACTGGGGGCTGTTGCCTGCCCGGCACAGTCTCGGAGGTGCATCTATCGTTCACTTTTGCAATGTCAGGGGAACGGCAGTGCAAAGGTGAGATGCCGAAGTGCGATGACCCTGACGGCGCTCGAGCGGTCGACGGTTGATCGCCGCCCGGATCCTGCAATAATGCCGCGATAGCGATGCCGGCTGGTGCTCGCTCCGAGAGCCCCCTGGCGCCGGCGTCCAATCCGGATTCCCGCGAGCCAGGAGCGCCGTGGCTCCGCGCGGCCCACCCGACAGCGCCAGTGAACGAGCAGTGCGTGGCTCAAACACAACGTAAAGCCGACGATCAGAGTGCCGCGCCAGATGAAGGCGATGCCATTGCGGGGGCCGGAGTCGGTGCGCGCCTCGGCTTCACCCGCGCGCAGTGGCGGCGCCTGAGGTCACTCTACGCCGTAGTCGGCCTACTGCATGTCTGCGGCGGGGCGCTGTATCTGCATTATTCGGCGCGGTTCCCGGCGCTCGTCGGCCTCGGGTTCGCCGCCTATCTGCTCGGCCTGCGCCACGGATTCGATGCCGATCACATATCCGCCGTCGATGACACCACTCGCTATCTGCTGCAGCAGGGCAAGCGGCCGCTCGGTCTCGGCTTTTTCTTCTCCCTCGGTCATTCGACGGTCGTCTTCCTTCTGTCGGCTTGCCTGATCGCCTCGGCCGCGCTCGTCAGGCACGATCTTCCGTGGCTGAAGAGCTCCGGCGCCTTGATCGGCGGCGGCGTTTCGGCGCTCTTCCTCCTTTTTATCGGTGTCTTGAACCTGCTGCTAGTGCTCGATATGCTCAAAGTCTGGCGCCGCGCCCGGATCACGACTCACGAGCACCCGCCCCTCGAGGAGCTGCTCGCGCGGCGCGGGCTCGTCAACCGCCTCTTCGGTGCCCGGTTGCGCGGCTTCGTCGCTCACAGTTGGCAGATGTACCCGCTGGGCCTGCTTTTCGGCTTAGGATTCGACACGGCCTCGGAAGTCGCCGTGCTGGCCATGACCGCCGGCGCCGCCGCAGGCAATCTGCCCGCCGCAGCTGTGCTGTCGCTGCCGATTCTGTTCACCGCCGGGATGTGCGCCGTAGACACCACCGATGGGGTGTTGATGTCGAAGGCCTACGATTGGGCCTTCCTCAATCCGCTTCGCAAGATGCTCTACAACGTCACGGTCACCGGCCTCTCGGCCGCCGTGGCGCTGCTCGTCGGCGGCCTCGAGGTGCTGCAGATCCTGGCTCGCGTACTGCATGGGCACGGCGCCCTCCTCGAGCGCGTCCAGCAGCTCGATTTCAGCGCGCTCGGCTACGGCATCGTCGGGCTATTCGCGCTTGCCTGGGGCGTCTCGCTCGCGATCTGGAGGTGGGGTCGAGCAGGGCAATTTCAGAACTGCGCGCTGGCGGTGAGGAAGAGCTCCCGTCCCATCAAGTCATAGACCGTGTAAGTGTTCTGATTGGCGCCGCCGACCACGCCGTAGATGACGGTGTCGTTGAGGAACGGCGGATCCTTGTCCATGACGTTATTGCAGCCGGCACGCAGGGTGAAGTGACCCCCGACCTGCCACGACGCCGACAGATCCAGGTAATTATAAGCCGGTATCACGTTGTCGTACGCATCGTAGAAGCCATTGTCGAGCGCCGGCTGCGAGTTGTTGGTATCGAGGCGCACGGCCGAGAGATAACGCCAGCGTGCCGAGAGGCCGATGTGGTCCCATGGCGTCAGCCAGGTCAGGCGGGCGTTATGACGCCAGGTGAAGTTCGGGCCCGTATCCTCGCCCGCACTGCAGATCGAACCGTACAGGCCGGCGCAGTCGTACTTCGTGGCGCCCGCGACCGTTTGCTCCAGGAGATAGCTGCCGGTCAGGTTGAAGAGAAGCGAGCCCATGCCGCCGATATCCCGCTGATAGTGCATGTCGACGTCGATACCGCGGTTGCGCAGGTAGCCGATATTCGCATTGGTCTCCACGACCCAACCGGTGCTGCCGAATATGATACCGCCGTTGCCGCGATGGATGAGACTGCAGAGACTCGAGTTGCCCTGCAGCAGGCAGCCATCGACGATCGTCGCTCCGGGCAAGGTCGTTACATAGTCGTCGATCCGTATCGCCCAATAGTCGACCGCGAGCTCGAAGTTATCGAGGAAGCGCGGGGTGAGGACGAAGCCGAGAGTCCAGGTATCGGCCGTCTCGGGCCGCAGATCCTTGTTGCCGCCGAGCAGGGCGCTGCAGTTGAGCGTCGGACAGCCAGGAATACGGCCGTACTCCGCCGGCGTCACCCCGGTCTTCTCGCAGGCCGCGAGGCTTGCGGTCGGCGTAGCGCCGGAGCAAGGGTCGTCGTAACCCGTGTCGGGCACCTCGGTGTTCGGGAAGAACAGCTCGTACAGATTCGGGGCGCGTACCGCCCGGTTGTAGCTGGAGCGGAAACGGATGTCTTGAGTGGGCGCATAGTCGGCGCCGATCTTGAAGGTGTTCGTCGCGATACTGTTGCCGGATGGGATCGAGTAGGACGAATGGCGCCCCGCCACATCCAGATTCAGGGACTTGACGAGGGGCTTGGCTTCGATGACGGGCACGCGGATCTCCGCGTACTCGTCGATTACGCTTTCTCGCCCAGAAATCGGCGGAAAGAACTGACCCTGGCCGATGAGATCGTTGATCTGCAGGTTGTAGCTCGGCAGGAAGCTTAACGTATCGCGACGGTTACCGACGCCGAACGAGGCCGCCACCGGATCGCTCGCCCACGGGCTCCTGATTCCCCACGCGCCGAAATCCCCGCTCACGTTGGCATCGAGGTTGCTCTCGGTCACCGTTCCGGTCTTCTCGCCCGGCCTCGAGACGTAGTTGAACATCGCCGGGGTTATGCCGCCGTAGTTGAAGATGTCGAGCGGCACGCAGCCGGCAGCCGCGCTGCCCGGCGCCGTGCAGCCGTTCAGGGCGTTCTGCACGTTGGTGAACGAAACGTCGTTGAGAAAGTACTCCGAGAACAGCGACTGCCAGTAGGTCCCCGAGACATCGTAGGTCCAGTCGCTCTTGCCGATGGCCCCGCGCACGCCCAGGACGCCGCGGTAATCCGTGTGGCGCAGGTTGTCGATGCGCGGATACTGAGCCATGCGCAGGCCCGGCATGAGAATCGTGGCCACGTTGGGCTGGCCGTCGGCCTGGTAGCGCGGCAAAGGGTTGCCGTTGGCGTCCTGGCAGATATCCGGCTCCTCGGCGTCTGAAAGATATGGATTGTTGCAGGGAATCTGCAGGTTGCCGGTCGGCCCCTGGCCCTGGAACAGACCGCTCGCCGCGGTCTGTGCCGGCGAGAAGTCGTCCATGAACATCGCCTCGCCGTAGACGTCCAAGGACTGACTGAGCCGGAAATGACCGAGAGCACCCAGGGTCTTGCGCTGATCCGGCCGCTGCATATCGTATTGGGGCGTCGAGTTGAATTTGTAAGCGCCGCTGAAGGGTACGAAGGTCGCGGAACCGTCGGGATTCAGGGCAAGCTGGTCGCCCGAATTGGTGAGGAAATTGCCGTAGGCGCTGTTGGAGCTGCCGTTGCAGCGATTTCCGGTCCCGGCATCGTTCAGAGTCGTCTCGCAGCCCTCGAAATTGCGGGTGGAGAGCAGCACCTTGGCGGTCGAGCGGTACTCGAGGTACATCGTGACGTTGCCGCGGTCATCATCGAGATTGGTCCCGAGAATGATCGAGGTATCGCTGATCAGGCCGCCGAACTGATCGCCCGGAATCGTGGGCTTCACCGGGTACGGGGCCGCCTCCAGCACCGCGTCGGACGGGCCGCCCTGAGTGTGCTGGAAGTCGTTGAAAGTCTGGACGACCTTCACCCCCTGGAAGTTTCTCAGCAGATGGAAGTTGACCACGCCGGCGACGGCATCCGACCCGTAGACCGCCGAGGCGCCGCCCGTGAGGACGTCCACGCCGCTCACCAGGGCGGTGGGAATGAAGTTGACGTCGGCCGCAGCGCCGTCGGGAGATTGCGGGTCACCGGGGCCGAGACGGCGGCCGTCGATCAGGATCAGTGTCCGGGTCGGACCGAGACCGCGCAGCGCGATGTTGGCGACGCCGGTTGCGTTGTTCGCCATGTTGTCGGTCTGCGCGGGTGAGTGCACCTGCGGCAGCTCGTTCACCACGTTTTCGATGTTGGTGGAACCCTCATCGAGGATCTCCGCGCTCGAAACCGTGGTAATCGGACTTTGGCTGGTCAGGTTCGGAACTCGGATTCGCGTCCCGGTGATCTCGATCGTTTGCAGCTGGGATGGCCGCGGATCCTTCTTCGGGGCCGGAACCCGCTGACTCGTGGGGCTCGCGGGGGGGTCCTTGGCCCGCACGACGGGATGCGCCCCGAGCATCACCAGCGCGCCGAACAGACTCACGCAGAACCGCTTGATCACGGACATACGTCTCCCCCGAAAGCACTCAGAATTTGGCGCTGATGGTCAGGAACAACTCCCGGCCCAGATCGTCGTAGACCGAATACACATCCTCGTTACCGCCGCCGTTGACGCGATAGACATCGCTGTGGTTGAGGGCGGGCGGATCCTTGTCGAGGAGGTTATTGACGCCGGTCGTCACCGTGACGTGGCTCGAGCCGTGCCAGCTGAGGGAAAGGTCCAGGTAACTGATGGCGGGAATCACGGCGTCGATGTAATCGTAGCTGCCGGGGCCGCCGTTCAATGCCGGCTGCGGGCTGTTGGAGTCGAGCTTCACCGACGACAGATAGCGCCAGCGGACCGAGGCGTCGAGCTTCCACGGGGTGAGCCAGGTCAAGCGGGCCTCGTGACGCCAGGTGAAGTCCGGCCCGTTGACGTCGCCGGCGCTGCAGGTTGGGCCGTAGAGACCCGCGCAATCGTAGCGCGCGACCGCGTTGGCGTTCGTCTGCTCCAGCAGATAACTTCCGGTCATGTTGAAGGCCACGGCGCCCAGGTGATGGAGTCCGAGATTGTCCAGATCCTCGCGGTAGTTGAGGTCCACATCGACGCCCCGGTTTCTGAGGAAGCCGATGTTCTCATTGGTCTCGGTCACCCAGCCGGAGCTGCCGAAGATGACGCCGTCCGCGCCGCGGTGGATCAGCGGGCATAGACTGTCGATGCCTTGCAGCAGGCAGCCGTCGACGATCTCCGCACCGGCGAGATGGGTAATGAAGCTGTCGATCCGCACGGCCCAGTAATCGACTGAGATCTCGAGGTTCGATGCGAAGCGCGGCGTGAGGACGAAGCCGAAGGTCCAGGTGTTCGCCGTCTCCGGCTGCAGGGCCGGATTGCCCCCGAAGAGACCGCCGCAATCGCTCGATCGACACTCGAGAATGTTGCCGTACTGCGCCTGGGTGACGCCGGTCTTCTCGCAGGCGGCGAGGGTAGCCACCGGCGTGGCGCCGGAGCACGGGTCCTGATAGCCGGCGTCACTGTTCAGCGCCTGTGGAAAGAAGAGCTCGTAGATGTTCGGCGCTCGCGCGGCGCGGTTGAAACTCCCGCGAAAGCGGATATCCTGGGTGGGGGCGTAATCGGCGCCAATCTTGAAGGTGTTGGTCTCGAAGCCCCCGTGCGAGCCGCTGATGGTGTAGGACGAATGGCGGCCCGCCACATCCAGATTCAGCGCCTGGACGAGCGGCTTGTCCTGGACCACGGGAATGTCGATCTCGGCGTATTCCTCGGTCACGCTTTCCGCGCCCGAGACCGCGGGGAACACCTGGCCCTGGCCGATCAGATCGTTGGTCTGCATCTCGTAGTCCGGGAGGAAATTGAGCGAGTCGCGCCGCTCGCTGATGCCGAACGATGCCGCGATGGGATCGGTGGCCCACGGACTCTTCCCGCCCCACGCGCCGAAGTCTCCGGAGACGTTCGCATCGAGGTTCGACTCGGTCGAGCTTCCGGTCTTCATGCCCGGCGTTTTCAAGTAGTTCAACATCGCCGGCGTGATCCCGTTGAGCTGGAAGATGTTGACCGGCACGCAGCCGGCCGCCGTACTCGCGGTCGCGGGGCACCCGAAGAGAGACTCCTCGAGCTTCGCGAACGAGAGGTCGTTGGCGTAATTCTCCGAGAGCAACGAGTCCCAATACGTCCCGGAGGCGTCGTAGGTCCAATCGCTCTCGCCGATGGCGCCGCGCACGCCCAACACCGCCCGGTAGTCGGTGTGTTCCAGATTGTCCGCGCGAATGTCCTGCGGCAGGCGCAGAGAGGGCATCAGGATGGTGGCCACGTTCGGCTGGCCATTGGTCTGCAAGGCCGGCAGCGGATTGCCGGATGCGTCCTGGCAGATGAGCGGCTCCTCCTGAGCGGAAAGAAACTGATTGTTGCAGGGGACCTGCAGCTCTCCCGTCGGGCCCTGGCCGGAAGTCAACCCGCCGGAGGCCACCTGTGCCGTGGTGAAATCATCCATGAACATCGCTTCGGCGTACACGTCCGCCCACTGGCTCAAGCGAAAGTGGCCGAGAGCGCCGAGGCTCTTGCGCTCATCGGCGCGCTGCAGGTAATTGGTCGGCGCCGTGTTGTACCCCATCGTACTCTTGTTGAATTTCACGAGGCTGGCCGTGCCGTCGGGATTCAGCCCGTATGACTTGCCGCTGTTGGCTTGGAACGGGCCGTACGGCCCGTCCGAGCTGCCCTTGCATATGAGTCCGTTACTCGCCGGGTTCAAGCCGAACTCGCAGCCGAGGAAATTCCGCGACCCGTCCAGAATCGGGTTCGAGTGGTGGTAGTCGAGGTACAGGGTGACGTTGCCGCGCCCGTCGTCCATATTGGTCCCGAGAATGATCGTGGTGTTGCTGACCAGGCCGCCGAACTGATCCCCGGGAGGGGCTTCCGTCGGATAGGGCGCGGACGTCAGGATCGCATCCCACGGGCCTCCCTGGGTGTGCTGGGCGGCATTGAAAGTCTGCGTGACCTTCACCCCCTGGAAATTGCGGAGCAGGTGAAAATTGACGACGCCGGCGATCGCGTCCGAGCCGTAGGCCGCGGAAGCGCCACCGGTGAGGACATCCACGCTGCTCACGAGCGCGGCCGGAATGAAGTTGATGTCGGCGGCTTCACCTTCCGGACCCTGCGGATCCCCGGGGCCGAGACGGCGGCCGTCGATCAGCACCAGGGTGCGAGTGGGTCCCAGGCCCCGCAGGTTGACGTTGGCGACACCCGTGCCGTTGTTCGAGGTGGTGTCACTCTGAGCGGTATGAAGCTGCGGCAACGCATTCACCACGTTCTGGATGTTGGTCGCCCCCTCCTGCTGGATTTCCACGCTCGAGACGGCCGTTATCGGGCTCTGGCTCGTCATGTTGGGCTCGCGGATACGCGTCCCGGTGATCTCGATGGTTTGCAGCCGGGGTGCCGGCGGCGGGTCCTTCTTCGGGGCCGGAACCCGCTGCTTCGGAGGATCCCGAGGGGGAGCCTGGTTTTGGGCTTTGACCACCGCGGGTTGAGCCCCCAGCAAGAGCAGCACGCCGAGCGCGCCTGCCCAGTATCGCTTCGTCTTGGACATATGGCTCCCCAGCATCTCAATTGGAATTTTCCGCTGCCCGCAGACGTTTCAAATTGTTACGTCCGCGGGAGTCTGTGCATCGAGCGTGCCACCGGACCGGCCGTGACCTAAAAACGCTCGTTCGCCGGCTTTCGCCAAGCACCGGAGCCCGACGACGTAACAGGGCACCGTTGGCGCACGGGGCGGTCGTATCCGCTCGGACGTCGTTCAGAGTTGCAACGTTATCGGCGGGTCATGCAATGTTGAAATGCCAGCGTGCGATTCCGCCGCTCCGGACCCGCAGCTCGATCGTTGCCCAAACGCTGCAACGTTGCAGCTGGTCTCATCGCCGGGATGTTGGTTCGGTGTGAGGGGGTTCGAGACGGCCAGGAGCCCCGTGGCCCCGGGGCCGACGCGACCTGCCTGCTCACGTCGCATTCGTTGCCCTCGCACAACGTCCGGCGGTGCAAAGACTTTGCAGGTCTGCACTGAAAGCCGTTCAGCTCTGCGCCCCCGGGAAGCGCGCCGATCGTCCGCTCGAGTCGGCGGCGGCGCAGAGGCGGCGGGACTCCCCGCCCGCCGGGGCCTGATGGCGGCGTTGTTCGCGCGTGCCCGGTGCGCTAAGGTAGGGTGCTCTCGATGCCGAAGGAGTGCCGATGACGGGCTTGTACGACCGCACACCCGGGGATCCTCCCCTCGAAGCGCACGCCGAGCCGTCGTTGCCCGAGCACGGGCATGAGCATGGGAATGACCAGGGCCCACAGGAGGTCACCTGGGAGCGCTGGCAGAAGAAGCGCACTTTCGTGCGGGCCCTCGTCGGAACCTACAGCGACCTGACCAAGTCGCTGCTCAACCAGCCGCGCGTCTACTCCTCGCGCAGTATGCCGTGGAAGGGCGGCCCACAGGTCTACGGCAAGCACGTGATCAGTCCGCACACGGCCGCGGTTGCGCAGTCCATCGAGACGCACATCGAGATCTATGCACCGGGTGCCCACGGCCAGAAGCACGGCCACATGAACAGCGCCGTATTCTACGTGCTGAAAGGTCGCGGCCACGACGTCCACGACGGCAAGCGATTCGACTGGAAGGCGGGCGATCTGATGCTGGTCGAGAACGGGTGCGTGCACGAGCATTTCAACGACGATCCCGACAACGACGCCCACCTGCTGGTGTTCAAGGCGAAGCCGCTGTTCCTCTTCATGCATCTGCTCTTCCAGAAGATCGTGCACTATCCGCCGACGACACCGCCGGTCGGTCACGAAGATTTCAAGCCGCCGACCGATCTGTGATTCGTCTCATCCCAAGGGAAATTCGATCATGAGCTCTCCCCTCGAGCGTGATGTGGCCCATGTCGGGGCCGCGCGGTGCAGCTTCCGCAGCGATGACATCGAGAACTCCGCGCGCGCGCGCAAGAGCTACGAGGAGGCGACCAACGTCATCACCGCGGATCAGATGCCCTTGGAGGACTCGCCCGACGGCCTGATCAAGCACCTGATCAACGAGCGCATGGTGACCAAGGAGTGCTGCGTCGAAGCCTACATGCAGTTTCTGCCGCCGCAGGGCCGGACGGGCCGGCACCGGCACATGTGGGAGGAAGTGCTGTTCGTGCTCGAGGGCAGCGGTCACGATCTCCACTGGGATCTGCGCTTCGACTGCATCGACAAGTTCGAGTATCAATGGGAACCGGAGCCGAAGCGATACGACTGGCAGCGCGGAGACTTCATCTACGTGCCGCCGTTCTCCATCCATCAGCATCACAATGACGGAGATGCCGAGGCCCGGCTGATCGTGATCAGTAACCGTATCGTCAAAGCGATGGGTTTCAACTGGCTCGATCAGCTCGAGCATGCGCCGGGCTATTAGGCGGCGCACCGGAGCCGGAGAGTCTCAAACGCCCTCGAGCGCCTCGTGCCGCCACAGCTCCCAGGCCCTGTCCACGGCCTTGTCGTTGCGGTCGGCGGCCAGAACCGCCTCTTCCTGCGAGAGGAACGTCGGCTCCCCGAGGCGCAAGGCCTCCATCTGCAAGGCCGCGTTCGTGGTCGCGTAGATCGCCCGATAGATGACATGCCTGATCGAGACGCCCACCATGGTGGCGCCGTGACCGCGCATCAGGATCACCGGCTTGTCACCGAGCCTGGCGGCAAGGGCGTTGCCGAGAGCCGGCGTGCGAACCAGCATGTCGGTCACGCCGCCGGCCTCGCGGATCTCGAAGATCGGCACCCCGGCGCCGAGAAAGGCACTCATGTGATAGATCGGCCGCAGTGGCACCCCGGTGGCGCCGAAGGGAATGAGTTGCGGCGCGTGGCAATGCACGACGGCCACGACATCCGGGCGCGCCTTGTAGACTTCGCCGTGGATGAAGCGCTCGCTGTAGTAGCGCTTGCCGATGTCGCGCACCGGAACACTGTCGAGATCGAATGTCACGATGTCCCCCGCGGTGACAAGCCCGGGCGCCAGATGTCTCGACATCAGGTATTTCGTCGGATCCTTGTCGTGCCGGACGCTGAGATGCCCGAACGCATCGACAATGGCCCGGTGGTAGAGGATGCGGTTGCCGGTGACGAGTTCGTCGATGAGCGCCGGATCCGCGGGTGGTAAGTTGCTCATCATGTGGCTCCTCGATGCGTCCCTCCTCGATGCGGGGGTACGCCGGGCCGCAAGGCTAGCACGCGGGAGCGGCCCGTCCCATCCCGGTTCCGTACGCAAGAACGCGTCGGCGAGCCACGAAGGCGCGCTGTCTGTTTTGGCATAGACTTCAAAACCGGCCTGCCGGTCGACCCGGCGTGCGCGACCTCTAATATGGCGGAGCACGATCCCATGCTCGAGCGAGAGTCCATGACGCAGGCGGTTGCCGCGAGCGGATCAGTTCCGCGGATCCAACATCGCGAAAACTCGACCCTGGTCCTCGCCGGACAGATTCTCTGCCTCATCGTGCCGGTGCTGATCTGGTTCTCGCCGCTGCCGCTCGAGCCGCGCATCAAGCACATGTTCGCGATCGGGGCGTTCATGATCATCGCCTGGATCACGCAAGCGGCGGAGTTCGCGCTGGCGGGCTTCGTCGGCTGCTTTCTTTTCTGGGCCCTCGGCATCGCGCCCTTCCGCATCGCCTTCGCCGGCTTCGCGAACCACACGGCTTGGTTCCTGTTTGGAGCGATGCTGATCGGATTGGTCGCCGACCGGTCGGGCCTCGCGCGCCGGCTCGCCTACGCCGTCATGGGGCGTGTCGGAATTTCCTACCCGCGCATCCTTCTCGGCCTGGCGATCACCAGCTTTCTGCTGACGTTCATCGTGCCGTCCGGTCTTGCGCGCGTGGTCATCCTGGCGGCGATCGCGCTCGCCCTGCTCGAGGCGTTCCAGGCGCGCCGCGGAAGCAACACCGCGCGTGGCATGTTCCTGATGCTCACCTATACCGGCAACATCTTCGACAAGATGGTGCTCGCGGGCGCCGGGTCGATCACGGCTGCGGGCCTCATCCAGAAAATGGGCGGCGTCAGGGTGCTGTGGGGAGAGTGGCTGTTCGCCTTCCTGCCCTGTAGTGTCGCGACGGTGCTCTTCGCCTGGTGGTTGACGTTGCGGCTCTATCCGCCCGAGAGGACCGGGTTCGCGCCGGACAAGGCGTACTTTCAGCGCGAGCTCGCCAAGATGGGGCCGTGGTCGGCCGCGCAGACCAAGTCCGCCCTGTTGATCGGCTGCGCCATGGCGTTGTGGATGACGGACTCCCTGCACCACATACCACCGACCGTGGTGGCGCTCGGTGTCGGGCTGTTCGCGCTGCTGCCTCGCGTCGGCGTGCTCGATGCGAGCGAGATGCGCACCCTGAACTACATGCCTGTGTTCTTCGTCGCCGAGGCGGTCAGCATGGCCGCCGTGCTCGAGGCGACTCACGGGCTTAACGTGCTGACGAGCGGCGTGTTTCACTGGATCCAGCCGATGCTGACGAACATCTACAGCACGACCGCGGTGCTCTACTGGACGGCATTCCTCTATCACTTCCTGCTCGCGAGCGAGATCTCGATGCTCGCGACGTCCGTCCCTCTGGTGGTGGAATATGCGAAAACTCACGGGTTCAACCCACTGCAGCTCGGGCTCATCTGGACGTTCGCCGCCGGCGGGAAGCTCTTCGCCTATCAGTCGGGCGTCCTGATCGTGGGCTATTCCTACGGCTATTTCGAGGCGCGCGACTTGATGAAGATAGGCGCCTGGCTGACGCTGCTCGAATTCATCGTGCTGATGCTGCTCGTTCCCTTCTATTGGCCCCTGCTCGGAATCCGCTGAAGCCCCCCGATTGACAAGCTCGTGGCCCGCTGCTACAAATTATTCATCATGGCGGAAAGCGTTTCCGTATAGGGGAACTCATTCCGACGTCCTCGCCGTGCGAGGTGCTGAAGAAGGGGGAGCATCCATTGGTCGC
>JBAUOO010000048.1:0-9131 GCA_049579785.1 Steroidobacteraceae bacterium
GGCCCTGTGACTGCGTTTGATCCCGCGGCTTCTCTGAGACCCGCCAATGCGAGACTGACGCGTCCCGGGAAACGGAACGGCCCTGAGCCGCTTTCTCAGTTGCTTTCAGACGCCATCAGATTTCGATTTCACGGTGATGTCGGGCTTGATGCTTCATTGTCGGGGGCGGGAGCTCGGGCTCGAGCGGCCCGTGGTCATGGGGGTGCTGAATGTCACTCCCGACTCGTTCTCGGACGGCGGACGGTTCCTGCAGCTGGACGATGCAGTCGCGCGGGGGCTGCGGATGGCGGAGGAGGGGGCGGCCATCATCGATGTCGGCGGAGAGTCGACGCGCCCGGGAGCGGAGTCCGTCGGCGTCGAGGAGGAGTTGCAGCGGGTCATTCCCGTCATCGCGCGGCTGCGCTCGCGCACGCGGGCAATCATCTCGATCGATACTAGCAAGCCGGAAGTGATGCATGCGGCCGCCGCGGCCGGCGCGGACATGATCAATGACGTGCGGGCTCTGCGCGAGCGGGGCGCTCTCGAAGCCGCGGCGGTCGGCGGTTGTGCGGTTTGCCTCATGCACATGCTCGGCGAGCCCCGTACGATGCAGGAGGCTCCGAGCTACGCCGATGTGGTGAGCGAGGTTCGGCAGTTTCTCGGCGCGCGGGTCGAGGCCTGTCGTGCCGCCGGCCTGCCGCTCGAGCGCATGGTGCTCGACCCCGGGTTCGGCTTCGGCAAGACTTTGGAGCACAATCTCGAGCTGCTGCGCCGCCTGAGGGAGCTGTCGGTGCACGGCCTGCCGATCCTGGCCGGCCTGTCGCGTAAATCGATGGTGGGCGCTCTCACCGGCCGCCCGGCGGGCGAGCGCGCTCACGGCAGCGTCGCGCTCGCGGTGGTGGCAGCGCGCAACGGCGCGCGTATCCTGCGTGTGCACGATGTGGCCGCCACCGTCGACGCCTTGAAGGTGGTGGCGGCGGTTGAGGGCGCGTCGAGGTGAGAGGGCGAGGCGCGACAAACTCGCCGGGAGCGATTTCGGACGGCGAATGATTACTGGCGGGAGACCATCTTTGACCCGACATTACTTCGGCACTGACGGCGTTCGAGGCCGCGTGGGCGAGCACCCGATGACCGTGGATTTCGCGCTCAACCTTGCCAGCGCCGCGGGTCGCGTGCTCGTGCCCGAAGGCGGCACCGTCCTCATCGGCAAGGACACGCGTCTCTCCGGCTACATGTTCGAATCCGCGCTCGAAGCCGGCTTCGTAGCCTCGGGCGTGCATGTGATGCTGATCGGTCCGCTGCCGACACCCGGCATCGCCTACATGACACGCCACTTCAACTGCGACTTCGGCGTCGTCATCAGCGCGTCCCACAATCCCTACGACGACAACGGCATCAAATTCTTCGATCGCAGCGGCGCGAAGCTCTCGGACGAGCTCGAGGAGCGCATCGAGGCCGAGCTCGCTCAACCGATCATCACGCGCACCTCGCGCAGCCTCGGTCGGGCCACCCGGGTCGATCGCTCCCGCCTCCAGTATCAGGAGTTCTGCGCTTCCACTCTCGCGGGCGGCATCGATCTCACCGGCTTGAAGATCGTGATCGACTGCGCCAACGGCGCCGCCTACAAGGTCGGCCCACGCGTGCTCGCGGATCTCGGCGCCGAGATCGTCCCCATCGGTTGCTCGCCGAACGGCCGTAACATCAACGATGGCTGCGGCTCGACGGCCCCGGAGCTCCTGCAACTCACGGTCCCGGGCGTGCGCGCGCACCTCGGGCTCGCCCTCGATGGTGACGGCGACCGCCTCGTCATGGTCGATCATCTCGGCCGCACCCTCGATGGCGATCAGCTCCTTTACATCATCGCGCAGGCGCGCCACGGCAGTGGCTCCCTGCGAGGTCCGGTGGTCGGCACCGTGATGAGCAACCTCGGTCTCGAGGTGGCGCTGCGCGAGAGCGGCATCGGATTCCAACGCGCGCCGGTCGGAGATCGCTACGTGCTCGGGCTCTTGCGCGAGACCGGCGGCATCCTCGGCGGCGAGACTTCCGGTCACATCCTCTGCCTCGACAAAACGACCACCGGTGACGGCATTGTGAGCGCCCTGCAGGTGCTCGCGGTGATGAAGCAGACGGGTCGCTCGCTGGCGGAGCTCGCCTCAGGCATGCGCAAGTTCCCGCAGGTCCTGCTCAACGTGAAGGTCGCGGCCCGCTTCGATCCCGCCACGGTGCCGGCGGTGCGCGAGGCTGTGCAGCGGATCGAGACGCGCATGAATGGCGAGGGCCGCGTGGTGCTGCGCCCCTCGGGCACCGAGCCGGTGATTCGAGTGATGGTGGAAGGTCGCGACGAGGGCGCCACCCGGGCGGCGGCGACCGAGCTCGCCGAGGTCGTGCGCCGCGCGGCGGGGTAATCGCGTTGCGCCTGGGGGGATCGGTGGCTATCATCCCGGCCCCCCCGCCAGAGGTCCGGGCATGCGCCGCCCCATCGTCGCCGGAAATTGGAAAATGCACGGGACGCGCAGCGAGAATGCGCGCCTCATCGAGGAGATCGTCTCCGGGTACCCGGGCGCGCCCGCGGCGGAGTGCATCGTCTGCCCGCCCTACGTATATCTGCAGGAGGTGGGACGGTTGTTGCGGGACAGCGCGATCCTCATCGGCGCGCAGGACGTGTGTGCCGACGCTCAGGGCGCCTTCACCGGCGAGGTCTCGGCCACGATGCTCAAGGACGTCGGCTGCCAGTACGTGATCGTCGGGCACTCCGAACGGCGGCTCCTCTATCGTGAGAGTGATCAGCTCGTCGCCCGCAAGTTCGCCGCCGCCCACGCCCGCGCCCTGGTGCCCATCTTCTGTGTCGGCGAGCAGCTCGCGGACCGGGAGACCGGCCGCACCGGGGACGTCGTGGCGCGCCAGCTCGATGCGGTCCTCGAGCTCTGCGGCGCGCAGACATTGCCGAGCGCGGTGATCGCCTACGAGCCGGTCTGGGCCATCGGCACTGGCCGCAACGCGAGTCCGCAGCAGGCGCAGGAGGTCCACGCCTTCATCCGCGCCCGAATTGCCGCTCGGGATGCTACAATTGCGCAGGCCACGCGCATCCTCTACGGTGGCAGCGTCAAGGCGAGCAATGCGGCGGAGCTTTTTGCCATGCCGGACGTGGATGGCGGCCTGATCGGCGGCGCTTCGCTCAAAAGCGACGAATTCCTGGCGATCCTGGCCGCGACAGGATCACGCTGAGTTTACTTGCCCTATGTTGGTCCTATGCTGCACGCAGTTCTGATAGTCGTTCAAATCATCTCGGCGATCTGCATCATCGTCCTCGTGCTGCTGCAGCGCGGCAAAGGTGCGGAAGCCGGCGCGGGTTTCGGCGCGGGCGCCTCCGGCACCGTCTTCGGAGCGCGCGGGGCCACCACCGCTCTCTCGCGCGCGACCGCCATCTTTGCCGCGATCTTCATGCTCAACAGTCTCGCGCTGACTTACCTGAGCACGCACTCGCACCAGCAGCAGACGACGATTTTGGACATCGCGGGCCAGAAGACACCGGCCGCCGGCGCGACGAGTCAGGCCAACTCGACGCCGGCGATGCGAAAGGCGCCGGCCCCTGCGCCGGGTATCTCGACGCCGGCGCAGCCAAAGCCGCAGCCAAAGCCGCAGCAGTGATCCTGCGCGAGCGCGATCCGCGACTCGACGCTCGAGACGAGTTTTGATGTTGCCGACGTGGTGGAATTGGTAGACACACTAGCTTGAGGGGCTAGCGCCGCAAGGTGTGGGAGTTCGAATCTCCCCGTCGGCACCAATGAATCGCCGGGAGCGATTACGCAGCGCGATCCCTGCGCTGCGCCACACGCATGTCGGCCCCGGCGAGAGCCGGGGCGAGGCCCAGGAGGGGCCGGGTAAAACGTCTCGAGCGCTGCTACAATGAGCGGCTTGCGGCAGGAGCATGCCGAGGCAAGACTCGCGCGCTTCGCTTGTGGCAGCTTTTGTTTCGGGCGAGAGCCATGCTGACCAATTATCTACCGATACTCATCTTCCTCGTCATCGCGACGGCACTGGCGCTGCTGCTGCTCGTGCTCGGCACCGCCATCGGCCGGTTCTTTTCCCGCAATCCCGCCGATCGCGACAAGCTCTCCCCGTACGAGTGTGGCTTCGAGGCCTTCGAGGACAGCCGCATGAAGTTCGACGTGCGCTACTACCTCGTCGCCATTCTCTTCATCGTGTTCGATCTCGAGATCGCGTTCCTCTTTCCGTGGGCGGTGGCGCTCGGCAAGATCGGAAGCCCGGGCCTCCTCGCCATGGGTGTCTTTCTCGCGATCCTCACCGTCGGATTCATCTACGAATGGAAGAAAGGGGCGCTGGAGTGGGATTAGATCCGGACGGCGCCGAAGGCTTCGCCCAGCGCGGCTTTCTCACCACACAGGTCGACAACCTCCTGAACTGGGCGCGCACCGGCTCGCTCTGGCCGATGACCTTCGGGCTTGCCTGCTGCGCGGTGGAGATGATGCACGCCGGCGCCTCCCGCTACGACCTCGACCGCTTCGGCGTGGTGTTTCGGCCGAGCCCGCGCCAGTCGGACGTCATGATCGTCGCGGGGACGCTGGTCAACAAGATGGCTCCGGCCCTGCGCAAGGTGTACGACCAGATGGCCGAGCCGCGCTGGGTCATCTCGATGGGCTCCTGCGCCAACGGTGGCGGCTACTACCACTATTCCTACTCGGTCGTGCGTGGCTGCGACCGCATCGTGCCGGTCGATGTCTACGTGCCGGGCTGTCCGCCGACGGCCGAGGCGCTGGTGTACGGCATCATCCAGCTGCAGAAGAAGATCGCGCGCACCAGCACGATCGCCAGGTAGAGAGATGGCAGAACCGACCCCCCCGCCTGGCGAGAAGGCCGCGGACGGCGCGAGCCCCGTTGCGTCCGAGCTGTCGCGCAACATCGAAGCGCAGCTCAAGGAGGCGGTGCAACGCCTGCCGTCACTGCCTGGTGAGCTCACCTATGAGGTGAGGCCCGAGGCGCTCCTGAGCGTGTGCCGCACGCTGCGCGATGGACCGGATCTCAGGTTCGAGATGCTGATGGACCTCGCCGGCGTCGACTATCTGCACTATGGTCGTGACGAGTGGCAGACCGCCACGGCGACGCACTCGGGCTTCAGCCGGGGCAGGGTGGCGCGCGCGAGCGCGCCCGATCCGGGCATGCCGGGCCGCTTCGCCGTCGTCTACCAGCTCCTCTCGATCACGCACAACGCGCGGCTGCGACTGCGCGTCAAGTGCCCCGACACGCAGGAGCCGACGGTCGACTCTGTGATCGACGTGTGGGCGAGCGCCAACTGGTTCGAGCGCGAGGCGTTCGATCTTTTCGGCATCCTCTTCCGCGGTCACCCCGACCTGCGCCGCCTCCTCACCGATTACGGTTTCATCGGGCATCCATTCCGCAAGGATTTCCCGCTCATCGGCAATGTCGAAGTGCAGTATGACCCACAAAGAAAGCGCGTCGTGTATCAGCCCGTGAGCATCGTGCCGCGGGTGCTCGTGCCGAAGGTGATCCGTCACGATCACCGCTACGAGCCGGCGCTGAAGGATCCGGAGGCACCGCGCTAGTATGAGGCGCTGGATCCGGTCATCCTGCCCGTCCCAACGCGGCGGCACGCAAAAGGCGCGACTTTTGCGCGCCGCTCGCCACCTGCGGCGGCGGGCACCTCCCTGTGCCTCCATGGGCCACTGATATGGCGACCAACTCGATGTCCGAGATCCGCAACTACACCATGAACTTCGGCCCGCAGCATCCGGCGGCCCATGGGGTGCTGCGCCTCGTGCTCGAGATGGACGGTGAGGTCATCCAGAAAGCCGACCCGCACATCGGCCTCCTGCACCGCGGCACCGAGAAGCTCGCGGAGTCGAAGCCCTTCAACCAGTCGATCGGCTACATGGACCGGCTGGATTACGTGTCCATGATGTGCAACGAGCATTCCTATGTGCTCGCCATCGAGCGGCTGCTCGGCATCACAGCCCCCGAGCGCGCGCAGTACATCCGGGTGATGTTCGATGAGATCACGCGCATCCTGAATCACCTCATGTGGCTCGGGGCGCATGCGCTCGACATCGGCGCCATGACCGTGTTCCTGCTGTGTTTCAAGGAGCGCGAGGAGCTCATGGACGTCTACGAGGCGGTATCGGGCACGCGCATGCATGCCACCTACTACCGCCCGGGCGGCGTCTACCGCGATCTGCCGGAAACGATGCCCCGCTACCAGGCCTCGAAGTGGCGCTCGCAGAAGGAAGTCGATCGCCTCAACGAGGCGCGCTCGGGCACCATGCTCGATTTCATCGAGGCGTTCACGCAACGCTTCCCGGCCTCGATCGACGATTACGAGACGCTGCTCACCGACAACCGCATCTGGAAGCAGCGCACCGTCAACATCGGCGTCGTGTCGCCCGAACGCGCGATGCAGCTCGGGTTCTCGGGCCCGATGCTGCGTGGCTCCGGCATCGTGTGGGATCTGCGCAAGAAGCAGCCGTACGAGGTCTACGAGCGGATGGACTTCGACATCCCGGTGGGGGTCAACGGCGACTGTTACGACCGCTATCTCGTGCGGATCGAGGAGATGCGGCAGTCCACCCGGATCATCCGCCAGTGCATCGACTGGCTGCGCAGCAACCCTGGCCCGGCCATGATCGATGACCGCAAGATGCGCCCGCCGCGCCGCGAGCACATGAAAGGCGACATGGAATCGCTCATCCACCATTTCAAGTTCTTCACCGAGGGCTATGAGGTGCCCGAAGGAGAGACCTACGCCGCGGTGGAGGCGCCGAAGGGTGAGTTCGGCATCTATCTCATATCCGACGGAGCCAACAAGCCGTACCGGGTGAAGTGCCGCGCCCCCGGCTTTCCGCACCTCGCCGCGCTCGAGGAGATGATTCGCGGCCACATGTTGGCGGACGTGGTGGCGGTGATCGGCACGCAGGACATCGTCTTCGGGGAAATCGACCGTTGAGCAACGAGACGCACAACCCCGCCGCCCGCGCCGCGGGCGGCGATGTCAGGAAGCTCCTTGCGGAGCAGACCCGGCGCGAGATCGATCACTGGGTGGCCAAATTCCCGCCCGGCAGGCAGCGCTCCGCGTGCATCGCGGCGCTGCGCGCGGCGCAGGAGCAGAACGACGGCTACCTCACGGCGCAGCTGATGGACGCCGTGGCGGCGTACCTGCAGCTGCCGCCCATCCAGGTCTACGAGGTCGCAAGCTTCTACTCGATGTTCGAGACCCATCCCTGCGGACGGCACCACGTCAGCATCTGTACCAACATATCGTGCATGCTGAATGGGGCGGAGGACCTCGTGGCGCATGCCGAGCGCAAGCTCGGCATCCGGCTCAACGAGAGCACGCCCGACGGGCGCATCTTCCTCAAGCGCGAGGAGGAGTGTCTCGCCGCCTGTACCGGCGCGCCGATGATGATGGTCGATCATGTCTTTCACGAGCACCTCACTGCGGAGAAGCTCGATCAGGTTCTCGATGAGCTGAAGTAACGCCATGGCCGTAAGCCCCGACAAGATGAATCTCCTCGTGTTCGAGCCCCTGAAGCTCGAGCGCTCCTGGGAGCTCGCGACCTACCGCAGCATTGGCGGCTATCAGGTCTGGCAGAAGATCCTCGCCGAGAAGCCGCCGCGCGAGCAGATCATCGACGCGGTGAAGGCGTCGGGACTGCGCGGCCGCGGCGGTGCGGCATTTCCGACCGGCACCAAGTGGAGCTTCATGCCGCGCAACTCCCCGGTGCAGAAGTACCTCGTCTGCAACTCCGATGAGAGCGAGCCCGGCACCTGCCACGACCGCGACATCCTGCGCTACAACCCGCACGCGCTCATCGAGGGACTGGCGATCGGCGGCTATGCCACGAACTCCACCGTCGCCTACAACTACATCCGCGGGGAGTTCCTGGGCGAGCCGGTGCCGCGCTTCGAAGCGGCGCTGCAGGAGGCGTATGAGGCCGGGCTCCTCGGCAAAAATATCGGCGGCTGCGGCGTCGATTTCGACATCCATACCTTCGTCGGCGCGGGCGCCTACATCTGCGGCGAGGAGACCGGGCTCCTCGAGTCGCTCGAGGGAAAGCCGGGCAAGCCGCGCTTCAAGCCGCCGTTTCCGGCCAACTTCGGCCTCTACGGGCAGCCGACCACCATCAACAACACGCTAACCTTCGCCTCGGCAACGGCTTTGTGGGTCAGCTTGCCGTCCATGACATTGATGCCGCTGGCGAGTCCCGGATGCAGATGGCACGCCTCAGCCAACCCGTGGTCCGCGAGCGCTTCGATGTAACGATACGTCACGTTGGTGAGCGCCTGGGTGGCCGTGCGGGCGTAGGCGCCGGGCATGTTCGTCACGCAATAGTGCGTCACGCCTTCCTCGACAAACACCGGATCGTGATGCGTCGTCGGGCGCGAGGTTTCGGCGCAGCCGCCTTGATCAATCGCAATATCCACAAACACGCTGCCCGGTCTCATACAGCGGAGCATTTCGCGCGTCACCAGCCGGGGCGCGCGGGCGCCGGGCACAAGCACCGCGCCGATGAGCAGGTCCACCTCCGGCAACAATTCGTGCAAATGCATTTCATTCGAATACAACGTGTGCGCCGTGTGCAACGTGATGTCGAGAAACCGCATCCGTTCGAGGTCCACTTCCAGAATCGTCACGTCCGCGCCGAGACCCTGGCCCATGCGCGCGGCGTTGATGCCGGAAGTACCGCCGCCCAGCACCACGATTTTGCCCGGCAACACGCCCGGCACGCCGCCCAGCAGCACGCCGCTGCCGCCAAAATGTTTCGCCAGAAAATAGCCGCCCACCAGCACGGACATGCGGCCCGCAATTTCGCTCATCGGTTCGAGCAGGGGCAGGCGACGGTTGACCTCGACGGTTTCGTAAGCGAGCGCGGTGACCCCGGACCGCATCAACGCCTCCGTGAGCGGCTGGCTGGCCGCGAGATGCAGGTAGGTGAAAAGAATCTGTCCGCGCCGCAACAGGCTGAATTCGGACGGCAACGGCTCCTTGACCTTCACAATCAAATCCGCCTTTGCAAACACCGCGGCGTGCGAATCCACCAGAACCGCGCCGGCGTGTTCGTATTCGGCGTCGGGAAAACCCGTGCCCGCGCCCGCGCCGCGTTCCACGACCACCTCATGGC
>JBAUOO010000049.1:0-4270 GCA_049579785.1 Steroidobacteraceae bacterium
GAAGGAGGCTGCTCCCGCCAAGAAGGAGGGTGGCAAGAAATAGCGGCCCATGGCGGGTCTGCCGCTCACGCTCATCGTGGGGCTCGGGAATCCGGGCCCCACGTACGCCCGCACGCGGCACAATGCCGGTTTCGAGCTCGTGGACGAGCTCGCCCGGCGCGCGGGGGTGAGCCTGCGGCGCGAGCCCCGGCATCAGGGCGAGTTGGCGCGGGCCAGCATCGCCGGCGCCGAGCTCTGGCTGTTGAAGCCCATGACCTTCATGAACCTGAGCGGGCAGTCGGTGAGGAGCGTTGCCGCTTTCTACCGCATTGCGCTGCCCTCGATCCTCGTGGCTCACGATGAGCTCGACTTCGCGCCCGGAGTGGTGCGCCTCAAGGAGGGCGGCGGCGCGGGCGGTCACAACGGCCTGCGCGATCTCATCGAGCAGCTCGGCGATAAGTTCTGGCGCCTGCGGATCGGCATCGGCCACCCGGGAGATCGCGACGCCGTGTTGGATTATGTGCTGCACCGCCCGCCGGCTGCGGAGGCCGAGCTCATTCACGAGGCGGTACTGGCGGCCGCCGATGCCGTATCGGTCATGTTGACCGAAGGCGCGCAGAAGGCGATGAACCGCCTGCACGTCCGGGGTGCGGCAGGTGCCGCGCCGCGCCCGCCGGCGTAAGCCGCGCCGTCAACAGGAGTCCGTCCCATGTCCATCCGCTGCGGCATCGTCGGGTTGCCGAACGTCGGCAAGTCGACGCTGTTCAACGCTCTCACGCGGGCGCAGATCGCGGCCGAGAACTACCCCTTCTGCACCATCGACCCCAACGTCGGCGTGGTCCCCGTGCCGGACCCGCGCCTCGAGCAACTGGCCGACATCGTACATCCGGAGAAAGTCGTCCCCGCCGCCGTGGAACTGGTCGACATCGCGGGCCTGGTCGCGGGCGCTTCCGAGGGCGCGGGTCTCGGCAATCAGTTCCTGTCGCACATCCGCGAGGTCGATGCGATTGCGCACGTGGTCCGCGCGTTCGAAAGCGCCGATGTCATTCACGTGACGGGGAAAGTCGATCCGCTCGCCGACATCGAGACGATCGATACCGAGCTCGCGCTGGCGGATATCGGTACGGTCGAGAAAGCACTCGATCGCGCCGCCAAGGCATCGAAGGCGGGCGACAAGGAGGCGCTGCGCAGGCGGGCCCTCTTCGAGCGGGTGAAGGCGCAGCTCGATCAGGTGCGGCCGGCGCGGGCGCTCGGGCTGACCGAGGAGGAGCAGCGCGATCTCAAGGAGCTGCATCTGCTCACCGCAAAGCCCGTGATGTACGTTGCCAATGTGGCGGAGAACGGCTTCGAGGGCAATCCGCATCTCGCCGCCATCGAGAGGCGCGCGGCAACGGAGGGGGCGGCCGTGGTGCCGGTCTGCGCCGCCATCGAGGCGGAGATCGCGCAGCTCGAGGAGAGCGATCGCGCCGAGTTTCTGGCGGAGCTCAAACTGACCGAGCCGGGACTTAACCGCCTGATCCGGGCCGCCTACCGGCTGTTGGGACTGCAGACCTTCTTTACCGCCGGCCCGAAAGAGGTGCGCGCATGGACGGTGCGCATCGGAGCCAGCGCCCCGCAGGCCGCGGGCGTGATCCACACCGACTTCGAGCGCGGCTTCATCCGTGCCGAGGTGATTGCGTTCGACGATTATGTCGGGCTGCGGGGCGAGGTCGGGGCTCGCGAGGCCGGGAAGCTGCGGTTGGAAGGCAAGGAGTACATCATGCGGGAAGGGGACGTCGTGCACTTCCGCTTCAACGTCTGATCTGCCCGAGCTGGCGGGCCGGTTGACACCGCCCGTACCCCCCAAGGACAATGCGCCCCCTCCTGGCGGGCCGCCAACCCTCGAGGCTGGCGTGCGGCGGAAAGGTAGCTCAGCCGGTTAGAGCACGGCACTCATAATGCCGGGGTCGAGGGTTCGAGTCCCTCCCTTTCCACCAATGAAATCAAAGATTTATGCTCTGGCCTGTCGAGCCCGGCATTTGTGTGTTCGACGGATTCCTTGCGCCTGAACAGCGAAACAGCCGGAAGTGCTAACGTACACGGGCCATTGAGGTGCTTATGCCGCCGGGAGTTCAGCGACCATGGCCGTTCACGACCGCATCGAGATCAACCCCAAGATCATGTTGGGCAAGCCGGTAATTCGCGGAACGCGGATTCCGGTGGAATTGATCGTTCGCAAGCTCGCCGAAGGCGCGGATGAAAAAGCCCTTCTACCGGCTTACCCCAGGCTCGCCGCAGCTGACATTCAGGCGGCACTCCTGTACGCCGCGGACTCACTGGCTCACGAAGAAGTTCTGTTGACCGCCGCCGTTTGATTCCGCTCGATCGAAGCCCAGCATGATGCGTCTGGTCGCCGACGAAAGCTGCGATTTCGCCGTCGTCAGCGCCGTGCGCGGCGCCGGGCATGATGTAGTTTCAATCACGGAGCGGATGCCGGGCGCCGAGGACGAGCAGGTCATCAAGCTCGCCGCGACAGCGTCGGTTACTGCTCACGGAAGACAAGGATTTTGGGCAACTCGTGTTTGCCGCAGCCAAGGACAACTCAGGAGTGATCCTCATCCGCTATCCCTCGACCGCCCGTTCAACGCTCACCGACGAAGTCGTGAAACTCCTTGCCGAGCGGACAGAGAGCTTGTACAGCCGCTTCGTGGTCATGGAACCTGGTCGAGTCCGGGTCACGCAACTCGTCCAATGACGTCTGTAGGCGAAACAAATGTTCGGCGATCTGCGCGGAATACTCGCTGCACTTGCGCGCCAGCTTGACATCCTGGGCTGCAACTTCCATTTATAGTGAAGAGCTTTTCCTCCTGCCGTCGCTGACCCTGCCATCGGCAAGTGAGCGGCCGAAGTCGGCCCAGTCCGGACACCCGCGGGAGCAATTTGATAGCCGAAAAGCGGTCGGTCGCTGGCGGGCGAGAGCGCACCGTTTCGAAACCCACTCACAACGGTACGGCTTTCTCCTCTGAGTGGCTGCCCCAAGTCACGGGCTCGACGCGCTCGATTACGAGCCCCCAGGCGAAGGCGCCCGCGATCACGACGAGCGATGCAAGAACGAAGGCAGCGTTGAATGAGGCAGTCTTGTCCACGATCCAGCCCGTGACGACAGGCCCGATGATCCCCGCGATGTTGGCGAGGCAGTTCTGAATGCCGACCCAGCGTCCGGCCGCGCGAGGGCCCGCAAGCGTTTGCGTAATGGGCCAGAGCGCGTTCATGAGCAGGAAGGTCGCACTGAAAAAGAGGCTCACGACCACGATGCGCGCATTTCCCGCCGCACACCCTGCGAGTCCCACTGCACCGCCGACATGCGCGATCACTGACATCCCCTTCCGGACTCGGTTGAGCGAATATCCCGCGGCAATCAGTCGGTCGCACAGCCAGCCCGAGAGCACCGATGCAGTGGCGGCGACGACGTAGACGGCGGCGAGAAGCCTCGACATCTCGATGAGCGAGAAGCCCCGCTGTGCGACGAGCCACAGCGGCATCCACGAGAGAACGAAGTAAAGCCCGATGAGCTGGCAGAAGTGCCCGAGCGTGGCGCCCCAGAGTGCTCGCTGAGAGAGGATCTCGCGATACGGCGGCGGGGAAAGCTGCTGGCGCGGCGCCGAGCGCCGCACGCTGCGCCCGTAAAGGTTCCACGGGATGAGCCACAGCAGCGCCGCAGCGCCAAATATTACGAACATTGGACGCCAGCCCAATGCGGCCATCAATGCCCCGCCGGCGAGTACGCCGACGGCAGGTCCCAGTGAGAGTCCCGCCTGCGCGAAGCTATTCGCAAGACCCTGCTCGGCCGCGGGGACGCTCTCGGCGAACAGCTTCGACATCCCCGGGAACGCCACTGCCTCACCGAGGCCCAAGAGTACGCGCAGACCGATCAGGGCCGCAAATCCGCCCGCAAGGCCGGTGAGCGCTGTGGCGAGCGACCAGAGCGTGAAACCAAGCGCGAGCGCGAGGAAGCCGCCGAGCCGATCGACGGCCCAGCCGGCCGCGATCTGCGCGGGAACGTACGCCGCTGTTAACGACGCCTCGAAAATCGTCGCAATCGGCCGGTTTGAAAATCGATGGCACAAGAATTGCGTTGTGCGCCATCAGGACCACTCAGGAAGCCCCAGGGTCGACTGCGCGAGTCGTAAGCGCTTGTTGCAGCCGGAAAAGACACCAGCGTGAACAAGATGGTCAAAGGAACATATCGGAGCAAATCAGAAGAAGACGTCGAGTTTCAAACCGGCCAGATTTCACGACTTTCAGCTCGGCG
>JBAUOO010000050.1:0-20370 GCA_049579785.1 Steroidobacteraceae bacterium
CGCTCGCCTCCTGAGTCGGCTCGCCCACCAAGGACGGTCAGTGGCACGGCCCTCTACAACGTCCTACTTCTCCAGCAGTTTCAGCTTATCCGGCTTGCCTTCCCACTCCTTGGCATCGGCCGGGGCCTCTTTCTTCTCCGTAATCACCGGCCAATTCTTGGCGAGCTCGGCGTTGAGCTTCTTGAACTGCTCCTGCCCCGCGGGCAGCTCCTCCTCGGAGAAGATGGCCTCGACCGGACACTCCGGCTCGCAGAGGGTGCAATCGATGCACTCATCCGGGTCGATCGCAAGGAAGTTCGGGCCCTCGTGAAAGCAATCCACGGGGCAAACCTCCACGCAGTCCATGTACTTGCACTTGATGCAGTTTTCGGTAACGACGAAAGTCATGCGGGTACGTACCGCGCGCGGGGAGCGCGCGAAAGGGGATATTCTGCCATGTGCGCCGGGCGAGCCGCAAAGCGAGGAGCGCGCGGAACGAAGCTCAGCCCGGGCGCAGCCCGTGGTCCTACTGTTTCAGCCGCCGCTCGAGCGAGGTGAAATGGTGCGACTCCACACCCGCGGCCCCATCCTCCAGGTAGCGCCGCAGGCTGAATTCCGTGCTCGGGAAGGCGAGCTCCGGCCAGGGGATCTCCTCCGGGAGGATCAGCTCGGCTTCCAGGCTCTCGGGCCCGGCGCCGAACCTAGGCTCCCGCAAAGTGGCGCGAAAGAACACGTGGACCTGACGGGCATGTAGCACATGAACGACGCTGAGGAGCGAGCCGATTTCGACCTCGGCCAGCGCCTCTTCCCGGCACTCGCGCGCCGCGCCCTGCTGCAGGGTCTCGCCGTTCTCGAAAAAGCCCGCAGGCACCGTCCAGAAGCCACGCCGGGGCTCGATCGCGCGCCGACAGAGAAGGATTCGGCCCTCGTGCTCCGGCACGCAGCCGACGACGAGTCGCGGATTCTGATAGTGAATGCTCCCGCACGCGTCACATACATGCCGGGCGAGGTGATCGCCGGGCGGCACACGAAACTCGACGCGGGCGCCGCACTGGGGACAGAAATTCATGGCTCGCCGGGCAGGATACGGGCCGCTGGGAGTCTTGTCGATGCCTGCACGGGAGGCGCCCGCACGACCGCGCGCGGCGCGCCGGTCGTGAGTTGCTAGAATGGCCGGCCGGGTTTCCTGGGGTATTGGCTACCGCCATGACGCGTCTGCGACGTGCGGCGGTGTAAGCGGGGTTCTATGAGCAGAATGATGAGGGGGCGCGCCAGCCGGGGAGCGATGTTCCTGCTTCTCGGAGCTGTTGCCGCGCTCGCGCAGGCCCAGCAATCGGATCACGCGCTGATGCGCTATCCGAGCCTGCACGGCGACACGATCGTCTTCGTCGCCCATGACAACCTCTGGTCCGTGCCCCGCGCGGGCGGTGTGGCGTCGCGCCTGACGACCGATCCCGGCAGCGATGTGCTGCCGCGGTTCTCGCCCGACGGCCAGTGGATTGCCTTCACCGGCGAGTACCAGGGCAACCGTGACGTCTACGTCATTCCCGCCGCGGGCGGGCCCGCCCGGCGACTGACCTTCACCTCGGACGTCGTGCCGGCGGCGCCGCTTCGCTGGGGTCCGGACAACATGGTGGTGACCTGGACGCCGGACTCGAAGAATATTGTTTTCCTCTCGCGCCGCTCCTCCTGGAACGCCTGGTACGGCACCCTGTTCGAGGTTCCGGTAACGGGGGGGTTGCCCGTCGAGTTGCCACTCGACCGCGGCGGTTTTCTCAGCTATGGCCCGAACGGACACGAGATCGCCTACAACCGCATCATGCGCAACTTCCGCACCTGGAAGCGCTACACGGGCGGTCTCGCGCAGAACATCGAGATCTACGACTTCGACTCGCGCAAACTCGAGCGCCTGACGCACTGGCCGGGGACGGAAACCTTCCCGATGTGGTACGGGAAGAGGATCTATTTCCTCTCCGATCACGGCTCCGAGCAGCGCGAGAACATCTGGGCGGCGGATCTCGATACCCACACCTTCCGCCAGATCACGCACTTCAAGGACTACGACGTCGATTTCCCCAGCCTTGGCAGCGGCGGAGCCGGCGGCGCGGGCATCGTTTTCCAGGAGGGCGGCAGCCTATACGTGCTCGACGTGCCCTCCGACCAGCTGCACAAGATAGAGGTCGCCGTGCCGGATGACGGCTCGCGCACCGGTCCGCAGTGGGTGGACGCCGGCAAGCTCGTCCGCGACCGCGACATGGCCCAGGACGTCGATTTCAGCATCGCGCCCAACGGGGCGCGCGGCGCATTCTCCGCACGCGGCGACATCTTCACCATACCCGCCGAGCACGGCGATACGCGCGACCTGACGGACACCTCCGATGCGGACGAGGATCATCCGACCTGGTCGCCCGACGGCAAGACCATGGCCTACACGACCGACGGCTCGGGCGAGCAGCAGATCGCCATCCGCCCCGCCGAGGGCGGGCCGCAGAAGCTCCTCACCCATTTCCAGAAGGGTTACTTCTACGTGCCCCAGTGGTCGCCGGATGGGCGCTACATCGCCTTCTCCGATGGCGAGCACCGGCTGTGGTACGTATCGGCGGCGGGCGGCACGCCGCAGCGGGTGGCGCAGGACCCCTACAACGAGATCCACGACTACACCTGGTCGCCGGACGGCCTCTGGCTCGCCTACAGCATCACCGGCGATAATCAGCAGAGCAACATCTGGCTCTATAGCCTCGAGACGCACCACGCCACGCGTGTCAGCGATCCGCTCTCGAACGACTTCATGCCCAGATTCGATCGCGCCGGGAAGTATCTTTTCTTCGTCTCCACCCGCCACGAGAACCCGACCCTCAGCGAGTCGGAATTCAACATCGCCACGCTGAAAATGACGGGCATCTACGTGGCTACGCTTCAAAGCGGTGAGCCATCGCCATTCGCGCCCCGCTCGGACGAAGGGGCGGTCGGCTCTGCGCAGGGTGCGACCGCCGGAGGTCCCGGGGACCATCCGGCGCGAGGCAAATCGGAGCAGGCGGGCAAGAGCGCGGCCGGCTCCAGGGCCGAGCCATGGAAGCCCGCCGCGACCGCGCCGATCCGCATCGATCTCGAGGGCCTGATGCAGCGCGCCGTGCCGTTGCCCATCACACCGGCCGATATCGCGGCGATCAGCATTCGCGGTGACGATGTCTTCTACATGACCACCCCCCCGCAGATGATCGAGGGGCCACTACCCGGGGAACAATCGGCGCTGCACGTGTTCGACATGGGCAAGCGCAAGGACCAGACGGTGCTGGACGACCTGAGCGCGTATGCGCTCTCGGCCGACGGCAAGAAGGTGCTGTACGAGCTCAAGGGCGCGTACTTCATCGCCGATGCGGCTCCCGGCGAGGCGGCCGCGAAGAGTCGCAAACAACTCAACCTCTCCCACATGCGCATCCGCATCCTGCCGACGGAGGAGTGGGCGGAGATGTTCGACAACGCGTGGCGGCTCGAGCGCGATCTCTTCGTCAACAAGGAGATGAATGGGGTCGACTGGAATGCCGTGCATGCGAGCTACGCCAAGCTCCTGCCGCTTCTCGGCTCGCGCAGTGACCTCAATTACCTCATCGGCGAGATGCTCGGCGAGCTCAGCAACTCGCATACGTACGTCGGCGGCGGGGATGATATCCCGCCCGATCAGCGGACACCGACGGCCTTTCTCGGCTGCGATTTCGCGCTCGATCGCGCCTCCGGTCGATATCGGATCGCGAGAATCTATCATGGCGATAACACGCGCGATCAGTACCGCTCGCCGCTCACGGCTCCCGGACTCGACGTGCACGCGGGCGATTACCTGCTCGCGATCGACGGGGTGGAGCTGCGCGCGCCGACCGATCCTTACAGCCTGCTGGTCGGGAAACAGGGACAGACGGTCCAGCTGACCCTTGCCGCCTCCCCGGACGGCAAGCCTCGTACGGTGACCGTGACGCCGGTGCCAACCGAGCTCTCGCTGCGGGAGCACGCCTGGATCAAACACAACCGCGAGCTCGTCGATCGCCTCTCCGGGGGCAAGATCGCCTATATCTACCTCTCCGACATGGAAGCGCTCGGCATGGAGCAGTTCATCCGCCAGTTCTATCCACAGCTCGAGAAGCGCGCGCTCATCATCGATGACCGTTTCAACGGCGGCGGCTTCATCGATCAGATCGTCCTCGAGCGGCTGCGGCGGGTGCTCGTGGGACTGTCCACCGACCGCGAGTGGGCGCAGACCCCCATCCCGCAGCAGCTCATCAACGGGCCGAAGGTGTGTCTCATCAACCACTATTCGGCCTCCGATGGGGACATCTTCCCGTACTTCTTCCGCAAGTACGGCCTGGGTCCGCTCATCGGTACGCGTACCTGGGGAGGGGTGCGCGGCATTCGCGGCGAATGGATGCTGCTCGATGGCGGTTACATCACCATCCCGGAGGACGCGCTCTACGGCCTGCATTCCCAGTGGATCATCGAGAACCACGGCGTCGCGCCGGATATGGAAGTGCATACCTCGCCCGCGGAGCTGCTCGCGGGCCGCGACGCGCAGCTCGAGGCGGCCGTGAATTACCTGATGGGCCAGCTCAAGGAGCACCCGGGAGGACTGCCGCCGCCACCGCCCCGGTTGCCGGCGTATCCGCCCGGCCCGGGTTGACTATCGCAATCGCAGGGCGCGTCTGACACCGGTCGAGGCGGTCTGGTAGCTCTCGCGATCGATCCGTACCAGGTCGCGGCCTTCGTTCTTCGCCTCATAGAGCGCGGCGTCGGCGCGTGCGATGACCTCATCGAGGGAGTGCGCGCCATCACCCGTGGTCGCGAGTCCGGCGCTGAAGGTGACGCGAACGGGGGCGTCCGCTCCCGGTACCTGGATCGCAAGCGCGAGTACCCGCAGCCGTTCCACGCTGGCGAGCGCCGCATCGAGCGTGGTATCGGGAAGGACCAGCAGGAACTCCTCGCCCCCCCAGCGGCCCAGAATGTCACCGGCGCGCAGCGACCCGCGGCTGAGGCGGGCGAATTCCCTGAGCACGAAATCACCGGCCGCATGTCCGCAGCGATCGTTGATGGTCTTGAAATGATCGAGATCGATGATCGCCACCGTGAGCGGGCGCTGCTGTGCGCCTGCCGCCGCGAGCGCCGCGGTCGCAAGCTCCATGGTGCGCCCGCGGTTCGGCATGCCCGTGAGGTTGTCCTCCATCGCGAGCCGCACCAGCTGCCGGCGATGGCGCAGATCGGTGATCAGGATGTAGGAGAGGAGCGCGATGACCAACACGCCCGCGGTGTTCGCCGCGGCTTCCCAGCGCAGCTTCTCGGTCTGACGGGTGGTGCGCTCGCGTGAGAGCTCGAGCTGATGCTGCAGAATGGCATTGCGCTCGATTTCCCGCGCGGCGAGCGCGCGCTCCTTCACGGTCTCCTGAAGTCGCATGCGGCGCGCGCGATCCTCGGTGCGATAGCGCTGAAGGTATTGCTCGATGTCGAGGTAGGCCGGGCGATACTCGCGCAGCGCGGCGTAGGCGCTCGCACGCGTGCGGTACGCACTGATCGCGGTCTCGGGCGCCACGTCCGTTCCGTCGTGATCGAGCACCCAGTTGAGCGTGCGCAGCGCCCGGCGCGCATGAGCCTGCTGCAGATCGATCTCGGCCAGGTACTCCCGGGTCTGCTTGAGCACATCCGTTGTGTTGCTCGCGGCGAAGATCCCCGCGGCGCTGCTGCAACGCGGGCGCGCGGCTTCAAAGTCATTCAGCTCGATCAGGGACTGGCAGATCCGCATGTCCGAGAAGGCGACGCCCTGGGTGTCGCCCAGCCCGACGCTGATGCTCCGCGCGTGCTCAAAAGTGGCAATCGCGCCGTGCAGATCATGCGTGGAGTCGAGCAGCTCGCCTTCCAGATACGTCGACACCGAGAGGGAGAGCGAATGGCCATGCGCGGCGTCCCAGGCGATTTTTTCGCGGATGAGCGTGAGCGCCTCCTGGAAATCGCTGACGCCCCGCAGCGCCTGGGACAGCGCGCTCGCGGCCTCGGCATGCGCCTCGGCCCGTTGCGGCGCCTCGCTGTCGTGGTAGGCCTGTGTCAGGGTCCGGGTGGCGAGCGCGTTCTCGCCGGCGCGGCGCTCGAGAGTGCCGAGAGCGATCGCGAGACACAGGTTGGACAACGTGTTGGCAGGCAGCTGCGCACGAGCCTTCTCGACGGTGCCGATGGCTTGGTGAATTCCGCTTTCGGTGTAGATGTTGAGAGCCCCGGTGGAGAGCAGCTCGAGGCGCAGGGGATCGGTCGGACCGCGCACGAGCGTAAGCCCCCGCAAGGCCGTCGCACGCGCCTCGTGATCGAGCTCGAGAATCGAGTACGCGTCCGCCTGCACCGCATCAAGCGAGGCGAACTGCCTCGAGTCCGCCGGCGCGCCTGCCTGCTCGAGGGCGTGAATGCGGGCCGAAACCGCGGCGAGCGCCCGGGTTCCGCTCCGGTCCACCATGGGATCGAGCGTGGTGTATTCGGGGTCCGTGACCGGAAAGCAGTCGGCCCGCGCGGCGCGCGGCAGCGCCACCCAAAGCGCCAGCACGAGCAGCACCATCCGCGCAAGCGCGACCGACACGCAGCCTGAGTCTCCGGGCCTCATCATGAGCCTCCACATGGAGACGGTAACCTTACGTGCTTGCCGGATGCGAGACGCCATAGGACTTCACGCTTCCGCCGGCTCGCGCGAGCCTGCCACCGTGCATTGGCCGGCGCGAGCGTCGGGGGGAGACCCTGGCGCGGGGGGCGGGGAGCGCTGAGTGAGCCGTGGATACGCCGCGTGACGGCGGTCACATTCCAGGGCGTATCGCTCGTGGCCTCAAGCGCGAGCTGCATCCCGGACTCGGTGAGAGCGCCCCGGCTACTCTTGCGTGGAGTAATCCGTGGAGCGATCTCATCCCCGCGAAGCGTTACAACTCGCCTTTCCGGCCCGAAGCGGCGGCCGGTGCCGACACCTCGGCGCGACGGGACGTCCCGTCTGACTCCGACCTGTTGATCGAGGCGCTGCCGGATCTCGCCCTGCTCATCGGGCGCGACGGCCTCGTGCTCGCCCAAGGGGGCGCTCGCGATACGGCTGGCCTGAAGCCGCCGGCCGCTGCCACCGGCAAGCCGCTCGATGCTTCCTGGCCCGCACCTCTCGCGGCATTGCTGCTGCAACTGACGCGCAAATCGATCGCCCAGCGCACGACCGTCGAGGCGCGCTTCACCGATGCCGGGACCGAATACCTGGCGCAGGCCTCCCCTCGGGGTCCGGAGCGGGCCGTTTGCATCGTACGGCCCGCGGGCAGCGCCACATTGGACGATGGCTCCGACTCCGGTTCGCGGCCCCCGCCCCAGTTCGAGCGGCGCGGCTTCCTGCGGCGCTTCAAGGACTCGATTTCGTGGGCCGCCCTGCGCGAGAACCCCATCGCGCTCGCCGTCATCCACGTCGACGGCCTGGCGGATATCGCGCAGGTGCTCGCCTCGCACGTGTCCGAGCAGGTCATGAGCACGGCGCTGTACAGGCTTCCGCAGTCGCCGCCGAGCCCCGAAACTCCGGGTGCGGGTCCTCGGTGGTATCTCGGGCAGCTCGGTGAGAACCTGCTCGCCGTGGTCCTCGAAAGTGCCGACCGCGAGGACATCGAGGCCTGTGTGGCGCGGATCTGCGCGAGTCTGCGCGAGCCGATCCGCACCGGTGATGCCGAATTCCATCTGACCCCGTACGCCGGCGCCGCGATTCTCGGGCAGGACGCCTCCACCCCGAAGGTCTTGTTGGAGCAGGCGCGCGCCGCGGCGATGGAGGCGCGCCGGTCGGGGGCCGCGCCGGGCATCCGATTTTTCACCGATACCCTGAAGCTGCGCGCTCTGGCGCGCATCGATCTGACTCGCGAGCTGCGCGATGCGATCGGCAACGGAGATATCCGTCTGCGCTACGTCGGGCGCCACGATCTCGAGAGCGGGCGTCTTGCCGCCTGTGTGGGCTACCTGCGCTGGCAACATCCGTTGCGTGGGGAGATCCGTCCGGCGGAATTCCTGCGCGTCGCCGCGGCGACCGGGCTCGCCGCCTCGCTATCCCGCGCCGTCCTCGCGCATCTGCGCCGGGATTTTGCCGCGCTGGCCGCGCGCTGCGAATCGGAGGTCTGCATCTCTTTCGGCGCCCTGCGCCATCACCTCCTGCACGAGGAGTTCCTGAGCGATATGCGCCAGCTCGTCACCGACGGCGGCATACCGGCGGAGCGGCTCGAGCTGAGGATCGCCGAGAAGGTCTTCATCACGCGCGAGCCGGCGCATTCCGAGGCTCTGAAGCGTCTTGGCGTGCGGCTGGTGGTCGATGAGGTCGCCCGCGGCTCCGGATCGCTCGACTCGCTCGCCCGCGCGCCGATCTGGGGTCTGCAGCTCGATCGCGGGTGGGTGGCTGCGCTGCGCACGGATCCGATCGCCCGCAAGGTCTGCCGGGCCGGCATCGAGATGGCGGCGGCGCTGGGGCTCGTGCCCATCGCGACGGGCGTCGATGACGCGGAAACGCGCGCGGCGCTGTTGGAGCTCGGATGCGCTTACGGCAGCGGTGATCTGTATCGTGACGACGAGTTGGACATAACGGCCGCGATTTGACGGGCCATTATGTGACGCGCGTCACGCTGTCGGCCCAGGACCGTGCGCCCGGCTCGACTGAGAAAGACGTCACACTGTCTGAGAATGCGTGCCACGACGACCCATAACCAGAGCATGCCGCGATGCGCATTTCACAGCTCCAATTACCGACAGGGGATAGAACGTGAGCACACGTACCCGGCCAGCGCGCTGGCTGTTGGCGGCTACTGCCGCTGGCGGCGTGATTCTGGCAGCCGCTTTCGCATTCCAGCACGTGCATTCGGTGCCGGTGGCGCATATCGCGCGGGCGTCCGTGACAGATGTCCACGCTCCGGCGCGACCCTCCGTGCAGCGCCACTACATCATTCAGGCCACTACCGCTGATCAGGCGCGCAGCGCGGTGCTGAAGGTTGGCGGGGCCGTCACCGGGCTCCTACCGGTGATACACGCAGTTGGCGCGTCGCTGAGCGACGCGCAGGCTGCCACCCTGAGGCGCTCCGGTGAGTCCTCGCTGCACGTGTTCTCGGACTCATCGGTGACCGCAAGCTCGTTCACCGACTTGCCCGAGACGTACTATCCCGCGGAGGTCGAGGCGAGCGAGCTGCAGGGCGGCGGCGTGACCGGAGCGGGTGTGACGGTCGCGGTCCTCGATTCCGGCCTTTGGAGTCAGGAAGGCCCCGACCAGACGACACCGAGCGGTGATCCGCGGGTCCTTGCGCAATACGATGTGGTCGAGGCTGACCAGAATCCTGCGTACGCCGCCGCTGCTGCGGCCGACGGGTACAGCGCTCCTATCGATGACCTTTACGGCCACGGGACTCACGTTTCCTCCATCATCGCGAGCGGGGGAACCGCGACCAACGGCAGCTATCAGGGCGTCGCTCCCGGCGTGAATCTGGTCGAGGTCCGGGTGCTGAACAGCGACGGGGAGGGCAGCTACTACGACGTCATCAACGGCATCCAGTGGGTCATCGCGCATCGGCAGCAGTACCACATCCGTGTCATCAACCTGTCGCTCGGCGCGGTGCCGCAATCTCCCTACTGGGAAGACCCGCTCGACCAGGCCGTGATGGCCGCTTGGGCCAGCGGCATCGTAGTGGTCGCGGCGGCGGGCAACCGCGGACCCAACCCGATGACCATCGACGTGCCGGGCAACTGTCCATATGTGATCACCGTGGGCGCGGTGACTGACAACTATCATCCCGGCCAGTCCTCGATGTACAGCCTGGCCTCGTTCTCCTCGGCCGGTCCGACGACCGAAGGCTTTATCAAGCCCGATGTGGTCGGCATGGGCGGCCACATCCTCGCCTACGCACCGAATGACGGCACCCTGGCCCAGGAGTTTCCGAGCTGGGTGGGCCCCGACGATGACTTCACGATGTCGGGCACGTCCCAGGCGACTGCGACTGTGAGCGGGGTCGTCGCGCTGATGCTTCAGGTGAGTCCGAAGCTCACGCCGGACCAGGTGAAATGCCGGCTGATGGCCGGCGCGCATCCGGCCGTCAACTCCGATGGCACCCTGGCATACACGGTGTTCCAACAGGGCGCCGGGCTCGTCGACGCGCACGATGCGATTTACGGCACGGCGACGAACTGCGCCAATCAGGGATTGAGCGTGTTGCTCGATCTCGCGGGAGTACAGCACTTCGGCGGACGCGCTGACCGGGACAGCAGCGGCAACTACTACATCATGGCCGTGAGCCAGGGGCAGCGTAGCTCGAGCGGAGGACTGCTTGGCGGTCTGCTCGGAGGGCTCGGCAAGCTCGTCGGTGGGTTGGTCAGCGCGTTGGGCAACCTCCTCTTCGGCGTTCCGGTGGTCGGCGACGGTTTCCTCTGGAACGGCAGTTACACCGCCGGCAATGGCTATGCGTGGAGCGATGGCTACGCCTGGAGCGATGGCTATGCCTGGAGCGACGGCTATGCCTGGAGCGACGGCTACGCTTGGAGCGACACGTACAGCAGCGGTTACGCGTGGAGCGATTCCTACACGGGCATCAACGTTCCGCCGCAACAGTGAGATCTGGCGGGGTCTTCGCATGCGTCGAGGTCCGCGTCAACTTTGGCTCCTGGCGGCGTGCGTCCTGAGCGCCGCCGCCAGCGGCCCGGTGCTCGCGGACTCCGTGACACCGGCCGAGCGGCCGATGTACTTCGAGCATCTGACGATGCGCGATGGTCTCTCGCAGAGCACCGTCAACTGCATATTCCAGGACTCGCGAGGCTATATCTGGCTCGGAACCGAGAACGGCCTGGACCGCTATGATGGCTACTCGGTGCGCGAGTACCGCCGCGAGCGCGGCAACCCTCATGCGCTGGCGAGCGATTACATCTGGCAGATCGCCGAGGACCAGCAGGGCAACCTCTGGGTCGCGACGGACGATGGGGGCGTGGCGCGCTGGAGTCCGCGCACGGATCATTTTGTGGATTTCCGCCATGACCCGCGGCGCCCGGATTCACTCGCCAGCGATTCGACTCGTACGCTACTCATCGACGGCCAAGGCCGCATCTGGGTAGGCACTCAAAACTCGGGTCTCGACATCCTCGATCCGCGGACCGGGCGGGCCCGGCACTTCCGCCATCGCGACGGCGATCCGCACTCGCTGCCCTCGGATGCGATATACGCGCTATACGCCGATCACGCCGGTCGGATCTGGATCGGCACCGACGGCGGACTGAGTCGCTACCGGCCGGGGCGCGGTGATTTCGTCACCTACACGCGCCAGCCGGACGGTTCCGGTCTCAGCGACAACCAAGTGCACGCGATCTTTCAGGACCGCAACGGCATCCTGTGGATCGGCACGAAGGCGGGCGGGCTCGACCGGCTCGATCCGACTACCTCACGGATCGAGGTCTTCCGACATCGCGCCGCCGATCCGCGCTCGCTCTCGAACGACTGGGTTTGGGCGATCCTCCAGGATCGGGCCGGTCGGATGTGGGTCGGCACGCAGGACGGGCTTGATCTGCTCGATCCGGCCAGCGGCACTTTCCTCCATTACGGCAACGAGCCGGATGATCCGCAGAGCCTTTCCGACAGCGAGATCATGGCGCTCTACCAGGATCGCGGCGGGGTGCTCTGGGTCGGTACCCGCAAGGGCGGCGCCGATCATTGGAATCCGCGCAGCTGGCTATTTGGTCACTATCTGAGCCCATCCTTTCGCGACAAGAGCGTCTACGCCTTTGCCGATGACGGTCAGGGTCGGGTATGGGTCGGCACCACGGGCGGGTTGATCGAGATCGATAGGCGCACCGGCAGGGAAACACGGTTCGGACACACCGGACCGACCCCGGTCAGGCTATCCGACGACCGCGTGATGTCGCTGCACTACGATGGCGCCGGCATCCTCTGGATCGGTACGATGGCAGGCGGACTCGACCGGCTCGATCTGAAGACAGGACGCGTGGTTGTCTATCGCCATGAGGCGGACGATCAGGCCACATTGCCGGCAGACGGCATCATGTCCCTGTTGGAGGGGCGTAACGGCACCCTCTGGGTCGGCACCTTCGGCGGCGGCCTCGCGAGCATCGATCGCAGGAGCGGCAAGGTGAGGCGCTATCCCTACGGCAGCGGCGGCGACGCCCTCGACAACGCATTGCCCCTCGCTCTCGCGGAGGACTTTCGCGGCAACCTGTGGATCGGCACTGTGGGCGGTGGTCTCAATCTCTTCGACCGGCGCAGCGGGCGCTTCTATCACTACCTGCGCGATGACGGCGATTCGGGATCGCTGAGCGACAACGCAGTGTACGCGCTCCACACCGATGCCGGCGGACACCTGTGGATCGGTACGGCCGGTGGTCTTGATGAGCTGATTGGCAGCTCCGCCGATCCTGCCGCGGTTCGCTTCAGCAGTCCGCCCGCGACCCAGCACATGCCGAGCGAGGTGGTGTGGGGCATCGAGTCCGATGACGAGGGGCGACTGTGGCTGAGCACCGACAACGGGCTCGTGCGCTTCGATCCTCGCAAGAGCGCCATCAAGGTGTACCACCAGGCCCAGGGCCTGCAGGGTGATGAGTTCGAGAGCAATGCCCATTACCATGGCCGCGACGGGTTGCTCTACTTCGGCGGCAACAATGGCTTCAACGCTTTTTCGCCGGAGGCCGTGAGCGCACACGCGCCGGCGCCGACAGTCGTCTTGACCGGCGCGCAAATCATGGATCGGCCGCTGCCGCTGCCCGATCTGCCCGGGCCCGCACGGCCGCTGCGGCTCAACTACGGCCAGAGGCTGGTCACGTTCGACTTCGCCGCCCTCGACTACACCGCGCCCGCCGACAACCGCTACGCCTACCGCATGGCGGGGTTCGATTCCACCTGGCAGAACGGTAACTCGGCTCATCGCGCCACCTATACCAACCTCGCGCCGGGAAATTACGTCTTCAACGTCCGCGCCGCCAACGCCGACGGCGTCTGGAGCTCGACCCCGCTCGCGATCCCGATCTATGTGGCGCCCGCGCCGTGGAACACCACTGCGGCGCGGATCGGGTATTTGATCGCGGCCGCGCTGGCGCTCGCTTATCTTCTCAGACTCCAGCACGCGCGCCGCGACCGCCAGTTGCGCTACAGCCGCGAGCTCGAGCGCACGGTGCACGAGCGCACCCGTGAGCTCGAGGAGCGCAACGAGCAGCTACAGGTGTTGAGCCGCGCCAAGGGCGAGTTCGTGGCGCGCATGAGCCACGAGCTCAGAACGCCGATGAATGGCGTACTCGGAATGACGGCGCTCCTTCTCGATACCCGGCTCGATCAGGCACAGCGGCGCTTCGCCGAGGCCATCCACCGCTCCGCCGACTCGCTGCTTGCGATCGTGAACGACGTGCTCGACTTCTCGAAGATCGAAGCCGGACGGCTGCAGCTCGATCCGGTGGAGTGCGATCTCATCGAGATCGTCGAGCAGACCGCCGAGATGCTGGCGAGCCGGGCCGCGACCAAGAACATCGAACTCATTTGCGACACCCCGCCAGAGGGACTCCCTCTGCTCATGGCCGATGCGGTGCGGTTGCGTCAGGTGCTCGTCAATCTCGGCGGCAACGCGATCAAGTTCACCGAACATGGGGAAGTCATCCTCCGGATCGAGCGGCTCGGCGAGCAAAACGGTGAGCTGCGGGTCCGCCTCGCCGTGGCCGATACCGGAGTGGGCATTGCTCCGGCGAACCAGTCGCGCATCTTCGAGCAGTTCACTCAGGAGGATGCCTCGACCACCCGCCGCTTCGGTGGCACCGGGCTCGGGCTTTCCATCGCCCGCCAGCTCATCGAGCTCATGGACGGGAAGCTGGTCCTGGTGAGCGCGCCGAACGCCGGCTCAACTTTCTCCTGCGAGCTGTCGATGAAGATCGCGCCAACACAGCCTGAGTCCGAGCACGTCCGCGCGGAGCTGTCGGCTCCGATTGTCGCGCTTCGTACGCTCGTCGTGTGTGGTAACACCTCGGCGCGCACGGTCATCGGGCGGGCGCTGCACGAGTGGGGGGGTAATCCGACGACCGTGGGCTCCCTGGAAGAGGCCCGCATCGAGTTGACCCGCTCCGCATTCCGGGCGGCGGTAGTCGATGACGTGTTGCCCGATGGTCGCGGCGCGGAGCTCCTGCCGGACCTGCGGAAGAGAGGAATCGTGCGTTGCGTGCACATGGTGAGCTTCGTGCATCTGGCCGCACCGGCGGATCCGAGTGCTTCCTCTTTCGATGCGGAAATTACCAAGCCGCTGCGCCTTCTGCAGCTGCGGCGGCTGCTGGCCGGGGAGTCCTCCGGCGCGGTGATTTCGCGACGCGGCAGCGGCGCGCTGGCCGCTCCCCGCAACGCTCCAGCGCTGCGCGGGCGAGTGCTGGTGGTCGAGGACCAGGCGTTGAACCGCGAAGTTGCGACCGGAATGCTCACCTCACTCGGCATCGAGGTCGAGACGGTCGACAACGGCCAGCAGGCGCTGGTGGCGCTCTCGGCCATGCGTTTCGATCTGGTGCTGATGGACTGCGAGATGCCGGTGATGGACGGCTACACTGCGACCGCGGAATGGCGCGCCAGAGAGCCGGCAGGGCGGAGGCTCCCGATCGTCGCCTTGACCGCGGATGCGACGAGCGAAGGGCGCGCCGCCTGTCTGGCGGCCGGCATGGACGGCCATCTCGCTAAGCCTTTCAGCCGCCAGGCGCTGGAAGAGCTCCTGCGCCGGTATCTGCCGTCCCTCCCGGTCGCGGAGCCGGTGCTCGATGCTACGGTGCTCGACGGCCTGCGTGCGCTGCCGCGCCGCGGCAACCGCGACATGTTGAGTCATATCGCGGAGCGCTACCTGACCGACTCGCAGGCGCTCGTGACGCAGATCGAGAGTGCGGCGCAGTCCGGAGCCGCCACCGAGCTCGCGCGCGCGGCGCACGCATGGCGCTCCTACAACGGCAATCTCGGCGCACACGCGCTCGCGCGGCTGTGTCGCGAGCTCGAGGAGCGCGCTCGTCGGGGCGAGCTCTCCGGCACAAACGAGCTGCTGGCGGAGCTGCATGACCTGCACGCGCGTGTGCGATCGGAGCTCGAGACCGAAATGCGGAGGTCCGCGTGAGCTCAGCGGAGCCCGTTCGCGTCCTGCTCGCCGACGATGATGCGCTGGTGCGGGAGCTGGCCGGTGCCATGCTGGAGAGCTCGGGGTTCGACGTTCAGGCCGTCGCTTCGGGCGATGCGGCCATCGGCGCCTGCGCGCTGCGGATGCCCGAGATCATTCTTCTCGATGTACACATGCCGGATGGCGATGGCTATGAGACCTGCGCTTCAATCCGTGCACTCCCGGGCGGCGAGCGAGTGCCGATCATCATGGTGACGGGCCTCGATGACTCCTCCTCCATCGACCGCGCGTACGAGGTCGGCGCCACGGACTTCGTCGTCAAGCCCATCAACTGGACGCTGCTCGCGCACCGGCTGCGGTACGTGCTGCGCGGCGCTCGCACGCTCGAGGCGTTGCGCCTGAGGGAGGCGCACATTCACCGGCTCGCCTATTACGACGTGCTCACCGATCTACCCAACCGCGAATGGCTCGGCGAGCATCTGTCCCAGGCCCTCGAGGAGGCCCGACGCGACGGCCATAGGATTGCGCTGCTTTACGTCGACCTCGATCAGTTCAAGCGCATCAACGACACGCTCGGTCATGGCACGGGGGATGCGCTGCTGCGGCAGGTTGCGCTGCGCCTCACGGAGGTGCTGGCGGGCCTGGGCGCGGCCGGCACCGGGATGCTGCGTGCGCAGCTGACTCGTGTGGGAGGGGACGAGTTCGTCATCGTTCTGGCAGGCAATCCAACGCTCGAGGATGCGCAACGAACGGCGGAGCTCGTCCGCATGGCGCTCGGTCCACCTCTGCAGCAAGGCGCTTACCAGCTCGTCGTCACTCCGAGCGTCGGGATCGCCCTTTATCCCGAGCACGGAGAAGACCTGCACAGCCTGCTCAAGAATGCCGATGGCGCCATGTACGAGGCGAAGGCGAGCGGTCGTAACCGCCATCAGGTGTACACGAGCGCGCTCGCCGGGAAGGCGATGCGGCGTCTCGCGCTGGAAATGGAGTTGCGCCGCGCTCTCGAGCAGGCGCAGCTCGAGGTCTATTACCAGCCGAAATATGGAGCGCGCACTCTCGAGGTCCTGGGTGCGGAGGCGCTGTTGCGCTGGTTTCATCCCGAGCGCGGTCTGGTTCCGACGGCCGATTTCATCGCGGTGGCCGAGGAGACCGGGCTCATTGCCGAAGTCGATCGGTGGGTACTCGAGCGGGTCTGTCGCGACCTGACGGCGTGGCGGGCCGCGGGCCTCGAGGCGGTCTCGATCGCGGTGAATCTCTCCGGTCGCGATTTCATGCATCCCGAGTCGATCCTTCGCATCTGCGATACCGTCGATCGCGCGCGGCTGCCGGCGCACCTGTTCGAGCTCGAGCTGACCGAGGGCGTCCTCATGCGCGATGCCGAGGGCGGCCGACGCTCGCTGCTCGCCCTCAAGAAGCTCGGCTTCGCCATCGCGGTGGATGACTTCGGCACCGGCTACAGCTCATTGAGCTATCTCAAGCGGTTTCCTCTCGATACGCTCAAGATCGATCGCTCCTTCGTGGAGGATGTCTGCGTTGACCCGGACGATGCGGCCATCGTTCGTTCCATCATCGCGCTCGGACATAACCTCAATCTCAAGATCGTCGCGGAGGGCGTTGCGACCGAGGCGCAACTGCGATTTCTGCAGATGGAAGGCTGCGATGCGCTGCAGGGCTTCCTCCTCTCGGCGGCGGTCCCGGCGGCCGATTTCGCGACCTTGCTCGCGTCTGCGGGGCCCTCGAGGGCGGCCGGCGCGACCCGACTCCCTCCGAGCCTGAAGAAAGCCTCGGCTTCCGCCTAGCGCTCTCCTGCCGTACCTGGATCACGCCTCGCGCCGGCCGCGGCGAAGGCACGTCACAGTTCGTCCGGGAGCCCTCAAGGGGGCGCCCCCGGGGGCCGAAGCAGTGACTCGAATACCCATTCAGGTGAGACTTCGTTCTCATGTGGTTGCCCGGGATCCAAGCGAGCGATCTGCCGGCGCGGTCGGCCGACCGTGGCCGGGCGCCTCGGGTCATCGCCGCGGGCCTCACCGGCATCGCACTCGGCCTCCTCGTCCTGACTGCGCGCGCCTTTGCCGATGAGCGAGTCGGCCCGGGCAGCCCTGAGAGCGGCCTGCGCGGCACCTCGATTGCCCTGTCGGTGCTCTTCGGGCTGTGCGTGCTGCTGCTGACGCTTCTCGCCCTGCAAATCATCGCCCGTCGCCGCAGCGAGTCGACCCTCAGGGCAACGATTCGCCGCCAGAGCCGGCTGCTGCAGGAGATCTCAGCCATGAGCACCATGGTGGAGCTGCTTCAGACCTGTCACTCGCAGGCCGAGGCGAACCTCGTGATCCATGGCGCGCTGCCGAAACTCCTGCCCGGCGTCGGCGGCGCGCTCTATGTCTCGCGACGTGACGACGGCACTCTCGAGCAACAGGTGAGCTGGGGAACCGCGGCCGCGGCGCAGAGCTTCTCCTCCCAGGATTGCTGGGCGCTTCGTCGTGGGCGGCCGCACCTCTACGCGCCTGCGAGCGCTGGCGCCCTGTGCGGCCACGTCGGCCCGTGCGAGGACAGCTGTCTTTGCGTGCCGCTGGTATCGCAGGGCGACACGCTGGCGGTGCTCCACCTGCGGCGGGCGGGCGCGGAGGTCATCTCAGAAGACGTACAGCGACTGGCCTCGGCGCTTGCCGAGCAACTTTCGCTCGCGGTGGGTAATCTCAGGCTGCAGGAGACCCTTCGCAGCGGCTCCGAACGCGATCCGCTCACCGAGCTCTACAACCGCCGGCACCTCGAGATCTCTCTGCATCGCGAGTTTGCCCGCGCGCAGCGCCATGGCCTCCCGGTGAGCCTCATCATGTTGGATGTCGATCATTTCAAGGCCTACAACGATGCCAATGGACACGAGGCGGGCGACGAGGTGTTGAGAAACGTCGCGCACGTGCTCAAACGCCATACCCGCGCCGAGGATGTCGCTTGCCGCTACGGTGGCGAGGAATTCCTTCTCGTTCTGCCGGGATGCTCGGTCGATGATGCCTATTCCAAGGCCGAGGCCATCCGCGAGGCGATCGCGCAGCTGCGCGTGGTCACGCGCGGCATCACCTTGCCGCGCATCACCGCCTCGCTCGGCATCGCCTGTTATCCGCAGGACGGGGAGCGCATGGAGGACCTGATCGCCGCAGCCGACGCGGCGCTCTACCAGGCCAAATCCCAGGGCCGCAACTGCATCACCGCCTCGAGTGCTCCCGGGGAAATCGTGTTGTTCGAGCCGCGCAAGCCGCCCGCCGGTCGAGCCGCCGGCTGACCCGAGGGCGAGTGTTATCATGAGAGCGTGAGCCGACGGTACGAGGCAATCGCGGCGGCAGTGATCTTCGTTGCGATCGCAAGCGCGACGCCCGCCGTCGCGCGGCGCGGGCTCTCGGCACCGAGCCGCTGCGCGGAAGCCGACACCCTCGTGGCCAAGCTGCGCGATCTGCCGCTGCCGCTGCGGGCCTTTCCGCGCGGCATCGCTTCCAAGCAGGCAACTCAGCGGCCGCTGCCCGCCCTCGAGCTGCGGCGTGAGAAAGTCTACGACGAGCTCCATGCCCTCGGCCCGGCCAGCGTACCGGCCCTGGCGCGGGCGCTGCGCGATCCGGATGCGGGCATGCGGCGCGATGTCGTGGTCGCCTTGGGTGTTTTGGCAGGCGGTTGGTGGCACTTCCCCGACGGCGCCTCGAGGCTCGACATCCGGCCCGCACTGCCGGCGCTCGTCACCGCGCTTCAGGATTCCGATCCGCAAGTCAGGGCCTGGGCGGCCGCGGACATCGGCAGCATCGGCGCCGCCGCGGCGAGCGCGGTGCCGGGCCTGCGGGCCATGCTGCACAGTCAAGAAGCGGGGTCGCGAGGCAGCGCCTGCAGCGCCCTCGGCGCCATAGGGCCCGCGGCGCGCATGGCGCTCCCAGACCTTCGGCAGGCTCTCGGCGATTCGAGCCCGCAGGTTCGACAATCCGCGCGAGCCGCGATCGTGAGCATCACGGCGCCGGCCGCGCGCTGAGCTTCGCCGCCGGCGCGCGAGCACCGCTACTTATCCGGTGGTGAGGCCGGGTTTTTTGTGAGGGCACAGCGATGCCACTTGCCGTCCTTGTCAACCAGCCAGCAGTCGCTGTCTTTGAGAGTTCCGTCCGCGCCGTAGACCTGCACATCGAGCACGGGCGAGCCGCATTCCCGCGACAGGGCGAGCGACATCTCTCCTGTGATCAGCCAGACCTGAGCGTCATCCGTCCAGCAGCACCACGCATGTCCCTTGCGCATCGCATCGGTGAGCAGGCGCTGCACTTCGGGCGTCATCGCGGCCGGGTCGCGCACGAGATAAGCTCCCTCGGCCACGATTGCGGCGTTCGAGGCAAACGATACCAACAGCCTCTCGATCCGCGATGGCTGCTGCACGGCGCGCAGTCGAACCGTCTCCATCCATCCATTGCAGCGCACACCTCGCCAGGGGTCCGAGAAGCCGGTCACGGTTCCCCCAAAGGATCCGCGCCTGCCGCAAATATGACTGCGGCGAAGTGCGAGCGTTAGACTCGAGCGAGTGCGAACGACGAAAGGCGCAGTGGTGCCCGAGGTCGGAGTCGAACCGACACGCTTTTAAGGGCGGCGGATTTTGAGTCCGCTGCGTCTACCAATTCCGCCACTCGGGCACGAGGGCGCAAGTATAGGGCCAAGTAGATGGGTGAAGGGTGGCGGAATCCTGCGGGGTGCGACCTTTCGCGGCGCTCGCGCATCTAATCATTTCGTGAGCCCGCTCGCCGACATTGCCCTATCCGATGAGCTGATCGCGCGGGCGCGCCACGGGGACGAGGCGGCTCAGGCGGCGATGTATCGGGCGCTCGGGCCCGGGGTGTTCGCGCTGATCCGCAGGCTGGTGGGGAACCGGGCGGTGGCCGAAGACCTGTTTCAGGACACCATGATGGCGCTCTTCCAGCGGCTCGGGGACTTTCGCGGCGAGGCGCCGCTCGGCGCCTGGTTGCGCCGGATCGCCGTAAGCCGGTGTCTCATGTACTTGCGCTCACCGTGGCATCGGGCACGGCTGCAGTGGGAGCCCGGGGATGACCGCGATTCCCCGGGCACGACGATGCCGCGTGTTACGCCGGCGATCTCCGTCGACGTGCTCGACGTCGAGCGCGCACTGGCGAATCTGACGCCGGTCGGGCGCGCGGTAGTGTGGCTGTTCGAGGTGGAGGGTTACTCGCACGAGGAGATTGCGCGATTGTTTGGACGTTCCGTGAGCTTCTCGAAGTCGCAGCTTGCACGCGCGCTCGCGCGC
>JBAUOO010000051.1:0-6097 GCA_049579785.1 Steroidobacteraceae bacterium
ACATCTGGTTCCGTGGCTCCATGAGAATGTCAGCGGACCGTTTCGCTGACAGACCTGAACTTTGGTAGCGGGGGCAGGATTTGAACCTGCGACCTTCGGGTTATGAGCCCGACGAGCTGCCAGACTGCTCCACCCCGCACCAGGAGGCCGCGCATTGTACAAGCGGAAGCGCTGGGCGGCAATCCTCGCGCCTCCTCCCTGCCCCAGTTCCCGCAGCACCTCGGGATCGATCGGCTTGATGGGGTGGTGATCGAGGCCGGCGGCGCGCAAGCGCTCCCGGGCATCGGCGGCGTTCCCTCAGCGGATATTCTCCCGCAGCTTGGCAGCAAGCTTGGCGCCTGACTCGCCCTCGAGCGCCCGTGCCGGCCATCCGATGCCGAGGCCTTGGTCGTGGCTTGGCTTCGGGATGATGTGAAAGTGCACGTGCGGTACGGCCTGATGCGCCGCGACTCCATTATTTTCGAGCACGTTGTATTCCTTGACCCCGGTGATCGCGATCACGGCGCGGCAGATGCGCGGCAGCACGCGCCCGAGTGCCGCCGCGGACTCATCAGAAAGCGCATCGAGAGTGGGCGCCGGCTCCTTGGGAACGACCAGGGTATGGCCCATGCTGAGCGGATTGATGTCGAGGAAGGCGAGCACGTGCTCGTCCTCATACACCTTGTGACAGGGAATCGCGCCGCTCAGGATCCTGCCGAAGATGGTCTCTGACATTGCCAGCCCCTCGATTCGCCCGTGTCCCAAGCGCGCCATTGTCGCTCAAGCCGAGCTGCCGCGCCTGGCTGGAACACCGGTGGCACTCGATCGTCTACCCTGCACTGGGGGGCAGTGCCGGCGGGAGCGCATCGCACCAGGAGATGCGGACGTTAGCCCAAAAGCAAGTTAAGGCGGGGCGCGCAAAGCGGCAGGATGGCGACTTTGCGCCACTATCAGTGCCTCGGCGGCAGCGTGATGCCCAGCCGTCGCATCTTCCGATAGAGCGTGTTGCGGCCGATGCCGAGCTTGTGCGCCACCCGGCTGATGTTGCCGTGGTGCAGCTCGATTTCCTTGAGCAGGGCGCCGCGCTCGGCTCTCTCAAGGGGATTGAGGCCCTGCGCCTCGGGCGGCAGCGCGCACTCCTGCGCTTCCACCGGCTCCGGCTCGCCGACGCCGTAATCCGCGGGTAGACAGCTGCCGTCGAGCCGGTCGGCCGAGCGCATGGCGATCATCCCGCGCAGCACGTTGCGCAGCTGGCGGATGTTGCCCGGCCAGGCGTAGGCCCGAAGCGCATCGGCAAGCTCATCCCCCAACGCCACCGAAGGAGTCGCGGCGCTTTCCTGGGCGAAGACATGGCGGATGAGTGCCGATTTGTCCTTGCGCTCGCGCAGCGGCGGCAGTGTCAGCACCAGGCTCTGCAGGCGGTAGAAAAGGTCCTCACGAAATTCGCCGCGACGGACCTTCTCCTGCAGCCCGCCGCGCGCCGCGCTCACCACCCTGACATCGATGCGAACCGGCGCCTCGCCGCCTGGACGCAGCACCTCCCGCTCCTCGATGACGTGCAGGAGTCTCGCCTGCAGCTCGAGGGGAAGCTCGCCGACATCATCGAGAAACAACGTACCGCCGTTCGCCTGTACGATCCGCCCGAGATCCTCATCGACCTGAGTCGGCTCGGGGCCGCGCTCGGCGCTTTCCGCCGGAGCGGCCGCCGGCCCCGGCGCCGAGCCTGCGGGTGGCGCGCTGCGGGCGGTGGAGTTGCGGCCGAAGAGCTCCTGCGAGAGCTGCGCCTCGGGCAGGGAGCTGCAGTTGACCGCGAAGAAGGGCTTATCGGCCCGGTCGCTCGAGGCGTGCATGGCGCGTGCGAAGAATTCCTTGCCGGTGGCGGATTCGCCGAGCAGCAGGATCGGCACCTCGCGCGACTGCGTTCGCCGTGCAGCCTGGATGTTGCGCGCCATCATCGGATCGCCGAAGTCGAGCTCATCGAGGGGGCTGCGTGCGGGGTCCGAGATCGGCAGCTCCTCGATTCGCGTCAGCCGCTGCTTGCCGGGGGGGCGCCTCGACTGCGGCGCTTGCGCGACGGCGAAGAAGCGCCCGCCGTGCCGGGCGTCGTAGATCGGCAGGGCGTGGAAGGACTTCTTCTGGCTGCGGCCGACGAGCGCGCTGAGCGAGATGTTGAAGACCCGCTCGAGCGGGGCGCCGGTGAGCTCGGTCGCGCTCTTGATTCCCAGCTGGAACAGGGCATTGCGATCGAGCGCCGCGATCGCTCCGGAAGCATCGAGCGCAATGATCCCTTCGCTCCAGGTGCCGACCAGCTCCGGCCGGCTGTGGAAACGCACCACGAACTCGTCCTTGAAGCGATAGAGGAAGAGGCGATTCTCGATCATCTGCGCCGACATGTTGACGAGCACCAGTGTGTGCTGCTGCGCGCGGTCGGACTCCCCGGAGGCATCGAGCACCGCCACGAGATCCCCGCGATAGTCGAAGATCGGGGCGGCGCAACAGGTCAGCCCGGTATTACGGGAGAAGAAGTGCTGATCGCGATGCACGATGAGCGGTGCCCGCTCGAACAGACAGGTGCCCATGCCGTTGGTGCCGCCGTGCTCCTCGCTCCAGACCGCCCCGAGCACCAGCCCGGTGCGGAAGGCCGCATTGCGGAAGCTCAAGTCCCCGTAGTAGTCGAGCAGCACACCGTCGCGGTCGGTCAGGATGATCGAGTAGCCGGAGCCTGCCAGCTGGTGATAAAGGTGCGCCATCTCGGCGTCGGCGAAAGAGACCAGCTCGAGGTTGCGTTCCTTGCGCGCGAGACGCTCGTCCCGGGGCAAGACATAGGGTTCCCGCTGCGACTGCGGGTCGAGGTGGTACTGGCCAAGGCAACGCAGCCAGGAGCGCTTTACGTAGTCAGGCGTGCCTGAGCCCTCGTCGCGGGCGGTACCGCGTAGTACCGACTGAATATACCGGGCATGACTGCCGATCGGCTGCAGCATGGGATCCCCCTCTCGATCCTGCGCGGGCATTATGCCATGGTTGCCGCCGGGGCCGTCGCCGCGAGCATCGAAAGCGGTACAGCGGAGCAGGCCAGTGTTCCGTATTGGAACAACAGCCCGGCGGAGGGGTACCGGCGACGGCCCGGCGCGAATTCGCGTGGATGCCGACGCTAAACTCATGCCCCGCTGATGGGACTGTCGAATCCAGAGCATTGCGCATGAAAACCAAAGCAGCCATTGCATACGCGGCGGGCAAGCCGCTCGAGATCGTGACCGTCGACCTGGAAGGCCCCAAGGCGGGGGAGGTCCTGGTCGAGATCAGGGCGAGTGGCGTCTGTCACACCGATGAGTTCACCCGCTCGGGCGCCGACCCGGAGGGGCTCTTTCCGGCGATCTTCGGCCACGAGGGTGCCGGGGTCGTGGTCGAGACGGGGCCGGGGGTCACCTCGGTGAAGAAGGGCGATCATGTCATCCCGCTCTACACGCCCGAATGCCGGCAGTGCAAGTCCTGCCTCTCGCGCAAGACCAACCTCTGCACGGCGATCCGCGCCACCCAGGGCAAGGGTGTCATGCCCGACGGTACCAGCCGCTTCTCGATCGGCGGCAAGATGGTGCATCACTACATGGGCTGCTCGACCTTTTCCAACTACACGGTGCTGCCGGAGATCGCGGTCGCGAAGATCCGTGAGGATGCGCCCTTCGAGAAGGTCTGTTATATCGGCTGTGGCGTGACGACCGGCGTCGGCGCCGTCATCAACACCGCGAAGGTCGAGCCGGGGGCCAACGTCGTCGTGTTCGGCCTCGGGGGCATCGGCCTCAACGTGATCCAGGGGGCGCGCATGGTCGGCGCCAACAGGATCATCGGCGTCGATGTGAATGCGCGGCGCAAGCCGCTCGCCGAGCGCTTTGGGATGACGCATTTCGTCAATCCCAAGGAGGTGGGCGGGGACCTGGTGCAGCATCTGGTCGGCCTCACCGACGGTGGCGCGGACTATAGCTTCGAGTGCGTGGGCAACGTCGATCTCATGCGTCAGGCGCTCGAATGCTGTCACCGCGGCTGGGGCGTGTCGGTCATCATCGGGGTGGCCGGGGCCGGACAGGAAATCAAGACCCGACCTTTCCAGCTGGTCACCGGTCGGGTATGGAAGGGTACCGCCTTCGGCGGCGCCCGCGGCCGCACGGATGTACCGAAGATCGTCGACTGGTATATGGACAAGAAGATCAACATCGACGATCTCATCACGCACGTGATGCCGCTTGAGAAGATCAACGACGCGTTCGATCTCATGCACAAGGGCGAGTCGATCCGCTCCGTCGTGACGTTCTGAAAGCCAACAACTCCTGCGAGGATAAACATATGGCCATCTCGATCCATCCGGCAGTCGATCACGGCGTCAAACCCGGCAATTCGGGGTTCGCGGGCGGCACGCTCACCTGCAAATGCGCCAGCTCACCGGTCACGGTGAGTCTCGGTGCGAATGTCGCCTTCGACCATGTTTGCGGCTGCAGCAAGTGCTGGAAGCCGCAGGCGGCGCTCTTCTCGCTGGTCGCGGTGATTCCGCGCGAGAAGCTCTCGGTGACCGCCAATGCGCAGAAGCTGAAGATCGTCGATCAGAGTGCGCCCATCCAGCGCTACGCCTGCACGGGCTGCGGCGTGCACATGTACGGCCGGATCGAGAACAAGAATCACCCCTTCTATGGGTTCGACTTCGTCCATCCGGAGCTCTTCCGCGAGCAGGGCTGGGCGGCGCCCGATTTCGCGGCCTTCGTATCCTCCATCATCGAGTCGGGATTCCCGCCGGCGAAGATGGGCGAGGTGCGCGCTCGGCTGAAGGAGCTCAAGCTCGAGCCTTATGACTGTCTCTCGCCGGGTCTGATGGACGCGATCGCGACCCACGCCGCCAAAGCAAAAGGCGTTCTGGCCGCCTAACGCAGGAGCGAGGGCCGCAGCTCGCCGACGGACCGGCAGCCAAGCTGACCGAGCACGCGATCGAGCTCGACGGCGAGCATGTCGAGGGCGCGGCGCACCCCATGCTCGCCGCCGGCGGCCAAGCCGTAGAGAGCCGCGCGTCCGATCATCACGGTGTGCGCCCCCAAGGCGAGCGCTTTGGCGATGTCGTTCCCGCGCCGAAAGCCGCTGTCGATGACGATCGTGAGGCGGTTGCCGACCGCCGCGGCGATCTCGCCGAGCACTTCGATGGGCGCCACGCAGTGATCGAGCTGCCGTCCGCCATGGTTGCTGAGCACGACACCGTCGCAGCCGGCATCGACGGCGCGCCGCGCGTCCTCGAGCGCCAGCACCCCCTTGATGAGGAGCTTCCCGGGCCAGTGGCGGCGGATCCAGTCGATGTCCGTCCACGTGATCGTAGGCGCGAACATCTGCGGGACGATGGTGCTGCCGCCGACCGCGCTCGCCGCCCCGGCCGGCAGAAACGCCTCGATATTGCGGAATCGCGGTACGCCATGGCGCGCCAGCATCTCGAAGAGCCAGCGCGGGTGGCGCATCGCATCGAGGGCCGCGCCCGCTCGCAGCTTGCCGGGCCTCAGGTAGCTGCGCCGGTCCCACTCCCGATTGCCGAAGACGTTGGCGTCCGAGGTAAACACCAGCGCCTCGTAACCCGCGGCGGCCGCCCGGGTCATGATGTCCTCGGCGATCGCGCGATCCTTCATGACGTAAAGCTGCATCCAGAGCCGCCCGCCCGCTGCGGCCGCGACCTCCTCGAGACGGGTCGTCGAGAGAGTGCTCAGCGTGTAGGGGATTCCGAAAGCGGCGGCCGCGCGGGCGAGGGCGAGATCGCCCTCGGGGTGCAACATGCCGTTGAGGCCGGTCGGTGCGATGGCGAGCGGCGCGGCGGACGGGCGGCCGAGGACCGAGGTCGCGAGGCTCCTCGCCGAGGTATCGATGAGCGTCTGCGGCACGAAGCGCAGCGCGGCGAACGCCTCGCGGTTGCGCCGCAGCGTCGTCTCGTCCTCGCCTCCCCCCTCGAGGTATTCGAACACGAACCCCGGTACGCGCCGGCGCGCGATCGCGCGCAGGTCGGCGATGTTCAGCGCGCGGGCGGCATCGCGCCCGCTGAACGGGCGCCGCTTCCAGGGCATGCCGGGTTACTCGAGGGCAACATCGAGTCGCGATGCGG
>JBAUOO010000052.1:0-19517 GCA_049579785.1 Steroidobacteraceae bacterium
CTTCCCCCCGGAGCGCCGCCGCACGATCTGAGGGAAGCGCGGGCCGCCGCTCGGCGGCAGCGCTGCGCACGCTGCGCCCGCCCGTGCGAGAATCCCGGCAGCTTTTCCGATTCCGGGGTCGATCACACGTGTCCGTTCCGGCCTCCGTCCTCGAAGCCATGCGCGCCATCAGCGCTCTTCTTCAGGCGGGCCAATTCCACGCCGCGCAGGAGCGTCTCGAGAGCATCGTCGAGGCCCACCCGACCTTCGTCGAGGCGCTGCGGCTCCTGGCCGGCACCCAGCTCGCCTTGGGCGATGCCTCAGGCGCGGAAAAGCTCCTGCGACGCGCCCTCGAAGTCGATCCGACCTGGACTGCAACGCACACCACCCTCGGCGAGCTGCTGCTCGGAAGCGGCCGGGGCGGCGAGGCCGAGAGCGTGCTTAAGCACGCGCTCGCGGGCTCCCGGCCCGATCCGCGCGCAGCCCTCATCCTCGCGCGTTACTACAACGACACCGCCCGCCCGGCGCGGGCGCTGGCGGTGGCCGCTCCCTTTTGCACCGGCGGCCGGCTCGATGCGGAGCTCGCCACGCAGCATGTCAGTGCGCTCATCGCACTCGGTCGAGGCGCGGAAGCGATCTCCCTGTATGGCAATCTCGCGGCGGCGGCGCCGGAGAGCCCCGCGCCCGCCCAGGCGCTCGCGATCGCGCTCAACGCCGCCGGCCGCCATGCCGAGGCCGGCCAGATCGCGCATCGGGCGCTGGCGCGCGGCTTCAGAACCGCGACACTCTGCCTGACCTACGCCAAGAGCCTGATGGCCGAGGGCGCCAGCGCCCGCGCCGAGACGGCGCTGCGCGATTGCCTGCGGCTCGAGCCGCGCCTGACCGAGGCGCACAACAGCCTCGCGCAGCTCATCTGGGTCCGTACGGGCGATCTCGAGCAGGCGACCGAAGCGCTCGATGAGGTGTTGCGCAGGTTCGGCAACGACGATGCGCTCTGGGCCACCAAGGCGGCGATCCTTCAGGGCGCGGGAGAGGCCCGGGCGGCCTACGACTGTCTCGCTCCGCGAGCCGAGCGAGCCCAGGCGCCGCCGGTGCTGCTCGTGCGCGCGGGACTCTCGGCGCTCGATTTCGATCCGGCCAAAGCGCTCTCTCTCGCCGAGCGCGCGATGCGCCTCCTGCCCGATAACACTCCCGCCCGCAACCTGCTCGCCGCGGCCCAACTCGGTGTGGGCGATGCGCAGGGTGCTTTGCGAAACTGCGAGGCGCTGCTTCAGAAGGCGCCGGACGATCAGTATCTCATCGCGCTCAAGACGACCGCGTTGCGGTTATTGGGCGATGCGCGCTATGGCGAGCTCTGCGACTACGCGAATCTCATCCTGCCGCTGCCGATCGAGCCGCCAGCCCCCTGGAGCGATCTTCCGAGCTTCCTCGCGGACCTCACCGCGAGTCTCAACCGCCTGCACGACCCGCAAGGGCACGCGCTCCTCTTTCAATCGCTGCGTCACGGGACGGAGACCACCCAGGATCTCACGCGCAGCACCGACCGGGCGATCCGTGGGCTCTTCGAGGCCTTCGCGACGCCCATCGCGCGCTACCTCGAGCACATCGGCCAGGGAGGCGATGCCCTGCGCCGGCGCAACAAGAATCGCTGGCGATTCAACGGCAGCTGGTCGGTGCGGCTGCGCAATCGCGGCTTTCACACGAGCCACGTTCACCCGCGCGGGTGGATCTCCTCCGCGTTCTACGTGGAGTTACCCGACCTCATGGCCGAGGCGCGCACGGACGAAGGCATACTTTCCTTCGGCACGCCCGGCTTTCTGACCGCGCCGGCGCTTGCGGCCGAGTACTCGGTCCGCCCGACGCCCGGCATGCTCGTGCTCTTTCCCTCGTACTTCTGGCACGGCACCGTGCCATTCGAGAGCCCACAGCCGCGTCTTACCGTCGCCTTCGATGCGGTCCCGGAGCGATGAGACCGGCCGACACTGCGACGCTCGATGGCACCGAAGGGTGCTGGACCGATATCCGGCGCATCACCGCTCTCGGCGAGCCGCTGCTCGAGCTGCAACAGGCGCAACCGGCGCAAGCGGACGAGATTCGCCTGGCCTTTGGCGGCGATGTCGCCAACTCGATGGTGTGTCTCGCGCGGATCCTCGGGACATCTCGTCCGGAGATCTCCCTCGTGACCGCACTCGGCAACAGCGGATATTCCGCCTGGCTGAGATCGCGATTGACCCGTGAAGGGATCCGGCTCACCGAAGCGCCGCTCGAGGGCGAGCCCGGGATCTATGGCCTGCCGGTCGATAGCGCGCCGAGCGCCGGCTTTTCCTACTGGCGCGGACAATCCGCCGCACGGCGGTTCCTTCGCGCCGCGACTCTCGAGCAATTCGAGGAGCTCCTCGGCCGCCCGCAGATTCTGCTCGTCACCGGGATCACCCTCGCCCTTTGCTCCGCGGCGAGCTTCGAGCATCTTGGCCGTTGGGTTCAGCGGCACCGGGACGAGTGCCGGGTGGTATTCGACTGCAATTTCCGCCGCGGTCTTTGGGATACCGATGAGGAGGCTCGCGCGCGGATCGGCGCCTTCGAGCCGCTGGCTTCGGTGATCGCAACCGGTGCCGAGGACGAGAAGAGCCTCTGGGGCGCCGCGAGCACACCGCAGATCATCGCGCGCCTGAGCCGCCTTTCCGCCGAGTACCTGATCCGCGGCGGGGCAGAGGGATGCTGGGTAGGATCAGGACGCGAGTGCCGGCACGTCCCCACCGCGCCTATGGCCGTCGTCGATACCGCAGGTGCCGGGGATGCGCACTTTGCCGGCTACCTCGCGGCCAGAATCTCGGGATGTGGCCGCACCGACGCCGCCGCCTACGCCAACAATGCCGCCGCGGTTATCGTCAGCCAGCGCGGCTCGGCGCCGAAGGAGAATGCGCGTTTCCCGCCGCTACCGACTCGCGCGGGCGCGTAGGCGCATCGACGACTTTCCATCCCGGACTTTTGCCCGGCGCATCCCTTCGAGATAATCGCGCCTTGAAATCCAGGCCCAGCCTCCATGGACCCCGCCCAGGACCTCAAGCCGAGCACCGCCCGGAAGATCTTTATCTGGCAGATGGCGTTCCTCGCCGTGCTGCTCCTCGCGAGTGCCACCTCGAATGTGTTTACCGAGATCGCCGACCGGGCTGGAGGGGGGCGCCTTGGCGCATGGGAGCCGGTGACCTGGGAGCTCTCGAGCGTCGTCTGCGTCTGGCTGCTGGTGCCCCCGCTCGGCTGGTGGCTCAGGCAGTTCCCGCTCATCGACTCCGGCTGGCTCCGTGACCTGCCCGCGCATCTCATCGCCACTTTGCCCTTCTCGCTCCTACACGTGGGCGGCATGGTGGCGCTGCGCGATATCGTCTATCGGCTGATGGGCTCGCGCTACGACTTCGGGCCGTGGTGGTCGAGCTGGTTCTATGAATACCGCAAGGATTTCGTCAGCTACTGGCTGCTCCTCGTCGTCATCGTAGCGTTCAGGCTCTACGGCCTGTGGGCAGATTCCCGCCAGGCGGCTGCGGCTGCCCCGGCGCAGGGCGCTGCAGCCGAATCGCCACTCGAGCGCCTGATGGTGCGTAAGCTGAATCGGGAATACCTCATCAACGTCGCCGACATCGATCACATCGAAGCGGAAGGCAATTACGTCATGGTCCATGCTCAGGGCACGGCCTATCCGCGGCGTGAATCCCTGGTCGCGCTCGAGAAGAAGCTCGATCAGAAGCGCTTCGTGAGAGTGCACCGCGGGCACCTCGTCAACGTCGATCGCATTCGCGAGATCCAGCCCTGGGATCACGGCGACTACCGCATCCTGCTGCAGGACGGAAGATGCGTGAACCTGAGTCGCCGGTATCGCAGCCGCCTCGAGCACCTCTTCCGTTGAATTGATCATCTTGGGCGCTCCGCTCGTCCCAGCGGGGCGCCGCTCATCACCCCGGGCGTAGCAGCGCCGGGCATACACCCGTAGGGTCGGACGGCGATCCACCACGGAGCCACCTCGATGAGAAGAATCGGCACCCTCTCGGTCACCGGCCTCCTCGCCTCTCTGCTCGGCATCGCGGGCTGTTCGGGGGCAAAGCAGCCCGGCGCCCAAAGCGCGCGCGGGACTTCACCCGGTGCACTCGCAGCCGCTGGCACGACCGCCGCCAGCCCGCCCGCCTCATCCGGCTGGTCGTCCTACGGCGGCGACCCCGGCGGCACCCGCTATTCGCCGCTTGCGCAGATCACCCCTGCAAACGTGCACGAGCTGCGCGTGGCCTGGACGTTGCGCACCGGAGAGCTCGGCAAGGGGGTGACGGACTGGACGCGCTCCGCATTCGAGGCCACCCCGATCCTTTATAACGGGCTCCTTTACTTCACGACCCCCAGCACCAACGTCATGGCAGTCGATGCCGCCACGGGCGCGCTTCGCTGGCGCCACGACAGTCACAACCGCAGCGACCTGCATTATTCCGATGGCGTTTCGCGCGGAGTATCCCTGTGGGTGGATTCCTCCACGGGGCCAGCCGCGCCGTGTCACGCACGGATCTACGCGCCGACCCTGGACGGAAGGCTGCTGGCTTTGGACGCCGCAACCGGCAGGTCGTGTGCGGACTTTGGCGATCATGGCGCCGTCGATCTGCTTAAGGGCATGCGCTCCATCGATCAGCCGGGAAGCGGCTGGCGCGACTATCTCGTGACCTCGCCGCCCGCGATTCTGGATGACAAGGTGATCGTCGGCTCCTCGATCGGCGATAACCGCGCCGTGGCTTCGGAGCTCGGAACGGTGCGGGCATTCGACGCCCGCACCGGCCGGGAGATCTGGAGTTGGGATCCGATTCCGCGCGACCCGTCCAATCCGGTGTACAAGGAGTGGAGCCCGCAGGGGGCGAAGCTCACCGGCGCGGCGAATGCCTGGGCGCCGCTCTCGGTGGATCGGACACGGCACCTGGTGTTCGTACCCACCGGCTCCGCCAGTCCCGACTACTTCGGCGGTGAGCGCCCCGGCGATGACCGTTGGGCCGATTCGGTGGTCGCGCTCGATGGCGACACCGGCAAGCTCCTCTGGGGTCGGCAGCTCATCCACCATGACCTCTGGGATTACGACCTCGCCTCGCAGCCGACGCTCGTGACTCTTCTGCACGAGGGCAAGTCTGTGCCCGCGGTGATTCAGGCGACCAAGAGCGGCTTCCTCTATACGCTCGACCGGGAGACGGGCGAGCCGATATTTCCCATCATCGAGCGGCCGGTCCCGCAGGATGCCGTGCCGGGGGAGACGCCTTCGCCGACTCAACCCTATCCGCTCGCTCCACCACCGCTCGTCAGACAGACACCGGTAACCCCGGCCGATGCCTGGGGCGTTGCCTGGCTCGATACTCGCGCCTGCCGCAAGCGCATCGAGGCGGACCGCTCCGAAGGCATCTTTCAGCCGCCCTCCACGCGGGAGTCGATCATGCTTCCGGGCGCGGCGGGCGGCATCAACTGGGGCGGCATCGCCTTTGATCCAACACGCCAGCTCGCCATCGTCAACACGATGGACCTGCCATGGCTGGTGGCGCTCGTGCCGCGCGCGAAGCTGCAAGCGCAGATGCATGATCCGAAGTATCGGGGCTGGGAATTCGGCCTGATGCGGGGAACCCCTTATGCCATGCGGCGTCGCACCTTCATGTCGAGCCTCGGCATCCCGTGCATCAAGCCCCCCTGGGGCTCGCTCACGGCCATCGACATGGTGCATGGCTCGATCCAGTGGCGGGTGCCGCTCGGCAACACGCCCTTCATTCACCTCGATCTCGGCATGCCGAATCTCGGCGGCCCGATCATCACCGCCAGCGGAGTGGTGTTCATCGCCGCAAGCCTCGACGATAAGCTTAGGGCCTTCGACATCGAGACCGGCCAGATCCTCTGGCAGGCGAGGCTTCCGGCCGGTGGACAGGCGACGCCCATGACCTACAGCGTCGGGGGACGTCAGTACCTCGTCATCGCGGCGGGCGGGTACAAGGACGCGAGCCCCCGGGGCGATTACCTGATCGCGTATGCGCTCCCACGGTAAACTCTCAGCCGATGCGCCTGGGATTCGAGCACTGCTACGCCGCCCTGCCGAGCCGCTTTCACACGCGGGTCGCACCCACCCCAGTGGCGGATCCGAAGCTCGTGGTCCTCAACCGCGGCCTGGCGCGAGAGCTCGGACTCGACCCCGAGGTGCTCGAGCCGCAAGCGGCGGCCATGCTCTCCGGGAACGGGCTGCCGGAGGATGCCGAGCCGATCGCCATGGCCTACGCCGGGCATCAGTTCGGCGGCTTCGTGCCCTCGCTGGGTGACGGCCGCGCGATCCTTCTCGGGGAGATCAGAGCGCCAGACGGCACGCTGCGCGACATCCAGCTCAAAGGCGCGGGCCTCACGGGCTTTTCCCGTAACGGCGACGGTCGGGCCGCGCTCGGGCCGATGCTTCGGGAGTACCTCGTGAGCGAGGCCATGCACGCGCTCGGGGTGCCGAGCACGCGCTCCCTCGCCGTGGTCACGACCGGCGAGCCGGTGTTTCGGGAGCAGGCGCTGCCCGGTGCAGTGCTCACCCGCGTCGCCACGAGCCATGTCCGTGTCGGAACGTTTCAGTACTTCGCGGCCCGCGGCGATGAGGACGCCGTGCGTGCGCTGCTCGAGCATGTCATGGCGCGACACTACCCGCAGGCCCGCAACGCTGCGGTGCCGGCGCTGGCGGTATTGGAGGAAGTATCGCGGCGCCAGGCGGCGCTCATTGCCCACTGGATGCTGCTCGGCTTCATCCACGGGGTCATGAACACGGACAACATGTCGATCGCCGGCGAGACGATCGACTACGGTCCGTGCGCTTTCATGGATGAGTATGATCCGAGCACCGTGTTCAGCTCGATCGACACCCACGGGCGTTATGCCTTCCGCAACCAACCGGCCATCGCGCAGTGGAACCTGGCGCGGCTCGCCGAGACGTTGCTGCCGCTCATCGATGTGCAGCCGGAAAAGGCGGTCGAGCTCGCCACCCTCACGATCGAATCCTTCAGCGCGCAGTTCGACGCCTGCTTCCTCGCGGGCATGCGCCGCAAGCTCGGGATGTCATCAGCGGTCGCAGGTGATGCCGATCTCATCAGGCGGCTGCTCCTTGCCATGGAGCGCTCGCAAGCCGACTTCACCTTGACTTTCCGCGCACTCGCGCTCGTTGCGGAAAGTCCCGCTCGAGAGCCGCAGCTGCGCGCGCTCCTCGGGGAGGATGCGGATATCGACTCGTGGCTGCGGCAGTGGCGCGCCCTCATGGCTCAGGATCCCGAGCCCCTCGGGGAGAGAGTCGCCGCCATGCGGGCTTCGAATCCCGCCTTCATCCCGCGCAATCACCGCGTGCAGGCCGCGTTGGATGCGGCGCAAGCCGGCGACTACGGCCCGTTCCACGCGCTGCTCGAAGTCCTACAGCACCCTTTCGACACCCAGCCGCAAAGAAGCGCCTACGCGCAGCCCCCGCGCCCCTCGGAGCGGGTGCGGCAAACTTTCTGCGGCACCTGAAGCGACGAGACCCTGATGCACTGGCCGACGGCACTCTTCATTGCGGCAGTCGCGCTCGCCACGGTCGTGGAGCTGTGGCTCGCCGCCCGTCAGGCGAGGGCGGTGCGGGCTCACCGCGAGCGCATCCCCGAGCCCTTCGCAGGGCGGCTCTCCCCGGAAGATCACCGCAAGGCCGCCGACTACACCATCGCCAAGGTGAGGCTGGGAAGCGTCTCGACGGTGGTCAACGCGGGCGTGACATTGGCCCTGACCGTGGGCGGGGGCATCGCCGGCATCGATGCGCTCTGGCGGCACGCGCGATGGAGCGAGCCTTGGCTCGGCATGGCGGTGATCGCGAGCGTGGCCGCCCTCATCGCCATCGCCGGCTTGCCCTTTTCGGTCGTGCGCACTTTTCGGCTCGAGGCGCGCTTCGGCTTCAACCGCACGACACCGCGCATTTTTCTCGGCGACCTGCTCAAGGGGCTCGTGCTTGCCGTGGCTCTCGGCGGACCGTTGGTGCTCGCGGTGCTGATATTGATGGATCGCGCCGGCCGCTGGTGGTGGCTCGCCGCATTCGGCTGTTGGCTCGCGGTGACGCTGCTCATCACCTGGGCGTGGCCCGCCTTCATCGCACCGCTCTTCAACAGGTTCTCACCGCTCGCGGACCTCTCGCTCAAAGCGCGCATCGAGGCGCTGCTCGAGCGTTGTGGCTTTCGCTCGAGCGGCGTCTTCGTCATCGACGGCTCCCGCCGCTCCGCGCACGGCAATGCGTATTTCACCGGCATCGGCCGCCACAAGCGCATCGTGTTCTTCGATACGCTGCTCAAGCAGCTCGCCGCCGCCGAGATCGAGGCGGTGCTCGCTCACGAGCTCGGACACTTTCGCCTGCGGCACATCCGTAATCGGCTGCTCGTGTCCTCTGCGACGATGCTCGCGGGCTTCGCCCTTCTCGGCTGGCTCGCCGACAAGCCGCGCTTCTACCGGGCGCTGGGCGTCCCGACTCCCTCGCCGCACGCCGCGCTCCTGCTCTTTGCGCTCATCGTGCCGGTGGCGCTCTTTTTCACCACGCCATTGGGCTCGCTCTGGTCGCGCCGCCACGAGTTCGCGGCCGACCGCTTCGCCTCCCAACACGCGAGCGCGCAGGAGCTCGCCTCGGCCCTCGTCAAGCTCTATCGCGACAACGCGAGCACACTGACGCCCGATCCGCTCTACACGGCCTTCTACTATTCGCACCCGCCGGCGCTCGAGCGCATTGCGCGACTGGCGGGCGCGCCGTAATGGATACGCGCCCTCAGCGCGGGCGCGGCGGATACGGCGTACCGTCCTTGTGCAGGAAGGCGCGCGCGCCGGCCCGGATCATGAGATCGATCCCGGGGTAGTCCACCGCATCGGCTTGCGGATTGCGCGTGCCGATCTCGAGCAGGACGGCATCGACGCTCGCGCGATTGAGCAAATGGTGTCCATCGACTTCGCCGGCCTTGAATCCGGCGCAGTCGCCCGCCCGCAGCACCTCTTCGCCGGCATCGCTGATGAGTACCACCTCGCCCTCGAGCACGTAGACGAACTCGTCCTCCGCCGAATGCCAGTGACGCTGGCTCGAGCAGACCCCGGGCGGCAGCCGCAGCAGATTGATGCCGAGCTGAGTGAGTCCTGCCGCATCGCCGAGGCGCACCCGTTTGCGCTGCCGACAAGGCTCATCGTAGGGCGCCGGATACCCGCTGCCGACTGCCACCTGGGCAGCCGAGATGTCTATCTTTTTCACGACATTACTCCGATCCAATGCCAGTATATCTATCCATGAGCAGCCCCAACGTCAGCTTCCTCTTCGACCTCGATGGTACGCTCGTGGACAGCGTGTACCAACACGTGCTCGCCTGGCAGGAGGCGCTGCACGCGGCCGGCATCGAGCTCTCGGTCTGGCGCATTCATCGCAAGATCGGGATGAGCGGCGGTCTTTTCACCGAGATGCTGCTGCGGGAGATGCCCATCGAGATCACGCCGGCTCTGCTCGAGAGCCTGCAGCGCCAACACGCGCAAGCTTACGCGCGTCTCGCCCGCTGGGTACGGCCGCTGCCGGGCGCGAGGGAGTTGCTTAAGTATCTGACCGAGGCACGGATCCCGTGGGCGATCGCGACCAGCGGCCGCATGGGCTCGGCGAAGTTCAACCTCGATGCACTCGGGGTCGATCCGGCGCAGGTGCCGGTGGTCACGCGTGACGATGTGCGGCACGCGAAGCCCGATCCGGATCTGTTCCTCGCGGGCGCCGCCCGGCTCGGCGTCGCCATAGAGTCCGCGGTGATCGTGGGCGACAGCATCTGGGACATGCTGGCGGCGCGGCGCGCCCGCGGGCTCGGGGTGGGTCTGCTTTCGGGGGGCTACGGTCAGGACGAGCTCGAGCGTTCCGGCGCGATCCGCGTTTACGAGGACCCGGCCGATCTGCTGCGCCACATCGATGAGATCGGCGGGCGGCTTTGAGGGCATCCACATGCAGCTTTACTTCAGTCCCACATCCCCCTACGTGCGCAAGGTCCGCATCAGCGCGCATGAGCTCGGACTCAGCGGAAAAATCGAGCTGATCGGCATCGCGCTGACTCCGGTGAATCCCCACGATGCCCTGCGCTCGAGCAACCCGCTCGGCAAGATCCCGGCGCTCATCACCGAGGAGGGCACCGCGCTCTATGACTCGCCGGTCATCTGCGAATACCTCGATGCGCTCGCGGGCGGCAATCGCATCCTTCCCGCCCTCGGCCCCGCCCGCTGGACGGCGCTGCGTCGCCAGGCGCTGGCGGATGGCATCCTGGATGCCGCCGTGTTGGTGCGCTACGAGGAGACCCTGCGTGCGAAGGAGCAGCGCTGGCAGGACTGGCTCAGCGCGCAATGGCTCAAAGTCCGCACCAGTCTCGATGCCCTGGAGCAAGAGTCTCTCGCGGGCGCATTCGACATCGGCGCGATCTCGATCGCCTGTGCGCTGGGGTACCTTGATTTTCGCTACGCCAGCGAGGGTTGGCGGGCGGGCCGGCCGCGGCTCGCCGCCTGGGCGGCCGCGATCAGCACGCGGCCGTCGCTCACCGCGACAGTGCCGGTCGCAGCCTAACGCATCAACGACTCGAGCGTGTCGTGCGACACCGCATCCGCAAAGCCCTCGAAGCGTCCCTGCTCCGCGAGCAACTTCGCGGCGCGCATGAAGCCCCCCCAGGCCGCGCGTGCCAGCGCGCCGCCCACGCTGATGCGGCGCACGCCGAGCGCCGCCACCTCCATCACCGAGAGCCCGCTCGCGAAGCCCACGAGCAGATTGACCGGTTTCGGGGCGACGCTCGCGACGACGCGGCGGATGTGCTCGGGGGAGCGGATGCCCGGGGCGTAGAGGCAATCGGCGCCCGCGCGCGCGTAGGCCTCGAGCCGCGCGATGGTCTCCTCGATGTCGGGCCTGCCCACGAGGAAGCACTCCGCGCGCCCGACCAGGAGCGTATCGCCGCCCGCGCGGTCGATCGCCCGGCGCGCCGCCCGCATTCGCGCGACCGCATCCTCGAGGTCATAGAGGGGCTTGTCGATATCGCCGGTCGAGTCCTCGATGGACAGGCCCGCGATTCCGGTGTCGACCGCCAGATGCACATTGACCGCCACGCCTTCAGGATCGTGCGCGAAGCCACCCTGGAAATCGGCATTCACCGGCAGATCGGTCGCCTCGACCATCGCCCGCAAGTGCTCGAGCATCGCCTCCCGCGACACGCCGCCGTCGGGTCGCCCCTGCGACCACGCAAATCCGGAGCTCGTGGTGGCGAGCGCCTTGAACCCGAGCGCCTGCAGATAGCGCGCGCTGCCCGCGTCCCAGGGATTGGGAATCACGAAGCAGCCGCTGCGATGCAGCTCGTGGAACCGCCGGCGCTTTTCGGCGGTGGTCGAAGTGTCGGCGGATGACATGGCGATGATACTCCCGGGAGAGGCGCACGCGCGGCGGCTATCGTAACCTAGCTCTCCATGAGCGCACGCACCTGGCTCGCCTTCATCGCCCTCGGCATCGTCTGGGGCCTGCCCTATCTTTTCATCAAGATCGCGGTCCAGGAGATCTCCCCGTTCGATGTCGCTTGGGGACGCATCACGCTCGCAGCGCTCATCCTCTTACCCATCGCCTGGCATCGCGGGGCCCTGCGGGCGCTCCTCACCCACAAGGGTGCGGTCTTCGCCTTCGCCGTGCTCGAATTCGCCATCCCGTTTCCCGCGATCGCGCTGGGGGAGCGCTGGATCCCCTCCTCCGTCACCGCGATCCTCATCGCGACCGTGCCGCTCACCATCGCGCTCATCTCCCGCTTCTTCGGCGTCCACGAGCGGCTCGGGGCGGCGCGGGCCGCCGGACTCATGGTCGGGCTCGGGGGCGTGGTGGCGCTGGTGGGGTTCGGCACGCTCGAAGGGCCGCTCGCCTGGGCCGGCGTCGGGTGCGTGCTGGTTGCGACCCTCGGCTACGCGATGGCGCCGCTCATCATCCAGCGGCACCTCCACTCGGTCGACTCGATTGGTCCTGTGGCCGGCAGCCTCTCGATCGCAAGCCTGCTGCTGCTCGTCCCGGCGATGCTCACCCTGCCGCGCCAGTGGCCGAGCACCCTCGCGCTCTCATCCGTCGCCATCCTCGGTGTGGTGTGCACCGCGATCGCGATGCTGTTGATGTTTTATCTCGTCAGGCACGCGGGCGCCGCGCGCGCCTCGATCGTCACCTACATCAACCCCGCCGTCGCGACGCTCCTCGGGGTCGCGCTGCTCGATGAGCGGCTGGGCGTCGGCGGCCTCAGCGGATTCGGCCTGATTCTCGCCGGCTCCTGGCTCGCGACGCGCCGCAGCGCGCCCGCGGGCGCGGTCGCGGCCGCCGAGGCTTCGTCCTAGAGCGAGCGCCTCGCGCAGTACCATGCATCAGTGAAAGCTGTTCCGGGGACGCCCGGAGGGCGATGTGCGAGCGAATTCCAGGTGCGGATTGTAGCTCAAAGCGCCCGCGCGACGACCCTGTGCGGACCGAGCTCCCGGGTCAGCATCAGCTCGAGCTCGCTCGCGGGCACGGGATGACCGTGCAGAAATCCCTGCGAATGGCTGCAGCGAAGCGCGCGAAGGGCCGCGAGCTGTGCCTCGGTCTCGACGCCCTCCGCCACGGTGACCAGATCGAAGGCCGAAGCCAGCTCGACGATGCTGCTGACCAGCGTCACGCTCGCCGGGTCATCCGGCAGGCCGGTGACGAACGAGCGGTCGATCTTCAACACATCGACCGGCAGCTTCGAGAGCAGCGCCAGCGAGGAGTAGCCGGTGCCGAAATCATCGAGCGCGATGCGAATGCCCGCCGCGCGCAGTTCGCGCAGTTTGCTGCTCGTACCCTCGAGGTCCTGCAGCAGCGTGGTCTCGGTGATCTCGATGTCGAGCCCGAAGCCGACGAGCGGCGCCAGACGCTCCGCGAGCGCCAGCAGACCCTGCACGAACTCCGGCGGCTTCAGCTGCGACGCGGAGACGTTCACCGCGACGCGCATGGGCCGGTACCCCGCTCGGCACCAGCCCTCCAGGTCCTCGACCGCCTTGAGCAGCGTCCAATTGCCGACCGGCACCATCATCCCGGAGGATTCCAGGATGGAGAGGAATCGGCCCGGAAGCAGCAGCCCCTCGGAGACATCACGCCAGCGCAGCAACGCCTCGACCGAATCGATCTCACCGGTCTTGAGATCGATCTGCGGCTGATAGTGCAGCACGAATTGCTGCTCACCGAGCGCGCTACGCAGTTTGTGCTCGAGCGCGACGCGCGTGGAGGTTTCGTGGCTCATCTCCTGGCGGTACTGCAGGCAGTGCTCGCCGGACTCCTTCGCGCGCTTCAGCGCCGCCTCGGCGCGCTGCACGAGCAGTGCGCCGCTCGCCCCGTCCTGCGGATGCAGGGCCGCGCCGTAACTGACGGTGAGGCGGATCAGGCGGCCATCGATCTCGAACGGCTCCTCGAGCACGGCGGCATCGAGCGCGAGCCGCGGCAGTTCGAGCGCGGGCTCGCTCGTATGCTCGATCAACACGAACGTTCCCGCGCCGAGGTAACCGAGACGCTCCTCGCCCGCGTGCCGCTTCAGCCGCTCGGCGAGACTCTGCAGGGCGAGATCCCCGAGTGGCTGCCCGTAGGTGGCGTTGAGACTGCCGAGTCCGCGAATGTCAAAGGCGACGGCCACCAGCTGGCCGTCGGGCCACGCCTCGGTGCGAAGCTTCAGCTCGCCATCGACACGCTCGCAAAAGAGCGCGCGCTTGGCGAGGCCGGTGAGCGGATCGTAGCGGGCGAGGTATTGCGCCGCGTCGGCGTGCTCGATCGAGCGCAGCGCAAAGGAGAGGCTGACCATCATGTCTTCGAGCAGTTGCAGCAGCTCCGCATCCTCCGCCGGCGCCGACTCGCGCGCCGTCAAAGTCAACACCGCGATCCGCCGCCCGTCGACGATCAGAGGCAAGGCGATCAGCGACCGGATGCCGCGGGCGAGCAGACGCTCGCGGGCGGCAATCGGCGCGTCCGGCCGACCAATGTCGGCGCAGACGGTGATCTTGCCGGTTCGCAGGGCGCGGCCCGCGAGGCTCGGGTCGGGCCCGGTGCCGCCGCCGATCTCGACCCGTTGCAGCATCTCGCTGTCGAGGACCGTGGCTCCGGCGCGGCATTTGAGCCATGCCCAGCGCCCGCTCCCCACCACGACCCATGCCACCGCGCCGAAGAACCCGCCGAGGCCGGTCGCGAGACGACACGCCTCGCGCAGCAGCTCGTCGCGCTCGCGGATCTGGAATATGGCGGCATTCATCGCGCTTTGCATGCGCACGATCTGCGCGAGCCGCTCGATCCGCCTCTGCTGTCGGCACTTCTCGGCCTGGGTACGCAGCGCCTTCAAGCCGAAGGCCAGATCTCCCGCGAGCTCCACCAGGAGCGCGAGCTCCGACTCATCGAAAGCGTCGGGACGGCCCGCGTAAATGCTGAGAGCGCCGATGCACTCCTGATCGAGCAGCAGTGGCAGGGCGACCGAGGAGCGATAGCCCTCGCGATGCGCCTGCTCTCTCCAGGGCTCAAAGTCAGGATCGGTGTCGATATGGCGGCACACCTGAACCTTGCGCTCGCGGATGGCGCGGCCGGTGGGACCGTGGCCCCTCTCCTCATCGCTCCAGCTGACCCGCAGCCGCTCGAGATAGCCGCTGTCGTGGCCGCCATGCGCGGCGACGCGCACGGCGCACTCAGGCTCTGCGTCCGCGAAGCCGACCCACGCCAGCCGGTAACCGCCCGGCCCAACGAGCGTGCGGCAGATCTCAGCGAGCAGCTCCGACTCGTCCTCGGCGCGCGCGAGCGAGCGCTTGCAGACGATCAGCATCCGCAGCTCGCGATTGGCCTTGGCGAGGGGACCCTCGCCGCAACTCTGCACCACCGGTGTCACGGCGCCAAACCTACTACAAACACCGCCCGGCAGACGTGCGGGATGGCATGCAATCGGCACACCACGACATCGGTCCGCCGCGCCGCGATCATCGGTCCGCCGCGCCACGGCGAGATTCCGTGACTCAGTTCGCGTTTTCCAATTCGCTCAAGCTGGCCTGCGGCCGGTTGGCCGGTTGACCACCCGGAGGCTCATACCCGCGGGTGATGCGGTCAATGGCCCTCGCGAAACGCGGCGAAACTATGCGGCTCGACGCGAAGCTCGTAGCCGAACTGCCGCGGACCTGTTCCCGATTCCGCGGCCCCGCCCAAGGTGACGCCGGTCGTAAGGTTGGTGAGTTGCCCGAAACCGCCCACGACCCGCACGGCGACGGGGCGGTCGAGATAGGACTCCACGACGAAGCTGCCGTTGTCGTACTCGAAGAGACTCACCTGCGAGGGCCCCTCGAGTCTGACGGGCAGATCGGGCGCGAGGTAACGGCGTAGCGCATCCAGCACCGGGACCGGCAGGGAGTAGAGGTCGTTCATTTCCTCCGGCACCGCGATGACGTAGAGCTCACCCTTGCCGTAGTGGTCCATCAGCAGGAGTGGCACGCCGCCCTGATTATCGATGCCACGTAATACCGCCCACTCCTCGTTGGTGTAGAAATGAATGAGCGGGAAGAGGATCGGCTTGGATTCCCCGAGCACCGTGCCCGCGCCGAATCCGAAACCCTCGACATACTCGCTGGCGGGCACGACGTCTCGGGTGACCCGCATATCGGTGACCTGATCGAAGCCCTTGTCCTGAATCGCGCGCAGCAGCCCCGAGGTGATGATGACGTCCTCGCCCGCGCGCAGATGCCGCTCGATCTCCGAGACGATGTGCGGGTCCTGGGCGGCCGCCTGTGTCAGGAAGATCCGCTTCGCGTCGGGCCAGCGCGGAGCCATCTCGATGGGGATGGCGACCATGCCCACCGTCTCGGGCAGAAAGTCCTCGCCCGATGAATCGTAGGGCCGATACGTCGCGAGGCCGACGGGCTCCCCGAGCGCCCCCGCCACCTCATCCACCTTGCGCAGCGCGTACTCGGCGACGTTCGCGAGCAGCGGCTCGCTCGCCCCGGCGGTGCCGGGGACACCGCCGCAGCATTGGCGCGCCATGTCGAGGTAGTCGAAGGTGGTCGGCAGATGCTCCCAGGCGTCGCGGTTGCGCGGCTCGGCGATGCGCAGCAGGTCCGTGTACTCGAAGAGATTGATGGCGGGCGCCTTGGCGAGAATCGTGTCCCAGAGCTGCCCGGCGTAGCGATCGAGGTCATGCATCGCGATCGGATCGATCCAGCCGCCGCCGTTTCTTCCCGGGGCGATGTTCTCGAAGTAGCGGAAAATCTCGTAGCTCTCGTAGGGCCTGAGCTGCTGGTCGGTCGTGGGCGCGTAGCGGGTCTCATCGCCGGTCCAGATCTCGGGGAAGATCTTCGGCTCGTTCTTCAGATCGAAGCCCATCTCCTGAAAGGAAGGGTAGAAGTTGGGGAACTTGATGATGACCTTGACCTTCGGGTTGACGGCCTTCGCGGGCTTGAGAATGAGATCCCGCGACACCTCGTCCATGGTGCGCATGCGAAACTGCGCCCAGCTCTGCCCGCCCTTGGCGGCGATGTCCGCATCGCTCTTGGTGTTGAAGAAGTAGAGATCATCGAGCACGAACGTGTTGAAATGCCGCGCCAGCCGGGCCGACATGCGGCTCGCGAGCTCACGATCCCCTGCCAGTGTGTAATCAAGGGTCGCGAACTGCGCGCCTCGTCCCGCACCCAGCATCGCCATACCCCCTGCGACCGCGACGCCGTGGGAGAGGAAAAACCGCTTCACCTGTGCGAGGGTGGCATCGTCCGCGCTGACGCCGGAGCGGTAGTCCTCGATGAAAACCTGATCGACGTGCAAGCGGCTGCTGATCGTGCGCCAGCTCGAGCGCATCCACGCCGGATCCTGCGCCATGTGCTCGACGACCTGCACCGGTATGTAGACGGTCACCCTGAAGCTGTGAAAGGGCGGCGGCATTGCCGTGCCCGCAGCCGGGGCTGCCGTGCCCGCAGCCGGGGCTGCCGCGGCGATAAGGAGCAGGAGGGCGGCCGCAGCGAGCCAGGATCGGCATAGCATCATCATCGCCCCGCCTCCACGGCCATTTGGTAGCGCTACCACGATACACGCATTGCCGCGCGTATTCCAGACGGCGGGGCGCCATCAAACTCAGTCTGACAGCGCGCGCACCAGTGCCGGCAGGTCCGCGAAGCCTTCGAGCGCGGCGATGCAGGGAATCTCCTCCACCGCTCCCCGGTGATAGCCCTGCTTCATGAGCACGAACCGCACTTGCGCCGCGCGGGCCGTCGCCGCATCGACTTCGCTGTCACCGACGAGGAGCGACTTTTCCCGCGGCGCACCCAAGGCTTCCAGTATGGCAAGCAACACCCGCGGATCGGGTTTGCGAAAGGGGAGCGAGTCGCCGCCGATCACGCGCGCGAAATAATCCTCGAGCCCGAGGCTCTTGAGAATGCGGCTCGTGAGGAGCGCGGGCTTGTTGGTGCACACCGCGAGCGCAATGGCGGCGGCGCGCAGAGTCTCGAGCGCCTCCCCCACTCCGGGAAAGACGGTGGTGCGTGAGGTCAGGGCGGATTCATAATGCTGCGTGAAGGCCCTCGCGGCCGCCGCGGGATCCGCCTGCGCGCAGCCGCGCGCGGCGAGAGCGCGCGTGACCAGCATGGCGGCGCCGTCTCCGATCATCCGCCGCACCTCCGATAGCGCGAGCGGCTCGCAGCCGAGGCCGGCGAGCATGCCGTTGACGGCCGCCGCCAGGTCCGGCGCGCTGTCGATCAGCGTGCCGTCGAGGTCGAAGACGATGAGGGCGGGCGGCATGCGGTTACTTTGGTCCGATCCGGCTGCCCGAAATAAACGAGCGTCCGATACGGAAAGGCGACCTTGCCCTCGCGCTGATGCCGCTCGAACACCTCCCTGAGGCCCCTCATCAACGGCTCGTGCTCGGGATGATCGGGCAAAGGCGCGTAGGAGGAGGACTCGACCCTTCCCGCCAATCCCTCGAAATCAAATACCTGCTGGCTCGAGAAGGTCGCGAGCTCCGGCGCGTAACCGAAGAAGCGGCGGATACCCCCTTCCTCGGCGCGCAGCCGCGCCACCGCGTCATATTCCGGCGCGTAGCGGCGCAGCACCGCCTCGTACTCATCGAGAAAAGGCGTGGCGCCCTTCGGCCGCTCATTCCAGAGGAGCGCCGCCCAGGCGCCGGGTTTGAGGATGCGCAGCGCCTCGGTCCGTGTCCGCTCCGGATGGAACCAGTGAAAGGACTGACCGGCCACCAGCAGGTCGATGGCCGCATCTGGCAGTCGCGTGTTCTCCGCCGCGCCGTCCTGGCCGTGGAAGTCCGCGCCGCCGAGCGCCTCTTCGGAATACCGGCGCATCTCGGCGTTGGGCTCGATGCCGAACACTCGCGCGCCGCGCTCGAGCAGCAGCCGCGAGAGAATACCGGTGCCCGCGCCCAGGTCGGCGACCTGAGCGCCGGGCTTCAACCCGCAGCGCTGCGCCAGAAGATCGATGGCGCCCGTGGGATAGCTCGGCCGATGTCTCGCGTAATTCTCGACGCGGCCGAGGAAGCGATCGCTGGAGCTGAGCGGCATAGTCCCATTGTAGCGGCGCCTGCGCCGCCCCGCTTTTGGCGATACTGCCCGGGGTCAGAGGCCGCCCTGCGGTTGCGGCACGAAGTCCACCTGCGTCGTCCAGTGCGGATAGGAGGGGTCATTGGTATCGATGACGAGGTTGACGTGCGCGCGCTGGTCCTTCGAGGCCAGCACGATGGCCGTCGGGGTGCCGCAGGAGCCCTCGATCGGGAAGGTGCTCACGATACTGATGCGCTTCACGGCCGCCACATCCGCCTTATCCTGACTCACCGGCTCCAGGTGCGCGCCCGTGATCTGCACCTGCGGGACGGTGACGAAGTCGTACTGCACGTTCCCCTGCCAGGAGCGCGTCTTCTTGTCCGGCTTGCCGGAGGTGTCGATGTTCGCCTGCTTGGTCAGGGGCGGCGGCGTCAAGGCGATCTGACGGGGCTCAGCGGGAAAAACTCCCTGCCGGGTCGCCCCCACCTGCAGACGCCACACCGCAAGAAACTGCAGCGGAAAACTGGTCGTGCACTTGACGGGAAACATCGTCTGATAGGTCCCGTCTGGGTTGGCAGACAGCGGGACTTTCTGACCGCCGGAGAGGAGGAACAGATACACCGGCGGGCTCACCATGGCACCCGCGGTGACCTTCGCCGTGATCGGATACATGCCGATGTCCGAGTTCGTCTGGAATTGCGCCGGTGTCTCGTCCTGCACCTGCACCCCGCAGCCGGCCACCGCCAGCGCGGCCGCCACCACACCTATCGTACCGATAATCCGCCGCATGCTGCCCCCTCTTTAGTTCTTGGCACCGAGCCGCACGAATCAGCGTTGGCAAGTTTGACAAGTCACGCCGGCCATGGCAAGGCCGGAGCTGCCTAAATGAGCCGCCGCAAGCGGTTTAATGACGACACACCTCTCGCGTGTCGGTCCGCGCGTGAGCGGGGACGAGGCCGGGAGGCCGAGCAAACGCAAACGGGGGCTCGCCT
>JBAUOO010000053.1:0-7022 GCA_049579785.1 Steroidobacteraceae bacterium
AGCAACGCGTTGACCTTGCCGCCGGCCATCGCCGCGGGGCCGTACACGCGGACACTGAACGGTGGGACGCGGTACGCGACCGGTGTTTCGAAAGGCTTTGTTTCGATGAATTCGGGGGGCGGAACTCCGCGACGCGATACCTCGACTTCCCAAATGATCTTGACGTCACCGGCGGCCGTGCCCACGATCCGCCACCGGGCGGAGCGCTCGCCACGTTTCGTCTGGGTGACCTCTACCCCCGCCAGTCCCACAAGCCGTGCCGCCTGCGTGAGCGCCCTGCTCATGTGAGACTGCATGGACTGCTGCGAGACGTTGTCTTCGCAGTCGAAGTCTACGTCATTGGTGAGGCGGGTACTTCCGTAGAGCGCCCGCATCGCCATCCCGCCTTTGAGGATGAGCCGGCTGGCCTCCTGTCGCACCAGGAGGGCAATGAATTGCATCTGAGTCCGGTCGCGAAACTCTGCCTCCGGACTGAACCCCAGATCACGAGCAGCAAAAATCATATCAGTACGTACGTATCAATTTATGTATACTACCATACTAATGTTGTACACAGAAGGCCTTCGGGCGTGTGGGGTGGCGAGAGAGGGCACCGCACAGCCATGGGTACGTCAAAGCTTCGGGCGCCTTGCCGCCCTTAGCGTATCTTGAAAAAATGCAATGATAATGCATAATTACCGCGGTGATACCGCGGCTTCTTGAGCGCAGCCTTAGATCGGCCTGGAAGCAGTTCCCGGTCGTGGTGCTGACCGGCGCCCGCCAAGTGGGCAAGACCACGCTCGCGCGGCACTTCCTGCCCGAAGCGGCCTACGTGACGCTCGATGTCCCACCCCAAGCCGAGCTGGCGCGGCTCAATCCGGCTGAGCTGTTCAGGTCCAGGCCCGCGCCACTCATTCTGGACGAGGTTCAGTACGCTCCGAGCCTGTTGCGCGAGCTCAAGGTTCGTGTCGATCGACAGCGCGCCGCCGGGCAGTACCTGGTGACGGGCTCCCAGAGCTTCGAGCTGATGGCGGGCGTCAGCGAATCGCTCGCCGGCCGCGCTGCGATTCTCACCCTGCCTGCACTCTCGCTCAGGGAGCTTGCCGGTCTCAGCGGTCTCGCCGCCATCGATGCCGTCCTCTGGCGAGGCTCCTATCCGCAGCTCTGGCAGCAACCGGAGCTGGACCGAGAGCTGTGGCTGGGCTCCTATGTGGCGACGTATCTCGAGCGGGACGTACGAAACCTGCTCGCCGTGGGCAGCTTGCGCGACTTCGACCGGTTTCTGCGCGCCTGCGCGCTGCGGGTCGGCCAGCTGCTTTCCTACGCCGAGCTGGCTCGTGACGTGGGTGTAGCTCCCAACACGGCAAAGAGCTGGATCTCGGTGCTCGAGACCAGCCAGCAGATCTTTTTACTGGAGCCCTACCACCGGGCACGCACCGAGCGACTGGTGAAATCGCCGAAGCTCTACTTCTCTGACAGCGGACTGCTTACCTACCTCATGGGCTTTACCGAAGCGCGCGCGCTCCCGCGGCATGCTTTGTGGGGGGCTGTGTGGGAGAACTTCGTCGTCTCGGAGATCCGAAAGAGCTTTCTCGATCGAGGCATGCGGCCTCCGCTGTGGTTCTGGCGCCCATCGAGCGGGGACGAGCTCGACGTCTTGATCGAGCACGCGCCCGAGCGTTTTGTCGTCATCGAATGCAAGACCGCGGCACAGGTGAATGCCTCCGAGCTCCGGGGGCTGAGGTCACTGCGGGCGGAATACGGCGCGGACTCCGTGACGAAGGCATTCGTCGCCTGCCGCACCGAGAGCGCGTATCCGCTTGCCGCGGCGGGGAAGATCGAGGCAGTTCCGCTCGCCGGCCACGGCGGCCTGCTGACTCGAAGGGAGCTGACGGGTGGTCGAGTGGGGTGATCCACCGACGCGGGGGTTGCGAGCGGGTATGACTTCGCAGTGGTGGCCAGAGCGAGAGCTCAGCGTTGCTCGAGCCTTTCGGCGAGCCAGATCTTGATGAGGGACTGGCGAGTGATTCCCAGCCGGCGGGCATGCCGGTCGAGCGAGTGGACCATCCATTCGGGGAAGTCCACGTTCACGCGCTTGATTTCGACGCTCGCCCGACGAGCCTTCGCCATGTCGAGCATGTCCGAGACGTTCTCGCCCGCATCGAATTTCTGATCAAATTTCGTCGCCTTCACATGCCTCCACCTCCTCGTCCCGGGAGCCCCGGACTGAGATCAGCCGAATGTTGTCACCGCGCCGAGTGATCTCCGCGGACCCGTGCGTCCCGCCGAGCTTGCCGATGACCAGCCATCGCGGCTCATCGGTCGTGCGCGCTGGAATCTCCAGCAGATCGGGGTCGCACCAGAGCTCCTGGGCCTCCTCGCAGTCGAGGCCGTGCTTGTCCTTGTTCGCCGCGCGCTTGTCCTGATCATATTCAAAGCCCACGACCGATTCCTTCGTTGGGTATAAAAAGAGTATAAATTTTATACCTAAAGTACGTGATTCGTCCAAGAGCCGGTCGAGCATGCAGCCCCTCGTGGGCAGCGGTAATATCACTTGATGACCGAGACCGAGCGCCAGCGCATCCTCGCGACAGCGTGCGAGGCGCTGCTTGCAGCGCAGCCGGATGCGTGGGCGATCTATGTCTTTGGAAGCTTCGCACGTGGCGAGGAGTGGCCGGACAGCGATCTCGATCTGGCCGTCCTGTTACCTCCCGCGCGCAGGATCGAGAACCTTCTGGACGTGATGGGCGGTGTATCGGCGCGGGTTCATCGTGACTTGGACGTCGTCGATCTGCGCAGGGCAGGCGACGTATTGCGTCGCGAGGTGCTCATGCAGGGCCGGACGCTCTACGTGTCCGAGCCGGACCACGTGCTCGCCTGGGAAGCCGCCGCCATGAGCCGATACGCACGCCATCGCGAGGAGATTCGCGACATTCTCGAGGATTTCCGCAGAACCGGCGTGGGTTACCGCGGATGAACGAGGTCCTCGCCCAGAAGATCACGTCCCTGCAGCGGTGTGTCACGCGCGCCCGCGAGGCGCGGGCCGAGGCCGGCGCGGATTTCCGTACGAGTTACAACCTGCAGGACGCCGCCATTCTCAATGTGATTCGCGCCTGCGATAGCGCGATCGACCTCGCCAACATGCTGATCCGCCGCCGACGCCTGGGCATTCCCGGTGAGAGCAGGGAATCGTTCGCCATTCTGTCCCGAGAGAAAGCCATCCCCCTTGATCTTGGTGAGCGCTTACAGAGAATGATCGGCTTTCGCAACATCGCGATACACCAGATGAGCCCCGCATGGACAATGGCTAGAATCGCTCGCGCACCGGCACCGGGCGCGGCCGCCTGATCGCGTTTGATGTCGGATAATCCCGCCGCATTGAATCGTAAGATCGTCCCGGCCGCGGAGATTCGCGGGCGGGACTGGCCGCGTCCGCTCGTCTTCACCAACGGCGTGTTCGATGTGCTGCATCGCGGCCATGTCGTCTATCTTGCAGCCGCTCGCGAGCTCGGCGCAGCGTTGCTCGTAGCGGTCAACAGCGATCCTTCAGCGAGGCAGCTCGGGAAGGCGCCGGACCGGCCGTTGAACGCTGAGCGCGATCGCTTGATCGTGGTCGCGGCGCTCGAGAGTGTCTCGCTCGTCACGATCTTCGACGAGCCGACCCCGTGCGAGCTGCTCAAGCGCTGCCGTCCTGACATTTACGTCAAGGGCGGTGACTATGACATGGAAGCTCTGGAGGAGACTCGCCTCGTGCGAAGCTGGGGCGGCAGATCGGTCGCCATTCCGTTCGTCGAAGGCTACTCGACCAGCGCGCTCATGCGGCGGATCCGCGGGGGAGGGTGAGTAGGGACTCTCTCGGGCATGGAAGCGGCTGCGCATGCGAGGCCCCTTCTGACCGAATTTGCAGGAGTGATACGATAAGCGTGTCGGTAGACCCGATCCGGGGTCTTCTCGCGGCGGAGTGTTCAGCGGAAATCGGCTTCTCTGGAGCAACTGACTATGGAATATGAGCTCGATCGCATCACGATCAATCCCGAGATCATGAACGGGCAGCCCTGCATCAGGGGAATGCGGCTCACCGTGCGTCGCGTGGTCGAAGCGGTTGCCCAATATCCGGACCGAGCCGAGTTGAAAGCCGAGTATCCCGAGCTCGAGGACGAGGACATAGCTCAGGCACTCGATTTCGCCGCCCGCAATTTGGCGGATGAGATTTTGCCGCTGGAAGCGGCGTGACTCGTCTGCTGCTCGACCAGGGGCTGCCGCGCTCCACGGTTGAGCTTCTGCGCAAAGAGGGCTGGGACGTCGTGCAGGCCTTCGAATGCGGATTGAGGCAGGAGCTTTGGTGACCGTGACGCAGCGGACAATCCGCGTTCGGCGATTGCCTATTGCTCGGAAGAAAACGAAAGGCGGAGATGGTAAGAGCTGAGCGTGCAGCACAGCGAGCCCTCGCATGAGCCGCAAGGCGGCGTTCATCGACCGCGACGGAGTGCTCAACGAGGAGCGAGACTTCGTCCACCGCATCGAGGACTTCGTGTTCGTACCGGGGGCGATCGAGGCGCTGCAGGCATTGCAGACTGCCGGCTATCTACTGGTGGTCATCACCAACCAGTCGGGCATCGCACGCGGTCTCTACGCGGAGGCGGACTACCTGGCATTGACTGCGCAGATGCGAGAGCGACTGCAGGCAGCCGGGGTCAGGCTCGACGCGGTGGAGTACTGTCCGCACCTCCCCGATGCTCGCGTAGGGCGCTAGCGAGTCGATTGCGACTGCCGCAAGCCCAAGCCCGGAATGCTGAAGCGCGCCATCGAGGCGCTCGATATCGATCCAGCGGCGTCATTCCTGGTAGGCGACAGGCTCACGGACCTCGAGGCCAGCCGGGCGGCGGGGATCGGGCGGTGCTTCCTGGTACGGACGGGTTACGCGCTGCCCGAAGACACTGCGCTGCGGTCGGATGGGGTGTACGACGATCTGCTCGCGTGCGTGCGCAGCGTGCTCGAGGAGGCATAGGCGCTACGTTTGATTGACGCCGCGTCAAATGGCGACTAGTATGTAGCCATATGGCTGGAGGTGAGGTGTGACGGCTGAGGGTCTACTGGGCGGGTCCATTCCAGAGAGCGACCCCATGAGGCTCATGGAGGCACTGCGAACCGGCTTGCCTACGGGATCGCTGCGGCACTTCAAGCAGGCCACGGGCCTTGCTGATGAAGAAATCGCCGAACTGCTGCAGGTCGGGGCTCGTACGCTGACGCGTCTCAAGTCCCTGAGGCGTCTGCCTGCCGACGTGAGCGATCGACTGTATGCCGTGGCATCGATCTATGCTCTGGCGGAGCATGTCTTGGGCGACCGTGATGCGGCAGTGGGTTGGCTTGGCGCGCCCCAGTTTGGGCTCCAGTACCGCCGGCCTCGCGATTTTCTTTCGACCGAGCTCGGTCGGCAGCAGGTAAAGAGTCTGCTCAACCAGATCGAGTACGGGATGCTCGCCTGAGTCACTCAGGAGCCACGGATTGTGCGCCTTTATCGGCTTTGCAAAGAAGCCCATTCAGCGGACGTGTTGCTCGGGCAGGGGGGGCTCATCGATTGGGGCAGGTGGCACAGCAAGGGCCGCCGCATCGTCTATTGCGCGACGGTCGAAGCACTCGCCGTGCTCGAAGTGCGCGTGAATCTAGGGAACGAAAGGGCTGCGGTGCGCTACGTGATGCACACGATAGAGCTACCGGACGACGGCGTTTCCCCGATTGCTGCAGAGTTGTTGCCGACAAACTGGAACGCGGTTCCGTCCAAAGCCGCTTCCCAGAAGATCGGTAATGCTTGGCTGAGCTCCGGCCGCAGCCTGGGGCTTCGCGTGCCCTCGGTGCACAGTCGCACGGACTTCAACGTACTGCTCAACCCGGCGTGCGCGGACTACGATCGAGTGCAGGTACTGAATCGCTATCGTTATCCCTTCGACGACCGGTTGTTCGCAATGCCTGATCTGGGCGGACATTGAACCTTTCAGCGGATTCGTGAGACGTGCGCATGACGCCGCGTGGCGAATGATGACAAACTTTCGGCAAAGCTGACGAGAGGAATCAAGACCTTGAAAGGCATCGTTCTGGCCGGCGGCGCGGGCACCCGGCTGCACCCGGTGACACTCAGCATCAGCAAGCAGCTGCTGCCGATCTACGACAAGCCGATGGTCTATTACCCGCTCGCGGTGCTGATGCTGGCGGGGATCCGGGACATCCTGCTCATCTCGACGCCGGAGGATCTGCCGCTCTTTCGGCGCCTCCTCGGGGATGGCAGCCAGTGGGGCATCTCCCTCGCCTACGCCGAGCAGCCACGGCCCGAGGGGCTGGCGCAGGCGTTCATCATCGGACGGCGCTTCGTGGGCAGCGATTGCGTGGCGCTCATTCTCGGCGACAACGTCTTCTACGGCCACGGGCTCCCCGAGCAGCTTACCGCCGCCGCGGGGCGAGAAGAGGGCGCGACCGTGTTCGCCTACCGGGTCCGCGACCCGGAGCGCTATGGCGTGGTGCAGTTCGATGAGTCGGGTCGCGCACTCGACATCGAGGAGAAGCCCGCTAGACCTAAATCCCACTTTGCGGTGACGGGCCTCTACTTCTACGACAATCAGGTTCTCGATATCGCCGCGAGCTTGACGCCCTCCGCTCGAGGGGAGCTAGAGATCACCGATGTCAACCGCCAATATCTCGAGCGCGGAGCGCTGCGAGTCGAGCTCCTGGGGCGCGGGGTGGCCTGGCTCGACACCGGCACTCACGAGTCGCTCCTTCAGGCCTCGATGTTCATCGAGGCGATCGAGAATCGTCAGGGTCTCAAGGTCTGCTGTCCGGAGGAGATCGCGTACCGCGCCGGTTATATCAGCGCCGCGCAGCTCGAGTCGCTCGCGCTGCCGCTCCTCAAGACGGGCTATGGCACCTATCTGCTCGAGATCCTGAAGGGGCAAGCCTGACATGGAGTTCGTGCCCACCGACATCCCGGAGGTCGTGCTGATCCGACCCAAGGTCTTTGGCGATGCGCGCGGCTACTTCATGGAGTCCTGGGA
>JBAUOO010000054.1:0-7256 GCA_049579785.1 Steroidobacteraceae bacterium
CCGAATGGCAGCTATCTGGAAAACGCCGGGACCTCCCGGAATGACCCCTTATGGCCGACAGGGTGAGTAGCCAATGTTTATCTCAACGGCCGCTTTCTCCGGTAGATTTCAGCATCGTAGTTCGCAACACGTGCGGATACGAGTGGACACCACTGATCGCCAATGGACGGAGTCGCGTTCACACGGCAGGGGCCACTGGTTCGATCCCAGTACCACCCACCAAGAAAAATCAGCGACTTGCACTCCTCTCATCAGCCGCCTCTAGCTCCGTATGACAGCCCGTATGGCAGATGCTCGGAGATTCGGCGGTAGATCGCGGCGGACGACCATAGCCTCGTCGACAGATCGCCAACCGTTTGGTGTCGAATCGAATAGATACGAGCGCTGATGCTGCCTGGCTCTGCCGCCCCTGAGGCGGCTCGGGGTCGACGGTCACGGCGCTCAGGCCCGACGCCCCGGGTCAAGGATATCCGACTCCATTTCTCGTAGGAGCTCGCGGACCTCGTCAGCCGTCAATTGGTGCTCGTCGAATAGAGCTCCGAGCAGACCCGCGAGAAACGAGCCCGCCGCTATCGCGATCGCATCGATCGGGTAGCGGCGGAGCTTCCTAGTTCTACTGTGTTAAAACGCGCGCGCATTTTCCCGGGCCTTCTCGGGGCGATGTCGATGCCTGGTTGGATTCTGCGCGAACAGGTTGGCGATGGCGTTAGCGAGGCGTTCGCGTAGCGTTGCGATCGACCATGGCACGTGACGCTGCATCGGTCCCTGCGCCGCGCGGAAGGAAGCCTTCGGGTAGGGGAGGTTCTTGGAGTTGAGAGTTTTTTTTAAAGGCGAGACGTTCGAGCATCAGAAATCCGTACGCCGCGATGCACAACGTGGCGTGGTGATGAAAGCCGCGCCAGTTGCGCCCCTCGTAGTGGCTCAGGCCGAGCTCGGACTTGAGCTCCTGATAATCCCGCTCGATCCTCCAACGCGCCTTGGCATGACGCACGAGTTTCTTGAAGGCGAGCTTCTTGGGCAGGGTGGATAACCAATAATGAGTGGGCTCGGCCTCTGCCTGCGGCCATTCGATCAGCAGCCACTCCTCGGCGCGCGCCTGCTCGCCATGAGCCGCGCGCGCACGCACGCGGGCAAAGCGCGAGGACAAGGTGCCGTTGGTGCCCTCGCGCCAGCTGATCTGCTGCCAGCTCTTCGGCGGCAAGGCCCGGGCGAGTTCCGCCACCGAGATCGGTTGATGGTGGGTGTCGCGAATGAGGCGCGTGCGCGGCCGGCCACCGCGATTTGAAGGGGGTGGCGCTTTCGCCGGCTGATGCTTGCCCCACCAGACCGTCGTTGCCGACTTCACCGCCAGCACGTAATCCAACGCCTGCTCGATCAACCAATCGCGGAAATCCGTATCGTCTCCATAGCCAGCGTCCCCCAGCACGATCCCGCGGGGCGCTCCTTGTGCAAGCGCGGCGGCGATCTGATCGCGCGCGATCTGTCCTTTGGTTTGAAACAGAATGCTCTCGGGCACTCCGGCGGCCCGGCAACGCGGCCGGTCATCGGTCCACTCCTGTGGCAGATAGAGTCGATAGGCGAGCGGAATACTGCCGCGCGCACTGGCGAGCGAGAGGCTGACGGCGATCTGACAGCTGTCCGTTTTCCCCAGTCGCCCGCAGTATTGGCGCGCCACGCCCACCGACTTGGTGCCTTTCTTCGCGTGTCCCGTATCATCGAGAATCCACCAGCAATCCTCATCCCCTGTGACGAGCTTGGGCGTCACCTGCTGCGCCACGGTCGTGAGCACCGCCCGATCTTCCCAGTCCGCCATCGCCACCAAGTGGTGCATCGACTGGTGCGCCGAGCGCACATCCTCTGGATGCACTCGAGCGGCCATCGGCTCCACACTCTTTCTCTGCCCGGGCAACATCAATCCCTTCAAATACCACTGCGCCGGCTGCCGGCGATCGGCATGCCCCAGGGCGGCCACGATCGACTGACAGTACCGCTCGAATCGTCCTTCAAGGGTGACGCTCATGTAACGCCTCTGGTAATGCAGGTGAAGAAAGCAACGCCTGGCTCTGCAGGGAGAGGCTCGCATCGCTGGTGGCGAAGCGAGTATTCCAGCGCTCGAGCGCCCGCTCAAGATGTTCCTGATCAACCCGCAGGAGTACGTCGCGGATGATCGAGTCGCTCGGAACCCGGTAGTGATTGCGCTCGCAGCGGCAGCGCAGCCCCTGTCGGGTGCTCTGACTGAGCTGCCCGGCCCAGGCCCCCATGGCCTTGTAGCCGCGCGCACCGCACAGGTACGCACCGGCAGCGATAGCCAACACGGCGCTCAAAGGATGACGACGGCCAGCGAGCCGGCGCGGATCGGGGATGTCCTTAAAGAACTGCGGCAGGGCCCGCAGTTGATCCGCCGTGAGCATCAGCTTTCCCGCTGCTGCACCCTCGACCGTCTCGAGACTCGCCCGGCATAAGAGCGTCCGGGCCCGCGGATGGAGTGGACGCACGAAGATCTTCTTCGGCGATTGCGCCCTCGCGCTGTAACCGCCCGGGATGCGCCGATACCCTCGGGTATCCCCTACATAGCTCCAGTTGGCGGCCTGGTAGAGCGTACCGCGGTGGCGTTGTCCGTCAACGAAGGTCTCCAGCAACAGGATCGGATGGCCAAAGGCCTCTTTCCAGTCCCGTGCCAGCCGTCGCTCGCACAGCGCCAGCGTGCGCGAGGCCACATTGGGCCGCTGCCACGCCGGCAAAACGCAAAACCGCGTGTTGTTCGCCAGCAGCTTAAGGCGCACGTACTGCTGCCGATAGCTCCAGCCAATCCAACGGTCCCGCGCCGCGATCTTCAGAGCGGCCGCTGAAAAGGTCAGCAGCGCCACCCACTCCTCGCGGTAACTCGCCACATACCAGAGCGCCTCGCCAATCTTCGGCAACGCTCCCAGATAGTGATGCGCCTGCATCAACTGCTGAAACCGCGGCTGCTCCTCGCGCCGGGCCAGCCGAACTTCTATCTCTCTCAACATCGGCCCGGGCGCCCCGCCGTACCTCCGGTTGCTTCTGAGGCGACCTTATACCCGGGTCAAGCGGGTTTGTCCAGCGTCGAATGTAACGCCCTCATCCGCCTGTACTTTGTTCGCCGAACACAGTCAGCGCGCTGCCGCTCCGTCGGACTCCCTCATCCATTGACACGGCCAACGCTGAAGCGCTATCCAAAATGAGTCCGGTCTTGCTTGCCAAAAGTAGACCACTTGTACGTTCCGGGTTGTAGGAGCGAAGAGGTATCCAAGGGCGCGTTGGGGCGGTTGCGCCGGGCGAGCCCGCGGCGCGGAAGATGTTGTCGCTTCGATAGGCTCATGAGCGTCCCTGGCGGAGGCCGGCTGCGCCGGCCGTAGACGGCCGCATCCTGCGACCTCGCTGCCGCCGAGCGGGTTTGGCGCCGGCGCGTTGATCTTCCCCTGAAGGGTGTTGCTGAGCACCTGCCCCGGTATCGGGTGCGGCGGTCTTGGCTATGCTTGTCGCCCGTAAAAGCGAGGGCCCGGGCTCCGATTACCACTCGACCCCGGGCCCCCGGCGTTGCGGTGCGCCTGTGGGGGCTTCGCCGCAGGCTCTATATGCCTGCTTCCCCCGGCGCTGTCCAGCGTTGTGCGCGGGGGCGTGGGGTGGGGGCAGGCTATCGGCAATATCAGTGCCGGCGCTGCGGGCGAGCCGTCTGGGTTTGCCGGCCATGCGACCGGGGTCAGGCGTATTGCCTGCGCGGCTGCAGGGACTTGAACCGGGGGGATCAACTACGCCAGGCGGCAGCCCGCTATCAGAGGAGCCGCCGCGGCGCGCGCAGTCATGCGGCGCGACAACGCCGATACCGCCAACGCCAGCGTCGTGAGCGGCAGGCGGTGACAAAGATAGTGACTCATCTTACTTCCGCTCGCAGTGCCGGCGGCGGCACAGTGATGGCAAGCCCCATCACGAGGGTGTCGGAGGCGGCGGATGATCCCGAGAGACGCAATGCCACGGGCCCCACGGCCTGCGTCGGCGCGAGTGCGGTGCCCGAAGTGCTGCGCTGCGAGTTCTGCCAGCGGCTGCTCGGCGGTCCGGGTCCGGGGGTGAACGGCAGTGGAGGTGGAGCTGCATCAGCTTCTGCTGCGCTACGAGCGGCTGCGCAAGCGTCACCCGCGGGCCGAGCGGACATTGCTCGCTTCGCTTGCCGAGATCGGTCAACAGGTTCCCGTCGTCGTGGTAGGCGAGGCCGAGCGCTTCGTGCTCATCGACGGCTACAAGCGGGTGCGCGCCTTGAGGCGCCTCGCGCGCGATGTGGTGTTGGCGACGCGCTGGGAGCTCGAGGAGGTCGAGGCCCTCCTGCTCGAGCGGGGCCTGCGGCGCGGGAGCGAGGATGCGCTCGATCAGGCCTGGCTCCTTGCGGAGCTCGAGGAGCGCTTCGGCTACTCGCTCGAGGATCTCGCGCGCCGCTTCGAGCACAGTAGAAGTTGGGTGAGCGGTCGACTCGCGTTGATCCAATGCCTGCCGGCATCCGTTCAGGAGCACGTGCGGCTCGGGGCTTTGAGCGCGCACGCGGCGATGAAGTATCTGGTGCCGATGGCGCGCGCGGACCTCTCGGCGACCGAGAAGCTTGCCGCCACGATGCTGCCGTTGAAGCCGACCACGCGGGAAGTGGCGGCGCTTTATGCCGGTTGGCAGTGTGGGAGCAGCCGCACCCGCGAGCTGATCCTCGAAAGTCCCAAGGTATATCTCGAGGCGAGGGCGGCGAGCCCGGCGGCGCCGCCGTCGGCCACCCAACGCCTGCTCGATGACCTCGGCGCCCTCGGCGGCATTGCCCGTCGGGCGCTGCGCGCGCTGCAAGCCGGACTTCTGCAACAGCTCCTGGAGAACGAACGCCTCGAAGTCCATCAGGCGTTCGCGCGCGCGAAATCCGATCTCGAGCGCCTCTTCCACCGCATCGATCTGGAGTACGGCCATGCTGGATGAAGCCACCCGCACGACGATCCTGAAGCTCAAGGCGGCCGGCCACGGCACCCGCGCCATCGCCAAGGCGCTCGGCGTCGCCCGCCTCTCGGTGCGTCGGGTCATCGCCAGCGGCGAGGCCGCCCCGCCGCCGATCGTGCGCGCCGAAGTTGCCGAGCCCCACCGCGAGGTGATCCTCGAACTGCACGATCGTTACCAGGGCCACTTGGGTCGGGTCCATGAGGAGCTCCTCGCCCGTGGCGCCGAACTCTCCTATCCCGCGCTCACCGCCTTCTGTCGCAAGCACGGGATCGGTTCCCCGCCGCCGCCGCCGGCCGGACACTACGACTTCCCAGCCGGCAAGGAGATGCAGCACGACACCTCCCCGCATCTGGCCACGATCGGCGGTGAGCCCACCCGGGTGCAGATCGCATCCCTCGTGCTCTGCTACTCGCGCATGATCTTCTTCCAGCACTATCCGCGCTTCACGCGCTTTGAGTGCAAGGCGTTCTTGACCGAGGCGCTACGATACTTCGGCGGCGCCGCTTCCCGCTGCCTCATCGACAACACTCACGTGATCGTCGCCGCAGGCACCGGGGAGACCATGATCCCCGCCCCCGAGATGGCTGCCTTCGCTGAGCGGTTCGGCTTCGTCTTCAAAGCGCACAAGGTCGGCCATGCGAACCGCTCGGCGCGTGTGGAGGCGCCGTTCCACCGCATCCAGACCGCCTTCCTCGCAGGCTCGAAGTTCTCGGACTGGCACGACCTCAACACCCAGGCACGCGAGACGGCGGAGAAGTGGAACGCGACATACTCCAATAAGCTTCATGCCAGTCGCCGCGAGCTCTTCGCCGCCGAGCGCGGGCACCTGAAGCCGTTGCCGCTATACGTGCCGGATATCTATCAACTGCACAGCCGCATCGTCGATGCCGAAGGCTACGTCAACCTCAATCGCATCCGCTACTCGGTCCCCTGGCGGCTCATCGGCCGCACGCTCGAGGTGCGCGAGACGCTCGAACGGGTCGAGCTCTATGACGGCCCGCGCCGCGTGGGGAGCCATGAGCGCGTGTGGAACCCGCTTGATACGCGCGTCACCGATCCCGCACACCGTCCACCGCGTGGGGAGCACAAGAGGGAGCGCGCACAACCGGCACCCGAGGCGCTCGAGATGTTGCAGCTCGAGCCGCGCATGGCGAACTACTTGGCGGGACTGAAGCAGCAGGTCGGGGACCGGCGGGCACCGCTGCGGCGACTTCTCGCGATGCTGCAGGAGTATCCGCGGGAAGCCTTCCTCGCTGCAGTGGCGCTGGCCGAGCAGTATCGCCTCTTTGATCTCGATCGCCTCGAGAAGATGGTGCTGCGGGAGATCGCGCACGACTTCTTCGTCCTCGCCCTCGAACCGAAAGACGATGACCGTGACTGAAGAGCTCGAACAGCTACTGGAGAATTTGAAGCTCCGTACGTGTGCGGCTCGCTTCGATGAGATGCTCACCGCCGCGGAGGCGGCCGGCATGCCGGTCGCCACCTTCATCACTCAGCTGCTGCGCCTCGAGTGGCAGGTCCGGCAGGAACAGGCGCTCGAGGCTCGCATCAAGCGAGCGCACTTCAAGGAGGACTGGACGCTGGAATCCTTTCCCTTCAAGGAGCAAAAGGGCGTCAAGGAGCGCCAGATCCGAACCCTGGCACAGCTGGAGTTTATCCCCAAAGCGGAGAATATAGTGTTTGTCGGGGAAACCGGCGTCGGCAAGACTGGACTGATGGTCTCCCTCGCTCGCAAGGCCGTGCAGAATGGCTATCGGGCGCTCTTCATCGAGGCGCAGGACCTCTTCGATGAAATGTATGCCTCCCTTGCCGATCGCTCGACGCGCCGTCTGCTGCGCTCGCTGGCCAACGTGGACGTGTTGGCAATCGATGAGCTCGGATATGTCAACGCAAAAACCGAGCAGACCAACATCTTCTTCAAGCTCATGGAGGAGCGGCATCGGCGTAAGCCGACCCTTATCACGACCAATCTTCCATACCCAGCCTGGCAAGACTTCCTCGGAAACCCCGCCCTCACCAAGGCGCTCCTCAGTCGCCTACGCGAGCGCTGCCATACCATCACGATCGACGGCCCCTGTATACGGCCGCAGACCGGCTGAACGAACCAAGGCTCATCGCACCCCGCTCACGACGCCACCGGCGCACTCACCGGCGTTGGCGCCGACCTCCCCCGTCCAATCAATGCTGCGCTAAATCCTGCGCGCTATCCCGTAACCCAACCGGGCTCATCTAGCGAAGCAGACCCGGGCTCTTCTTGGCGAGCGCCGCAG
>JBAUOO010000055.1:0-21505 GCA_049579785.1 Steroidobacteraceae bacterium
GCCCTGATTGAGCTGCAGGAGGTTACGAATGGGGATGCGTGTGCGCCCGACTTCCATGGAGAGCGTCACGGGCACATCGAGGATGACCTCGAGGTTGACGTCACGGTTGGCGCCCGGCGTGCCGTCGTCGGTGAGCTCCTCGAGCTCGGCGGGGCGTGCCTCGGCAGGGTTGGCAGACATGGGGATGACCTCGATGGCTCTCGTGATGTACCGGATCTATTTGCCTGGGGCCACCGCGGTTTCGGCGGCGGGCAGGCGAGGTTGGATAGCCGCCGTGCCGCGGCGGATGCGTTCATGAATCTTCACCGCCTGGCGGCCGCGGGAGGTGCCGAGGCCGCCACGGAGCACCGGCACGTCCTCGGCGAGAACCGTCACTTTGCCGGTGAAGTCGCATGGCAGCACGTCACCTGACTTCAGGTTCAGCAGCTCCGCGAGCGTGACCGAGGAGCGCCCGAGAATCGTCGTCAGCTCGACTTCCGCATCCTCCATCTCCTCGCGCAGGCAGACCATCCAGCGCTCGTCCCTCTCGACCCGATCGCTCGCGACGCCCGCATCGAGCACCTCGCGCAGCGGCTCGATCATGGCGTAGGGCATGGTCACGTGCAGGTTGCCGCCCGCGCCCTCGAGCTCGATGTGAAAGCTCGTGACGACCACGATCTCCGAGGGCGAGACGATGTTGGCGAAATGCGGATTGATCTCGGAGTTGAGGAATTCGATTTCGATGGCGGCCACGTGCGACCACGCATCGCGCAGGTCGGCGAAGATGCTGCGCAGCACGATGTGAATGATGCGTTGCTCGGTGGCGGTGAACTCGCGCCCCTCGATCTTGGCGTGCCGCCCGGTGCCGCCGAAGAAGTTGTCGACCACCGCGAACACCAGCTTGGGGTCGAGGACGACGAGCGCCGTGCCGCGCAAGGGGTTGATCTTGACGAGGTTGAGGCTGGTGGGCACGTGCAGCGTGTGCACGTATTCGTTGAACTTCTTGACCTCCACCGTGCCGACCGAGATCTCCGGTGAGCGACGCAGGAGGTTGTAGAGACTCACGCGGTTCAGCCGGGCGAAACGCTCGTTGATCATCTCGAGCGTGGGCATCCGCCCGCGCACGATCCGCATCTGGTTGTTGAAATCGAAGTCCCGTACCTCGCCCGAGACCGGAGGCGCTTCGGTGCTCACGGCTCCCGTATCGACGCCGTGGATCAGTGCGTCGATCTCGGCCTGATCGAGAATCTTCTCTTGGCTCATGATGACCCCGAGTGGCGCGCGGCTACTGCATCACGAAACTGGTGAAGTACACGGCCTCGACACTGCCCGGGTCGCCGCCCGCCTGGGCGAGGTCCTTGCGGATGGCGGCGAGCGCATCTGCCCGCAGCTGCTGCTTACCCGCCGGGGTGGCGAGCACCGAGTACTTCTGATTGGCGAGCAGGATCAGCAGGTCGTTGCGCACGACCGGATCGTTGTTCTTCAACAGCTCGAGCGTCTTCGGATCGCGTGACATGACTTCCACCGATACCTGCAGGAAGCGCACGATCTGGTCAGCCTGAAAGTTGACGACGAACGGCGGGTCGAGCGGCAGATAGAGCGGAGGTCCCGAGGGTTTCCGGTCGGCGGTCCGGGAGTGGCTCGATGAGGAGCCGCTGAAGGAATGTCTCAGGACGAGCGTGGCACCGAGCCCGACGACGAGCACCGCCGCGGCGATGCCGATGATCAGCCAGGGGATGCGGCGCTTGCCCGCGCCGGCGACTGCTGCGCCGGCGGCGGCGGCCGCCGGGGCGAGGACGGGTGCATCGGACATCGCTCTGTCATCTCCTGCGCGTCGCGCGGCGTGCGCGCCCTGTTGGTTCGTTGCCTCAGGTGCAACGGTCATGCCACGGGCGTCGAAACGCGCCTAAGTAGCGGAGCAGGAAGGGTTTTGTCGCGGATTCGGAGTGTGAGACGCGTCGCAGTCGGGGCGGGGCGACGGTTTCTTGACGAATCAGACGTAAGTGTCGAGGAGACCGAAGCCACCGGCGATCGAGCCGGGGCCGGCGGCACCCTCGAGAGTGACCGCGGCGACGCTCGTCGTCGCCGTGGCTGTTCGCGCCGGCTGCCGTCGGGTCTGGCCGCGGGGCGGCTCCCGCGAGACGCCGGCATCCGCCAAGGTGAGCCCCTGGTTCGCGAAGAGCTGACGAAGCTGCGGTAGCGATTGCTGCAGCGCGGCGCGCGTGTCAGGCTGCGCGGCGCCGAACCAGACACTCGCCTGGCCGTCGTGAACGGAGATGCTGACCTGCAGCGGACCCAGGTGCTCGGGCGAGAGGCGCAGCGATGCGGACTCGATCCCCTGGCCGGCCATCCAGGTGAGTTTGGCCCCAAGCTCATCCGTCCAGGCGCTGGAGCCGACCGGCGAGCTCAGTGCCATTGCCGTGGGATCGGGTTTGGTGTGCTGTGCTGCAACGGCGGCGGACCCTGCCATGAGCGGCAGGCTCGTGAGTGCCGTAACAGGCGCATTCGTTGCCGGCGCGGGCGGTGCGGCCGTCGCCGGGCCAGTTGTCGATGCGCCGGTCGTCGATGGGGAAGTGGAAACGGCGCTTTTCAGATCCGTCGCCGAATTCTGGGCGAGCAGGGTGTTGAGCGCCGCCGCCGTGCTGCTGCCGGCCCCGATGTGGCCGTCCTGGGAGGAAGCGCCGCTCGCGCCCGTTGCGGCGGCGGTTGCCGGGAGCGCAGCCGGAACGCCGAGCAGTGCGCCGGCGAGCGCATTCTGGAGGAGTGTCAGAGCGGTCGAGACCGGATCGGCGGTTGAATGCTTCGCCGGAGGCTCGCTCGAGTCACCCGCTTCGCACCGGCCGGTCGCGTTGCTGGAGGGTATGGCGGGCGTCGCGGCGCTTTCCGCCTGACCCGCCTGACCCGCCGCAGTTGCGGCGAGCGACTGAGCGAGCGCGGCGGAGAAGTTGGCGGTTGCGGCGGCCGTAGGTGCCGCATCTTGCGCGGCGGGCGCGGAGGATACGGCGGACGCTCCGCGCCCTTGCCTCGCCGGTGTCGCTTCCGGCCGGCCGGACTCGGAATCGGTGGCCGGATTACCTGACTCGGCGGGGCCGGACCTGCCCGAGGGTTTGGCGCTGGGTGAATCCGAAGTGGCGGCGGCCGAGCGGCTCGAGGTGGCAGAGCCGTCGGCTGCGGGCTGCGCGGTCTGCGACGCGGAGGCGTTTGCCCCCGCGAGGCCGCCATCCGCCGTGCCGGAGCTCGATTTCGCGGGTGAGCTCGCCGGCGCCGGCGCGCCAGCGCATCCCGAAGAGGATGCGGCCGATGCTGCGGGCGGCGGCATGGGGGTCAGGGTGAGCACGGCCTTAGCTGCCATGGCCGATAGTCCTGCGGGACCATAGCTGCTGCGAGTGCTCGTCGGCCTCTTTCTGCTCGACCTTCTCCGCGGCCACACGCTCCTCGGCCTGCCAGTGCGATGCGAGGTTGCCGACGGCGGCCGCGCGTCGCGCCGCAGTGCGCCAGTTCTCGAGCTCGGCGTCCCGTCTCAGTCGGGTCTGCACGAGAATCTGCGTCTGATGCCGCAGCGCCTCACCGAGGCGGCCGAGGAACACCTGGTACTCGCGCAGGCCCGCTCCGTTCATGCCGGACTCGGCGCGGCGGGCAAAATCCTGCACGTAGGCGGCCCGATAGGTCTCGAGCTCCTCGAGCTTCGTTTGCGCCGCACGCACATCCTTGTCGCAGGCCGCCAGAGCCTCCGCCTTGCGCCGCTCGATGTCGTCGACGGCGCGCCGCACCATGCCGATCCGTTCAGTCTTCTTCATTTCTCTTTTCCGGGCTCCGAGAGCGTTTCGTCGAGAGCGGCGATGCTCGCCGCGAGGTTGACCCGCTCGCGCATATCCTGCTGCAGGAAGCGTTGTATGCGCGGCCAGAGCGCAAGCGCCTGGTCCACACGCGGATCGCTGCCGCGCTGATATGCCCCGATGGCGATGAGATCGCGGTGTTGCTGATAGGTCGAGAGCACATGGCGGAACTGCCTGGCCGTTGCAACGTGCCGGTTCGAGGCGAGCTCATGCATGGCGCGGCTGATCGAGGCTTCGACGTCGATGGCCGGATAATGGCCGCTCTCGGCGATCCGGCGCGAGAGGACGATGTGACCGTCGAGAATGGCGCGCGCGGCGTCGGCGATCGGATCGTTCTGGTCGTCGCCTTCGGTGAGCACCGTGTAGAACGCGGTGATGGAGCCGGAGCCGGTCGCGCCGTTGCCGGCACGCTCGACGAGCTGCGGCAGGCGCGCAAACACCGAAGGCGGATAGCCCTTCGTGGCCGGCGCCTCACCGATCGCGAGGGCGATCTCGCGCTGTGCCTGCGCGAAGCGCGTCAGCGAATCCATCAGCAACAGCACGCTCGCGCCCTGGTCGCGGAAATATTCCGCGATGGCGGTGGCGAGCCACGCGCCGTGCAGGCGCATGAGCGGCGTGTGATCCGCCGGCGTCGCGACCACCACGGCGCGGGAGCGATCCTGTGGACCCAGAATGCGCTCGACGAACTCCTTCACCTCGCGGCCGCGCTCGCCGATCAGCCCGACGACGATCACATCCGCACTGGTGTAGCGGGCCATCATGCCGAGCAGCACGCTCTTGCCGACACCGCTGCCGGCAAAGAGCCCCACGCGCTGACCGCGACCGATGGTCAGGAGAGAGTTGATCGAGCGGATGCCGACATCGAGTGGCTCGCTGATGGGATGTCGTGAAAGCGGGTTGATGGGCCGGCCCGTCAGGCGCACCGAGGCGCGGCAGGAGAGCGGGCCGAGGCCATCGAGCGGCTGGCCGCTGCCGTCGACGATGCGTCCGAGCAGCTCGGGTCCGACGCGCACGGTCCCGGCGCGCTGGCGGGGAATGACGCGCGCGTTGGGCCCGAGGCCGTGCGCATCCCCCGAGGGCATCAGGTACAGCCGATCGCCGGCAAAACCGACCACTTCCGTGGCCGTCCGCGAGCCGTCACCGGCGATCACATCGCAGTAATCGCCCACCGAGGCCTGACAGCCGGTGGCCTCGAGCGTCAGTCCGACCATCCGGGTGAGGGAGCCTTCGATCGGCGGCGGCTCGGTTTCCTGCACCGCGCGACAACGGCGCTGCAGACCCTCGCGCCAGATTGCCGCGCGCCCGAGCTCCGATGTGCTCACTCCCCCTCCCGCGACGCCGCCCGCTCATCCCCGAGCGCGCTCGCGGCAACGGCGGCGATGCGGCTCTCGAGCCTCGCGTCGATGCGCGAGGAGTCGCTGTGAACGACACAACCACCGCGTGACAGGGTTGGATCCTCGACCACGGTCCAGGCGCGCTCGCTCGCGGGCGCCGTCAGATGCTCCCGCACCGTGGCGGCGTCTTCCGGGTGCAGATGCACGCGCACCTCGCGCGCGGTGGCCGGAAGCAAGGCCAGCGACTCGCGCAGAATGGCGATCACCTGCGCGGGCTCGAGCCGCAGCTCGCGCCGCGCGAGCTGCTTGCCGATCGCGAGCGCGAGTCGCGCGAGCTCGCTCTCGATATCCGCATCGAGTTGCTCGAGCGGACGGGCGAGGAGGTGCAGCGTCTCGTCGAGTCGCTTCACACGCTCCTCGAGCGCCGCGAGGCGCGCACTCGTCTCGGCGCGCGCACGCGCCATGCCGGCCTCGTACCCGCGCGCCTCCGCTTGCTTCGATATGAGCCGTACCGAGTCCTCGGCGGCGCTTGCGCGACGGTCCCCGCGCGATTGCCCGATGATGGGACCGTCGACTTCCGGCAGCCGCCAGCGCTCGATCGTTGCCGCGCTTGCCTGGGGGTTGCGGCGCGATTCAGACATATTCCTCGCCCTTGCCGGCGAGGGCGATGGTGCCGGCCTCGGCAAGCTTGCGCGCGATCTGCAGGATCTCCTTCTGCGCTCCTTCGACCTCCGAGACGCGCACCGGGCCCTTGGCCTCGAGATCATCACGCAGCATTTCCGCGGCGCGCTGCGACATGTTCTTGAAGATCTTGTCCTTCAGAGCCTGATCGGCGCCCTTCATGGCGAGCAGCAGCCGCTCCGCCGGCACCTGGCGCAGCAGCTCCTGCATGCTGCGGTCGTCGAGATCGAGCAGGTTGTCGAATACGAAGACCAGGTCGAGGATGCGGGCGGCGAGCGCCTCGTCCGCCTTCTCGATCTGCTCCATGAGCGCGCTCTCCTGGCTGGGCTCCATGAGGTTGATGATGTTGGCGGCCGCCTTGGCGCCGCCCAGGGTCGAGGTCTTGCCGGCGGATCTGCCGGCGAACTGCTTCTCCATGATGTCGTCGAGCTCGGTGAGCGCGCTCGGCTGCACGCCATCGAGTGTGGCGATGCGAGCCACCACGTCCGGGCGCACCGATACCGGCAGGTTCCCCAGGATCTCCGCCGCCTGGTCGGCATCGAGGTAGGCGAGCACGATGGCGATGATCTGCGGGTGCTCGAGCCGGATGAGCTCGGCCACGGCGCGCGCATCCATCCATTTCAGCGCCTCCAGACCTTTGCTCGAGCGTCCGATGTTGATGCGGTCGATGATGCTCGCGGCCTTGTCCTGCCCGAGGGCATCGACCAGCACCTTGCGCAGGAATTCATCGGCGCCGACGCCCACCGAGGTCTGACTCTCGACCGTCAGGGCAAAGTCGGAGATGATGCCGTGCACTTCCTCGCGCGAGACGTTGGAAAGCTTGGCCATCGCGCTGCCGATGCGCTGCACTTCCCTCGCGCCCATGTGTTTGAGCACCTGCGCGGCCTCGCTCTCCCCGAGGCTCAGCAGCAAAATGGCGGCGCGCTCGGTGCCGCTGCGGTTGGCTTCGCGCCGCTCGGTGCGCTCACTCATCCTTGCCTACCCAGCCGCGGACCACTTGCGCGACTCGCTTGGGATCCTGATTCACCAGCGTGCGCGCCTGCGCGAGCTGTTGGTCGTGCGTGAGCGCCGCGGTCGCGTCCTTGCCGGAAGGAAGTGCCGCGGCCGCTCCGGCCGGGCCGCCCGGGGCCGCGGCGAGGGCTTGAGCACCGGCAGCCGCGGGGGCGGCGAGCCGCATCGGCGTGATGAGGGTTCTTACGAGCGGCCGCAGCACCGACAGGACCAGCACGAGCACCACCACGAGGCCGGCCACGATGCGCAGCAGGCTCCAGACGAAAGGACTCTGCCACAGCGGGGGCGCCTGGAAGGTGCCGTCGGCCGCCGCCGGAGTGCTGGCGGTATCCAGCGACTCGTTCACGACACTGACACTATCGCCTCGCGAGGCGTCAAATCCCACGGCGTCCTTGACGAGCTGAGTGACGCGCGCCAGCTCCTGTGCGCTGAGCGGCACCTTTTTCTCTTTGCCATCGGGGCCGGCGACGGTGCGATCGCCGATCAGCACCGCTACGGTCAGCCGGCGGACGGTGCCGGCGGGCTGATTGGAGTAATCGAGCGTGCGGTCGATCTCGTAATTGCGAGTGATGTCGCTCGAGGTCGTATCACCCCCCAGCGCGCCGACCGTGCCGCCGACCGGTTTGGTCGCCGGTTGCGGCGAGGCGTCGGCGGGCGTGGCGGCGGCGCCCGCTGGAGCGCCGTTGGCGGGCGCGGCATTTTGGGCGCTGGCACCCGATGCGCCCGCGGTGCCAGTTGATTTCGCCGCGGCGGGCGGCGCGATCGCCCCCGGCGCGGGAGGCTCATTGGAGAGGGATCCGGGCACGCCGCCGGTGCCGGGACCGCCCGCGCTCTGCTGCGAAAGGTGCTCGCTGCGCACGATCTGGCTATTGGGCGCGTAGAGCTCTTTCGCCTGCTGGCTGGTCCCCATGTTCAGGTCCGCGACGACCTGCGCATGAACCAGTCCGGGGCCCACGAGAGGGGTGAGGAGGGCTTCTATGCGCCGGGCGTAGTCGGTCTCCATCCGATGGACCATGTCGTACTCGCGCTCGTCGATGGCGTAGGGATCGCGGCCGTTGGGCGCGGACAGCAGCCGTCCCTGCTGATCGACCACGGTCACCTCGGCGGGGGAGAGATTCGGCACGCTCGAGGCGACCAGGTTGACGATGGCCTGGACCTGCTCGGGCTCGAGGCTCGCTCCCGACTTCAACTCGACGAACACGGAGGCGCTCGCGGTGCGATTGTCGCTGACGAACACGGACTGGCGTGGCTCGGCGAGGTTCACCCTTGCCGCGGCGACCGGCTGCAGACTCGCTATGGTGCGCGCCAGCTCCATCTCCAACGCGTGCTGATAGCGCACGTCCTCCATGAACTGGCTGACACCGAAGCCCGAGCTCTTCTCGAGCTCGGCAAAGCTGTCGTTGTCCGTGAGACCCTGGCCGGCGAGCTTCATGCGCGCTTCGTCCAGGCGCTCGGCTGGAACCTCGAGACTGTTCGCCCCGCCATCGAGCCTGTAGGGTATCTGCGCCGCATCGAGAGCCTGCGCGATCTGTGCCTCATCCTGCGGCGAGAGGTTCGCATAAAGGAGGCTATACGTCGGGGCGCGCGACCAGAGCACGATCCATACCCCGGCCGCGACGGCGGCCGCGATGCCAACGAGCAGCAGCAGCGGCCGCAGGCTCGCGGGCAGCGCCGGAACGTTGGTTGAAAGATTCGGGAGAGTAGCGGGGTCGGCAGCCATGATGTGCGGTTAAGTCCGGCTCGTTACATCTGCATGTTCATGATGTCCTGGTAGGCGCTGATGAGGCGATTGCGCACCTCGGTCAGAGCCCGGAAGGACACGCTCGCCTTCTCCATCTGCACCATCACCTGCGGCAGCTCGACGCCCGGTGCACCGCGCGCGAAAGCATCGGCGAGCTGGCTCGCGCTCTGCTGGCTCTGGTTGACTTGATCGATTCCTTGACGCAGGAGAGTGGCGAATTCGCTCGGTCCGCCGGCGGGGGTCGCCGAAGGTTGCGTCCCGGCGGGGCGCAGCTGTGTCGAGAGCGAGCGGATCTGGGCGAGAACTTGGTCGATTTCCAACTGGCTCATGATCGCCTCCTCAAGCTGCCGGCACGTCGACGCCCGCTTCGCGCAGCCGCGCGAGCTTGTAGCGCAGCGTGCGTGGACTGATGCCGAGGCGCTCGGCCGCCTCGCGTCGGCTCCCCTGGCTGCGCAGCGCATCGAGGATGAGGTCGCGCTCGGCCTGCACGAGCGGGCCGGCGAGCGAGCGCAGCGATGAGTCCCGGGCGCCCGGGGGTGTGCCGGTCCCGGCCCCGGCCGCCTGGGTCGCGTCATTGGCGAGCTCGAACTGAATGTGCTCCGGCCGGATCACCGGCCCATTGACGAGGATGAGCGCGCGCTGCAGCAGGTTATCGAGCTCGCGTACGTTGCCGGGCCAGCCATAAGTCAGCAGCAGATGGGCCGCCTCGGCGCTGAGCGCCGGAATGGGCTCGCCAGGGCGGCAGCGTGCAGTGAGCAGCTGCATGGCGAGCGGCAGTATGTCGTCGCGGCGAAGTCGCAGCGGCGCGATCGCGAGCGGGAAGACGTTGAGACGATAGTAAAGATCCTCCCGGAAGCGGCCCGCGCTCACCTCCTCGCGGAGCCGACGGTTGGTGGTGGCGATGACGCGCACATCGAGACTGACGGGCGTGCGCCCGCCAAGCCGCTCGACTTCGCGCTCCTGCAGCACGCGCAGCAGCTTCGCCTGCAGACCGAGCGTCATCTCGGTCACCTCATCGAGCAGCAAAGTGCCGCCCTGCGCCTGCTCGAACTTGCCCGAGTGCGCGGCGTGCGCGCCAGTGAAGCTGCCGCGCTCGTAGCCGAAGAGCATCGCTTCCAACATGTTCTCGGGAATGGCGGCGCAATTGACGGCGACGAACGCCCGGCCGGCGCGCGGTGAGCGGCGGTGGATATAGCGCGCGAGGACCTCCTTGCCGGTGCCGGAGTCGCCGACGACGAGCACCGTACAGTCACTCAACGCGACGCGGCGCGCGAGCTGCACCAGACGCCGGGAGCTCGGCGCGCACGCGACCGGATCGGACTCCGCGCGTCGCGCGCAGGGCTCATTGCCGGCGATGCACTCGATCGGGCTCTCGACAGTCTCGGACATCTAACCTCCCACTACGGGGCCGCTTCGTCGAGGGAGGGTGCAAAAGGCGTGCCGAGCGCCAACCGGACCAAAAGCGTGAACGGTGTCACGCCGGCGGCCGCGATCCGCCGCGCGGGCGTCAAACTTCCGTCGCGACCTCTAAGCCGAGTTTGCGCAGCTTCTCGACGAGCGTCGTGCGGCGCAGATTGAGGAGGCGAGCGGCGTGCGCGACGGTGCCGTTGGCGCGCGCGAGCGCCTGCTGCACGAGCGCGCGCTCGATCGACAACAGGTGCGCCCGAAGATCGAGACCCGCCTGCGGCAGCGTGTTGAGTGCGCGCGAGTCCATCGGACTCGGGCTCGCCCGGGGGCCGTCGGTGGCGCCCGTCTCGAGCAGGGCGAGGGTCCGCCCTTCATCGAGCAGCTCGTCCGTGTTGGCTTCGTGGGAAGGGGTACCATTGAGCATGCCCTCAGGCAGGGCATCAGGCCCGCACGCCGTGTCCGGACGCTCGCCGCTGTCGCGGCTTGCCCAAACCCAGTCCTCCGGCGGCCGGTATTTCGGTGGCAAATCGCCGAGGTCCACGGTGCGCCCGGCGGCGATGATCGACAGCCGCTCGATGAGATTGCCCAGCTCGCGCACGTTTCCCGTCCACGAGTGCTGCGCCAGCGCCGCCAGGGTCCGCGGCGCGAGTCGTACCTTGGCGCGGCCTCCCGACACGTTCTGCGCCACGAAGTCCCGCACGAGCAGCGGCAGATCCTCGACTCGCCGGCGCAGCGGCGGCATGTCGATGGGAAATACGTTCAGGCGGTGAAAGAGGTCCTCGCGGAAGGTACCGCGGCTTATCGACTCCTCGAGGTTGCGATGCGTCGCCGCGATGATGCGTACGTTGCATCGCATGGGCAGGTGGTTGCCGACACGCTCGAATACCCGCTCCTGCAGCACTCGCAGCAGCTTCACCTGCATCGAGGGGCTCATATCGCCGATCTCATCGAGAAAGAGTGTTCCGCCCTCGGCGATCTCGAACCGGCCCTTGCGGGCGGCGATCGCGCCGGTGAAGGATCCCTTCTCGTGTCCGAAGAGCTCCGACTCGAGGAGCTCGGCCGGGATGGCGCCGCAGTTGACCGCGACGAACGGACGGTTGCGGCGCGGACTCAGGTCATGGATGGCACGCGCGGCGATTTCCTTGCCGGTACCGGATTCGCCCAGGATGAGCACGGTCGAATCGTGCGCCGCCACCTGGTGGATGAGGGCGATGACCTCGCGGATCGCAGGGGAGTTGCCCGTCGGAAGCCGCGCCGCGGTGCTTGACAAAGTCGCTACGTCGGATGGCGCGCTCTGGTCTCTGCCCGGTCCGAGGCCCGAGAAACATTGCGCTGCCGACATTTCGACTCCCGCGTGATCATCATCATGCTCTTCTTGCGCGGCGCATGTTGCGTAGCAGCGCGAGCTCGAGCTGTGATGTGCCTCCCGGTTGCTTACGCGCGGCGACAGCCGCGCTCCAGCTCCGTGACTGCATTCACAGTCATGGCTACTCGGTCCGCATTGCGCGGACGGTACGCGTGCCTGCGATCTGGCGCCGGTGGCGGCGGAAGGCGAGCTTCTCGATCAGATCGGCAACGGGCTCGCCGAGGGGGATGAATCGTGCCTTGACGTTGCCGTCCGGTGTGACGTTCGTCACACGGCCCGGGAGCCGCAGTGGTTGGGCGAGGCAGTCGTGCAGATACACCTCGAGCACGCCCTGAGCACCCGCCTCCGGCAGGGGAGGCGCGCCGCGCCAGACGGCGCCGAGGGCATTGAAGCGGACGGATGCGGACGCGGGGCGCGGTCGGTTGGTGGCGAGGATCTGGCCGACGAGATCGAGAAGGAGATTTATCTTGCGCTCGAGGCGCATGAGCTCGGCGGCGTAGGGGTTGTTCTCGTCCGTCTTCTCGATCGGGCCGTGCTCTTCCATGGCGTCCCAGGCCTGCAGCACCTGCAGATTGCGATCGGCGAGTCCGGCGGCGGCGTCCGAGTCCGGCGGTCCCGGGGACGTGCGCCACAGCACGGGGAGAACGCCCTGGAAGGCGAGCTCCTCGTAGAGAACGACCGTGTCGGCGCCGTCGAACATACCGGGTTATCGGCGCGGATTCACGGTCCTTTAATAGGCCCAAAAATGCACGTTCTCACGTTGGCCCCGTCGCGGCGGCACATCCGGATCCTCACCGCGATTTTACCTATTTCGTGACGGGCTTCCCCTGCGCGTCCCGGGGCCTCACCGACAATGTCGCGCGTGAGCGCCTGTCTTAATGCAAAGTTACCCCTGTCCCCACCGCCCCGCACCCGGTCGGCGGGCATCGGGCACGCCCAGGTTCTGTGGGCACTGCTCATTATATCACTGCTGTATCCGATGGCCGCCGCCGGCGCGAATGCGCAGCCGTCCGTCATCTTCTTCTACGGCGAACACCCGCCGCTCGAGGTGCTGCGCGATTTCGACTGGGTCGTGATCCAGCCCGGTGCCCTGGCGCGACCGGAAACGCTCGCCTCAGCCCACACCATGGTTTTCGGCTACCTGTCGCTCGGCGAGGTCGCGAAGGATTCCGCGGCCGCGCGGGCGCTGCCGGCGCAATGCCGCCTCGGTGAGAACCGCCCCTGGAACACCTGGATCGTCGATCAGGCGCAAGCGGCCTGTCGCGCTTTCTACCTCGAGGACGTGTTCAAGCCGCTGAGGGCGCAAGGCTACCGCAACTTCTTTTTCGACACGCTCGACAGCTACCGACTGGTCCTCGGGTCAGCGGTCGAGCGCGCGGCCTACCGCAACGGATTGATCGCGCTGATCGAGGCCATGCACCGGGACAACCCCGGCGGACGCTTCCTACTCAACCGCGGCTTCGAGCTGCTCGATGCGCTCAAAGACCAGGGCGTCATCGGGGTGGCCGCGGAGTCGCTCTACCAGGGCTTCGATCCACGGACTCGCCAATACGTCGCCGTCGAGCGCTCCGCGACCCAACAGGTGCTCGCTCAACTCCAACGCGCGCGCACGATGGGGCTGACGGCCATCGCCATCGACTACCTGCCCTCCGCCGCACGCTCCCAAGCCGAGCGCCTCGCCGAACGCATCGCGAGCCAAGGCATTGTGCCCTATGTGAGCAGCGCGGCGCTCGGCATCGTCGGCGTGAGCACCATCGCGCCGCTGCCGCGGCGAGTGCTCGTGCTCTACGACGACGATGCCGGTGCCCTGATCAGCGACGTCAACCGCTATGCGGCCATGCCGCTCAACCACCTCGGGTACGCCACGCACGGAATCGACGTCAACCGCGATGAGCTTCCCGCGGGCCCGCTCACCGGCCAGGTCGCCGGGATCGTCACCTGGTTTCATTCGGATCATTTCCCCCGATCCGCGCAAACGTGGCGCTGGCTGCGCACCCAGATCGAGGCCGGCGTGCCGGTCGCGATTCTCGGCGCATTCGGCATGCCTTTGAGCGCGAGCGATCTCGCGCCGCTCGGTCTGCGCCTCGGCGAGCAGCCGCCCGCCGGCCTCAACGCCGCCCGCATCGCGCATCTCGATCGAGATTACTTCGGCCTGGAAACCCCGGCACTGCCGAGCGCGCCGGACTTCGCACCCATTCAACTCGCGGGGCAGGGCAGCGACCTTCTCGATGTCGATGTCGCCGGCGGCACGGAAGTCGCCGCCGCGATCACGCCGTGGGGCGGCTATGTGCTCGATCCGTACGTACTGCGAAGCCTCCCCCAGGGCGATCTGTCCGAGGGAGAGGATCAGGCGGCATGGATTCTCGACCCTTTCCGCTTCTTTCGCGCGGCGTTGCATCTGCCGGATGCTCCGGTCTACGACTACACGACCACCAATGGCCGTCGGTTGCTGTTCGCGCTCATCGATGGCGACGGCTTTTCCTCCGGCTCCTGGATCGGCGCCTTCCGGGGTCAGCCCGCGGCCGAGGTGATCCTCCATCAGGTGCTCGAGCGCTTTCGTTTGCCGGTGACCGCTTCGGTGATCGCCTCGGAATTCGTGGCGCACGGTCTGAGCCCGCCGGCTGAGCTCGCCGAGCTGCGGCCGCTCGCCCGCCAAATCTTCAGTCTGCCCTGGGTCGAGATCGGCACCCACACCTACTCCCACCCGTTCGACTGGCCGGCGCTCGAGCGCGATCCTGGCCTGTCCGCGGGGCTGCACATCGAGACCCTGCCGGCCGCGGGCACCGGCCGCGGGGTCCGCTACCGCCCCGCTCCCGGGCTCAAATACGGCTACAACCTGCCGGTGCCGGGCTATCGCTTCAGCCCAGAGATGGAAGTCAGCGGCTCCGCGGACATCATCAACCGCATGCTTGCCCCACCCGGCAAACGGGTACGCATCATCCAGTGGTCGGGCGACACCGCCCCCGGCGCCGAGGTGCTCGGGATCGCCTACCGGGACGGGCTCGAGAACATCAACGGCATCAACAGCACCATCACCCAGGCGCACCCTTCGCTCACCAACGTCGTGCCGCTCGGCCTCTGGCAGGGATCGTACTTTCAGGTCTACTCACCCATCGCCGACGAGGACGAATACACCCATCTCTGGCAGGCCCCGTACTGCGGCTTCAGCCAGGTCATTCAGACGATGCAGATGACCGATCGGCCGCGTCGGCTGGCGGCGATGGAGATCTATTATCACTACTACTCGGGCTCACGGCCCTGCGCCCTCAACGAGCTGCTGCAGGTCTACCGCTGGGCGCAGCGACAGCCGTCGGCGCCGGTGTTCGCCTCCACCTACAGCCGCATCGCCGTGGCGTTCGAGTCCGCGAGCCTCGCGCGCAGCGGCAACGGCTTCCTCGCCCGCGGCTACGGCCTGGATCGGGAGTTGCGCATTCCGGCCGCGCTCGGCTATCCGGACCTCGAACGCTCGCGCAACGTGGCCGGTTACGATGACTTCGACGGCCGGCGCTACATTCACTTGGGTCCGGGCAGCGAGGCGCTGCTGTATCTGCAAGCCGCTCCTTCACGCCAACCGTATCTCAGAAGCGCCAACGGGGTGATCGAGGCGCTGGCGCGCAAGCCCGACACGCTCGATCTGACCCTCGAGGCTGAGGTGCCCCTGGCGCTCACGCTCGGCAACGCGACTCGCTGCCGTACCCGGATCGACGGCCGCGAACGCCCTGGCAAGACGGATGACCGCGGCGAGGTGCGCTTCGAGCTCACGGAGCATCGGGCGCAGATCGAGGTCACCTGTGGGGGATGAGCGATGGGATCGATCCCCCCGCCCGAGCTGACGGCTTCCCTGAGCGCATACGCCGCTGCCGAGCGGCGTGCGGGCACGCACCAGGAGCCGCCGCGCGAGCGTTTCGCCCCGCTGTGGCTGCGGGCAAGCCTGATTCTCGCCACGCTCGTCACGATGGCGCTGCTTTATCCGAAGTCCTACATCGAAAACAACCTCCGCCAGCAGTCACAATCGAGCGCCACGACGCTCGCGTATCTGCGTCTCATGGTGGCGGCGCAGCCCTCGGCCCTCGACGCCCGCATTCTCCTGGCGCAGCAGGCGCTCAGCGCGGGCGACCTCTCCCTGGCGCGCGATGCGCTTGCGCCCTGGCTGCAGCGCGCGATATCGGTGCTGCCGCTCAAAGTCGCCCTGCTGCGGCTGCGCCTGGTGTCGGCCGAACTCGATGCGACGCGACCGTCCACGCCGCGCCATGCCGAGGTTGCCGCGATCTACCTGCGCGACCTGCTGCTGCTGGCGCCGCGTATGGACTCATCCGAGCTGTTGCCGGTCGCCCGCTTCATCGCCGGGCAGGGACAGTACCGGATCGCCGCCGACCTCTATCGGCGCATCATCGCGCGGAGCCCGGATGCGGCGCTGCGTCTCGAGGCGTTCCACCGCGGCATCGAAGCGCTGCTCGCCGCCGGTCAACCAGCCGACGCGCTCGCTTTCGCGCAGCACGAATTGTCTCTCGTACCGCCCTCCGCCGCGCTCTGGCGAGAAATGACCCAACTCGCGCTGGCGGCGGATGCGCCCGAACTGGCCGCCCGCTATGCGCGCCGGCTCACTGGGCTCAAAGCGCCGTGAGCGCGCCCGGCGGGCTACCATGCCGACAGATCCCCCTGTACGCGACTCTGGTGCTGTTGATGTGCGGAGGATTGCAACACCCGGCCTGTGCCGCCGCGGTCCCCGCGGCCTCCGCCGACTCCGTTCGCGCCCAGGATTGGGATCTCGCCTGGCGGGCCTTCATCGGCGCCGGCAAGGTCGAGGACGCCTACGCGCTGACCCGAAAGGCGGTCAAGGCACGTCCGCACTCGCGCCTGTGGCTCGGCCGCCTGGCCGAGGTCGCCCGCTGGAGCAACCATCCGCAAGTTGCGCTCGAGGCGCTCTGCCGCCTCGCGCTCGACCTGCACCAGAGCAGCGAGCTGCAACCCGCCCTCGACCTGGCGATCGGACTCGGGGACGACGAGCGAGCCATCGAGTTGCTGCGCGAGCTCATCCGCTTGGGTTCCGCCACGCCCGCGCAACGACAGATGCTGAGCGCTCTGTATGAGGACACCGGTGAGCCGGGACAGGCCGTTCGCGAGCTGCAGCGTGAGTTCGCGCGCCATCCCGCGCCGCAGCTGTTGTGGGAGCAGGCCGTGATCTATCGCACGATGGGTGATCCCAAGCGCGAGCTCGCGACCTTGCAGAGCTACCGCAAGCGCTTCGGCCCGGACCCGCAGGTCATGCTCACGATCGCCACGATCGAGTACGTCCGGGGAAACCTGCGGCAGGCTCTGGACGCCCTGCTCGCGGCCCACTCCCGCGCCCGCCCCACCAACACCGCCTACTGGCAAACGCTGAGCGGCCTCGCCTGGCTCCTCGAGCGCTACCCACTGGCCGCGCGCGCCGCGCAGGTGTTGATCGACACCCACAAGGCCGATGCATCGCTCTATCAACGGGTGGTGTACGCGGAACAATACCGCCATCCCGAGAGGGCCTTCGCGATCGCCGAACGGGGCTGGACGCAGACGCACGAGCCGGCGCTGTTCATGGCCATGCTCGGTGTCGCCTCATCGCAGCAGCCCGCGCTGCCCTGGCTCACCCGCGCCTTCGCCTTGCTGAGGCCCGCGCAGGCGACAGCCTTCGCCAATGAGCCCTTCTATTGGACGAGCCTCGCCGAGCTGCGCGCCGGTGAGCGGCGTAATCGCGCGGCGCTCGCCGCGTACCGCCACGCTCTGCGCCTGCGCCCGAGCGACAACAGCCTGCTCGCCGGTTATCTCTGGCTGCTCATCGACAGCGGCGACCTGAGGCCGATCGCACCAAGACTGGACTGGCTGAGCGCCCGGGCAGGCGGGGCGCCGCAGCTGTGGCCGCCGCTCGCCGCCGTCTACGAGACCCTCGGCCAGCCCGAGCGCGCCCTACCGTGGATGCAGGCGCAGTGGCTCACCCGCAGGAACGACCCGCTGTGGCTCATCGACTATGCCGACACCTTGGAGCAGACAGATCGCCTCGAGATGGCATGGCAGCTACGCCGCCGGGCCTACGAGCTGCTCATTCGCGGCGCCGCGCCGAGCGGCGGGCAGACGCAGCGTCGCCTGATCGCCCTCGCTCGACTCGCCACTGCGCTTGCGCCCGGTGATCCCGCACGCGGCCTGATCGAGAGGCTCGCCCGCGCTCCCGATTCGCCCGAGGCCCGCGTGACGGTGTTGGCTTGGATGCTGAGTGAGCGGGCCTACCCGCTGGCGCGTTGGTGGAATCTTCGCGCCTTTCTGCGCCATCCGCCGCCTGACTGGGCGCAACTCGCGCAGGCCGAGGCGGTACACGACCGCCCGGCCATCGCCCGCCTGCTCGGGCGCGAAGATGCGTCTCTGTCGGACCGCGAACGGTTGGCCGCGGCCACGGAGCTGGGCTGGAACGCGCGCGCCATCAGTCTGGCCTACCGGGGGCTCGAGAGCGAGCCGTACGATGCGCCCCTGCGAGAGCAATTCGAGGCGCTGACCCTGCCTCGCGCCGACACTCTCGCGGCCGCGGCCAGGGTCATGCAGTGGAGCGGACTGCTGTCGGAGGAGGCGAGCGTGGAGGCAGGCTCGTGGGTGTTGCCGCGGGACCGACTCGATCTGCGGCTCGATACCGACCGCCAGCATGTCGTCGATCGCACCCAACTCGCGTTCGCGCCGTCGCTCGGCCGCTCGGCGCTACTCGCCTGGCAACATGCGACCGAGCTCGGCAGCCTGACATTCGATCTCGGCGCCGGCAGAAATCTCGCGGCCTGGTCCCGCTTGGGTCTGGGTTGGAGCAGACGCTGGAGCGGCGCTCTGGAGACCACCTTGAGTGCCACCGCGGGCGCTCGTCCGCTCGACACCGCGGCGCTCAGCATCGCGGGACTCGAGGACCGCCTCGACGCCGGCGCGAGTGCCCGCTTGACGGCGCGCACCGCCGGGCAGCTCGAGCTCGAGGCGGGACGGCTAAGGGCACAGGGCGGCGGCGCGCTGGGGGGCGTGGAGCGATTCTCCCTCGAGGGGGGTTACCAGCTGTGGCTCTCGCCGCCCGAGTTCACCCTCGATGCCTCATTGACCGGCGCTCATTACGAGCGCGCCGGCCAACTGCCTGCTCAATTGCTGCCCCTCGTGCCGGCGGGGCAGAGAGCGGCCGTAACTTTCCTCGTTCCCGCGAGTTTCATTCAAGCCTGTGGCGGCGGGCACCTCAACCTCGGGTACGAAACCGCCTATACCGCGCAGCTGCGGCCGTTCGCGGCTGCGGACTTGTGCACCAACAGCGTCAGTGGCCGGGGCTACGATCTGACGGCGGGCATTGCCACTGCAGTGCTCGGTACCGACCACCTGTCGCTGAGCCTCGATCTCGAGAACAACGTCGGTACGCACAGCGGCCGCACGACCGAGGCGCTGTTACGCTATCGGCACTACTTCACTCCCATGCATTGAACGAGCCTGACCATGAAACGCGTATTGCAACCGATGACCTGGACCTGCATCATGCTCGCGGCGCTCGGCCTCGCCGGCTGCGCCACCACTCAGTTCAACAGCGCGCCCTCGCCGCATCCGGATGAGCAGGCGCCGTGGTGCGTGCTGCCGCCGATCAATAACACCGCGACGCCCTACGCCGGCGAGCGCGTGCAGCAACAGCTGGCCGCCCTGCTCGGCGCACAGGGCTTGACGCACGTCCTGCTCGCGCCCGCACCCGGCGCCAGCGGTCCGCTGCCCATTGACAACGGCGCCGCCGGCGAGCGGCAGGCGCTCGACTGGGCGCGACACCACCAAGCGCGCTACGCCCTGGAGGGCAGCGTCGATGAGTGGGACTACAAGGTGGGGCTCGATGGCCAGCCGGCGGTGGGCATCACCCTGCGCCTGCTCGACCTCGAGTCCGGACAGATCCTCTGGAGCGGCGCGGCCTCGGGGAGCGGCGGCAGCCGCGAAGGGTTGGCAGCACTTTCCGAGCGTACGCTGGCGGGACTCCTCAAGCGCCTTCTGACCTGACATCGGGGTCATTGCCGAGCATGGACATCAGCAGCGAAAAGCGCCACGCCATCATCGTCTGGGCGGAAGTGGTGGTGCTGCCGCTCGCCGGCCTGACGCTGGCCGTGTGGCTCTTTCGTGCGCGGCCGTTCACGGTTTCGCCCTACCCGTGGCTCTGGCTGATCCCCTTTCTGCTCGGACTGCGCCACGGCCTGGCTCCCGCGGTGCTCGCCACCCTCGTACTGGCGGTCGGCGGCATCGCCGTGCATCTGCTCGGCATCAGCGGCGAGCAGCTGCCGCTCATCCAGCTGGCGGGCGGGGCGCTCGCAGCCTTGAGCGCCGGACAATACAGCTCGCGTTGGCGCGAACAGCTGAAAGCGGCACAGGCACGCACCGACTACACCGAACAACGCCTCGAATCGCTGACCCGGGCGTTTTTCATCACTCGCCTGTCGCACGATCGCCTGGAGGAGGCCCTCATCACTCAACCGGTCACGCTGCGCGGCGCCCTGGAAGCGCTGCGCGGACTCAGCGCCGAAGCCCAGGGCGGCATCCGCGCCGCGGCCGCCAATGCATTGCTGCAGCTGCTGGCGCAGTACTGCCGTTTCGAGGCCGCCGCGCTGCACCTGTATCAGGACGGCCGACTCGACGACGAGCCGCTCGCCGCTTTCGGTTGGCGCACCCAACTCGCGCGCACCGACCCGCTGCTCGTCTATGCCTTGCAGCACCAGCAGACCGCCTACCACAGCGTTGACCAGCTCGCCGAGCTCGAGCGGGGGGGCTGCTATCGCGCGGTCTTTCCGGTGATCGACTCCGCCGGCGAGGAGTTGGGAGTGCTCGTGGTGCGCGATCTGCCGCTGCTCGCCCTCACCGAGGAAAACCTCTCCGCCGCCGCCGCCATGCTGCAATATTTCGCCGATGAGAGCTGGGCGGCGGCGCAGACGGCGGAGCTGCGCCAAACACTGCCGCACAGCCCGGACGCATTCGCCCACGAGCTCATCAAGTTGCAGCGCCTGCATGTGCGCAGCGGCGTTCGTTCCGCGCTGGTCGTGCTGCGTGCGCGCAGGGATGACGCCGAGGTATCGGTGCTCGATGCGCTTTATGCCGCTCGCCGCGGTCTCGACCTTTATTGGCGCGACCCTTACGGCCCCCTCACGCCCGGCATGCTCATTCTGCTGCCGCTCGCCGGTCCTGCCACCACCCGCGGCTTTCTCGAGCGTATCGAGAGTGTCCTGCGCGCACACGGCATGGAGGGTGGGCTCGAAACCACCGGTTTCAGCATCACGCACGTACCGGTCGACCGCCGGCCGCCGCTCGCGCTCTTGCGCGAATGCGGCATCGAGGCCGACCAGCCGGTCGATGTCACGTGCTCGCGTGAACGCGACGTGAAAGTGACCTCATGAGGCTCGATCTGCTCACCCCGCTCGGTGGCTGGCTGCAGCCGGCCTCGACGCCCGCTGCGGCTTCCATGGTGTTCACTTTGCTGCTCGCCAACCTCGCGCTGAGCGCACTGCTCGCGGTGCTCGCGCAACGCCTGCTGCCGCCGCGTCTGCGCGGGCACGCGTTGCTCGAGGTTCTCGCGCTCGCCGCCGTGGGAAGTCTCATCCCGCTGCTCGGGCCGCTGCTCGTGCTTGCCATCGGGGTCGCGTATCCGCATCTCGAAAAAGAGCCCCGGCCGCCGCCGCCGAATGTGGTGCCGCCAGCGACGTACTCGGCCGAAGTACGCGGGCACTTCAGCCGCTTCGGCGCCGGTGGCGCGCTGGCCCGCCTGCGCAGCGCCGCGCCGGGGAGCGAGCAGGGATCGCGCGCCTTGCTCGCGATCGCCGCCCGTCGCGGTCGGGCCACCACCGATCTGCTCAGCGAAGCGTTGAGCCATCGCGATGAAACCTTGCGTCTGCTCGCGCACAACCTGCTGGCGCGCCGCGAGGATTCGATCGTCGCGCTCATGAGCCGCCTGGAAGAGCACCGCCGCGCGCACGGCTCAGGCTCCGCCCCGACCATGCTCGATCTGGCGGAGCTGCATCTCGAATACCTTTATCTCGGCATCGTCAGCGGGAGCCTGCGACAGATGCGCCTCGAGGAGGCGCGGGGGCTCATCGAGGAGATCGGCGAGCCCGCGGCGGATGCGCCCTGGCGCACTCGCCTGCTGCTCGCG
>JBAUOO010000056.1:0-3627 GCA_049579785.1 Steroidobacteraceae bacterium
GCCCGGCACCGAGCACCACGCGCAGAGCCACTTCATCCCGGCGACGCAACGCCCGAGCCAGGGCGAGGTTGGCCAGGCTCGCGACGGCGAGCAGGAGCAGGATGCCCGCGCCCAGCTGCATCATGAGCAGACGCCCGCGCGTGGCGCCTCCCAGCCACTGGCGCAGCGGCATGAACGCCACGTAGACGCCGGCCTGCCGGAAGCTCTCGCGGCTCGCCGGTGGCATGGATTGCTCCAGACGAGCCAACAGGCCGCGGAGCTCGGCGTTGAGCTCCGCCCGGGACACGCCGGGTCGCAGCCGGGCGATCATCAGCCAGTTCAAGACTGCCGTCCGCTGCAAGCCGAGCGCTGCCGGAGTGAGGGCCGCCGAGATCCACAGTTGGGTATTGTGGGCGGGAAAGGCGAAGCCCGGCGGCATAACCCCGACGATAGTGTAGTGCTTGCCGCCGATGCTCAGTGCGCGGCTCAAGGCATGCGGATCGCCATGAAACGCGCTCTGCCAGAGCCGGTAACTCACGTCCACCTCGGCCGGACCGTCCGCCCGATCGGCCGCAGAACTGATCCACCGACCGAACAGAGGCTGCGCATCCAGTGTCTCCAGGGTTGAGGCGGTTACGGCGGCCACCTCGTGGCTCCGGGGTGCCTCGCCAGGGATCGCGACCGTGCGGTTGCCAAGGCCGCGAGAGAGTCCGCTGGAAGAAAGCGCGTGCGCCGATCGCAACCGCTGATAGGCGGGTGCGGAGATGACCCCGGGCGGTCCGGGATATTTCCCGAAGCCGAGATAGATGTCGACGAGCCTCTCGCCATGCGGATAAGGGAGCGGGCGAAGGAAGTACGCATCGAGCGCCGAGAACACCGCCACATTCGCTGCAATGCCCAGCGCCAGAGTCACCACGAAAGCCGTCGTGAAGGCCCAGTCGCGACGCAGGCGCCGAAGCGCTTGCGAGAGCTGCTCCAACTGCTATCTCCTCATGATCTCTGCGGGACTGGAGCGCGTCGCCCGCAGCGCGGGCAGCAGCGCCGCTATGAGCACTGCGGCCCCGATCAGGACGAGGCTTCCGAGGTAGGCCAGGGGATCTAGCGTGTCCACGCCGTAAAGCTCCGCGCGCAGCGCTCGGGCGGCAATGAAGGCGACCATCACGCCGATGATGCTGGCGGCAACGAACAGCAGCGCTACCTCGCGGATCATCATCTCCAGGATCGCCCCGCGCGTCGCGCCGACTACCTCACGGATAGCAAGCTCGAAAAGGCGCATGCGCGTGCCGTACGCGACCACGGCATACACGCCGAATACGGCGATGAGAGAGGCGAGACCGCCGAAGCCGGCGACCAGCCACGTGAGGGCTGCCCTTGTGAAGGAAGCCTGCTGCAACATCTGCGGCACCGTAGACAGGCTCGATACCGCGGCATCCGGCTGCACGTTCGCGAGAGCGTGACGGATCGCCGGGAACAGGACCGCCGGCGTTGCATTCGACTCGATGGAGATGCAGACAAAATGCATCTTGCTGGCGAAGAACGAAAAGGTGAGCGGGAGGTACACCGCGTATCCATGGTGATCGTGCTGCGGATCCAGCTTCCAGGGCACCGTCGGAACGACGCCCACGATGCGAAGATTATTATCCAGCATCTTGCCGACTGGGTTTTCGTCCCCGAAGAACTCGCGTGCAAGTGCCTCGCTGATGACGACCACGCCCGCGCCTCCCGTTTCGTCGGTGGGCTGGAAGAGACGTCCGGCCAGAGGGTGAATCCCGAGCGTGGTGAAGAACCGCGGGCTGACCCCGATCATCCAGGTCCAGGTAGAGGGGTGGCGGCTCGCAATCGGCTTGAATTCGCCGCCGATCGAGGCATCCCCGAAAGGGATCATGGAGCTCAGGGCCGCGGACCGTGCGCCGGGCAAGGTGTCGAACACGGGCCGTGCCCGGCTCCAAAACTCTGCGGGAGTCACCGAGACCGGCAACACGACTTGGGCGACGGTCACGTGCGCGCCGTCAAAGTGCAGAGATTGCCGCAGCAGACCCAGCAGGCTGCGGGTGAAGAGCACCGCGCAGATCGCCAGCACGAGCGCAATGCCGATCTGCGCCGCCGCAAAGACAGCCTGTGTCCGTTTGAAAGCGCGTCCGGCACTGCTTTGGGTGCCGAGCTCCTCGAGCGCGATCCCTTTGCGACGGCCGAGGAACACGGCGGTGATCGCTGCTGTCACGAGTCCGCCACAGATCGTCACCGCGAGCGCCGCAAGATATGCGAGCACCGGCGAGCTCATCTCGACGCGGAACGGCAAGTAGGACGAGGAGAGCCCCTTCTCCTGCAGCTCGCGCAGAATCCAGCCGGCGAGCGCCGCGGCCACGACCAGAGTCCCGAGCAGGATCGGCGCGTATTCCGTGATCAGCAGGCGCACCAGTCTTCCAGCGGTCGCGCCCAGTACCTCGCGCAGATGCAGCTCGCCCATTCTTTCTCGCTGGCGCGCAAGCGCGAGGTTCAGCGCATTGAGCGTCGCGACGAGCAGCAGCGCCAGGGTCGCGCCCCAAAGGCCCCAGAAGGCAGCCGTGCCGCCGATGAAGTCGAGCAGCATGCTGCGATAGGGCATGGCGTCAACGAGAAATCCGACCTTGCGATCACCGGCCAGCTCCGCCGGCGACTCGCTCCGATCGTGTACAGAACGCAGCACGGCATCGACCCGAGCCAGCGTCCATCCCGCCGGCCGGCGGATCAGCATGAAGGGGTTGATGTTGTCGTCGCGCGCGAGCGCGGGAGTGATGACGAACGGGGTCCAGAAAGCGGCTCCGGAACCGGGAAAGACGAACGTCGGCGGCATCACACCGACGATCTGCAGAGTTTGACCTTCCACTCGCAGTGTCTTGCCCAGCACCCGCGGCGATGCGCCGAAGGCTGAAGTCCAGTAGGCGTAGCTCAGCACGGCTTCCCCCGGACCGCCGGGCCGCCCGCTCGCCGACGACAGCGTCCTGCCGAGCAACGGCTTGATGCCGAGGAGAGTAAAAGTGGAAGGCGTCACCGGAGCGAACGCCTGCATAGTGCTGGTGCCGTTGACTTCGACAGTCGCGTCATCAAAGGTGAACAGGGCTGCGCCACGGAATTGCGGTACTCGACGCACGCTCTCGAAGAAAGGCACCGAGACCTGCGGCCCCAGCAGGTGGATCTTGAGAGCCTGCTCCCGCGGTACCAGCAACTGCCCCGGCGCGGCATAGGGCAACGGCCGAAAGAGATACGCATACAGAATCGCGAATGCCGCGACGTTGGCGCCGAGCGCCAGTCCGAGGATCAGGCTGTTGCCCAGAAGGAATCCGGGCCGTCGCAGCACCTGAAGGAGAGCGGAGTTACGCATGAACAAGTTCTCGGTCCCTACTCCGACCGAATCTGGGCAACCAGATCGAGCTTGCGTGCGCCCCGCGCCGGGATCCACGAGGCGAGCATCACCGCGACTCCCACGACGACCGCCGGCAAAGCATAAGTAGCGGGCGAGTAGAGACTCACCCGATACAGCTCCGCGGCCAGGCTCCGGGCAAAAATCAATGCGCAACCCACCCCCACTACGGTGCCCAACACCCACAGCACCAAGCCCTGTCCTAGAACGAGGGATTCGATCTGCACCGGCTCCGCCCCCACCACCTG
>JBAUOO010000057.1:0-17695 GCA_049579785.1 Steroidobacteraceae bacterium
CCGTCGATCCCATGGTACCGTTTCGCATGGCGTAGTCTCCCCGGCGCTGCTAACGCCGTGATTGGTTTTGAATTCAATCTTGGAGACTACGCCATCTCTGAATTTCCACCACCTTCGCGACACGACCTCGCTGCGAACGGATGCCATAACAGGAGACCGGGGTAGGGTCGCGTTTCTTGCAAGGCAGAATCCGAGTGTGTGGCCCAGGACGATGTTCACTCCGACCATTTTAATGTATGTCGTCTTGCCTGTCATATTCGAGCCGGTAATGAGTGCAGAACGCCCCATGAGCGCGATTGAATTGGGAACGGATTGGGCGATCAGCGGGTGATGGCCGTCGCTGATCACTACCGTAGCACCGCTCGTGATAGTGACGGGACAGTGCACAGGCGTCCGGTGCAAAAAGCTCGCAACGGCGATCGCGGCATCCACGGAGGCGACCAGCTCGAAGGTAGATTCCCACTCGTGCCGGGAGTCCTTGAACCGGCGTACCGTGCGGCTGTAAACAACAAGTTGTGCGAGGCAGAGCCAGTTTGCGGCTTGGGATAGGCCCGCCCAGATGGCGGACGAATCGGAGAGTACTGTGAGCCAGCGCAGCTCTTTATGCAGCCGTGCGCGTTTCCGCCCCTCGGCTCGCAGTGCTGTCAACTGCGGAATGGACTCGCCATTTGATTTGATCGACGAAAGGCGGTCACCGACGGCGAGCAGACCTGGTGCTTGAATGAGAGCTTCCGTATCCCGGCGCAGCTGATAGGGTGTTCTGTATATGACTAAACCATTCGCACACAAGATGACGGCCGGAATCCACCACAGTCCAAGCGGAATCACCAAGGTGAGCGCGCCCAGACAACATAGTGCCCACGCATACAGGAGGCGCGGACGGAGAACACTTGTCGGAGCCGGGCCGAACAGCGCCTCCACGATGTAGGCGGCGGATTCGACTTCCAGTCTAGCCAGGGCCAGCTGCAGCGCCTCGCGAAGTCGTGCGTCTTTCAGAAGCAATCGGTACGTCGCATAACGTACTGACGACCTGTCAGGATCGAACTCGAATGTTCTGAGTTGGTTGTACAAGTACTGGCTACCAGGCTTGGTAACTGTGGTATCCAGCTGATGGAAGAGTGCGGCGAGTTCTAGATCCCGCCATGTCTTGTCGTCGAGCGCCCGCGGATTGCTGCTTTGCTGCAGGTCGAAGAGTCTGGTGGACAACCAGCCATCCGCGTCCCCGACGCACCCCCAGGACTTTCGGAACTTCTCCCGCCGGCGGGCAGTGGGCGAGAGGAATCGAGCGATAGCTCGAAAGTCCGGAAATCTGATACCTCGCATGTGACGTTCGGCGTCAGCTACTCAGCGGCAGGTGATTGCGAGATTAGCCCATTCGAGTGTGAGCTTGTCAATTCACGCGCCCGCAGCCCGCGTGTTTCGCGCGCGGCTGTGCTCGACCGATCATGCTGGGTCCAGAACGTCCGCTTTTCCCCTTCCGGGCCCGACGAGCCGTGTGTCTGAAGGTCCGGAACGGGGTCGAGTTGCGTCGCTCGCACCGGGCGCCGGCGTGCGGGGTATGAATGCAACGCCGGGATTCCCGAGAAGGAGTTCCACGTCGAGCCCCTCAGCCTGCCTTTCGGCTGAGCACCAGCGGGACGTCGAGCTCGACCCGGTCGTAGATTACCTTTGGCGTGATGCGGCCCCGCACGTCCCGGTCCAGGCGAACGAGTCCGTAATGCTCCATGGTCCGCAGGGTGCGCGACAGATTCGACTTCGCGCGGCCGGCGATCTGGGCCAGCTCCTCGAGCGACTCTGGAGCGCGCTCTGCGATCAGGCGCAAAAGCGCCCGATTGCTGGCCGAGAGAATCTTCGCGAATGACTCCGTCGAGGTAAACCAAACCTTAGGCTCCCCCGGCGCGATGCGCCGCTCGCCGCGAGCCACGGCCAGCGTCCGAGCTTTCATCTCTTCATAGCTTGCAATTCCGACCTTCAGGGTTGTCATGGCAATACCCCTCTTTCGCGTAGCACCGCGTCCACCATGTTCCAGAAGTCCGCCAGTAGTGTGGCTGCATCCGAGTATTCGTACGGCCCGACCGTTCGCAGTCTGTGGCGATGATCCTGCGGATCTCCCCGCTCCTGCCCTTCCACCGGATGGGCATTGTCGAACCCCACCAAGCGTGATCCGTCCGGTCCGTGCAGCGTAAGGGAGTAGTCGATGCCGTGCGGCTTCTCGGGCGATACCGGCACGCGCGTCACCACGAACTTAACCCAGTGGCTGCCCGCAGGATCGACGACGAGGGTCTGCCCGTCGAGGTCCAGCAATACCTCCAGGGATCGATCGGAAGCATGCGCCACCGGGATAGGTTATCATAATGTGATAACCACGACAATACCCCGCGAGCCGGGGCGTAATTGAGCGTCAATTACCTGCGCAGGGCTTCGGCAGCGTCGATTGTGTGCGCCGTGCCGGCGTCGAGCTCGTCGAGCCGTTTCGTTATTTCGGCTTCCCATGCCTGCTGCGCGCCAGCGTCGGCAGGTCCATCCAAGCTCGCGAGGAGGTCATGCGCGAGTGCGGCGCGCTCGCTCTCGGGAAGCTCGAGCGCGATGTCCAGGGCACGCTTCAAGGTAGCTGACGACATATAATTTACCGAAAACCTCGTTCGGGTTCACACTATACGTCTACAGCCCAGCGCGCTCCAAAGGCCGTCCTGCGGGCTACGCCGACTCGACAACCGCGGCCAGCTTCTGCCTCATGGCACTTGGGATGAATCGCAGATAAGCCTTCTCGATCATGGCGAGGCTCGTGCCCGTCTGCGCCGCGACAGTGAGCGGATCGATGCAATGGATCTGCAGAAGCTCGCTGATACGGGCATGACGGAAGCTATAGGCGCTGGCCGCACGCGCGATGCGATCCTTACCGCGAGCCTCCTCGTTCACCTTGTCCGCGGCTGCGCGGAATTGCTTAGCCCAGACATGCCGTCGCCACGGCTGCGCGCCATCTTCCGTGAATATGGGCGCTCTCGGCAGCTTGTCGCGGATCTGCTCATCGAAGAACCTGATGCCTTCGGCTGAAAGCACCACGTGCCGCACCCGCAGCTTGGGCGGCCTGCCCTTCCGGTGCGAGAGCTTCAGGTTCTCGCCATCGAAGTCCTCCACAATCGCCGCGGCCAGTTCCTTGGGGCGAGCGCCCGTGAGCTCGAGCCCCCGCAAAAATGCCGCCGCATGCGGTCCAGCATGCGACACGAGCGCTTTGCGCTGCCCGACCGAGAGAAATACTGCCGTCTCGCCTTCATCGTCCACATCGTCCGTCAGCGGCTTCAAGCGCCAAGCGGCGGGATTACCGACATGACCCAGCTCGGCGGCTTGATTGAGCCCCGCGACTACTGCTCGCACGAGGCGATTCACCGACCGCGGCTTTCGCCCGGGCAGCAGCCGGTCACGCCATTCGAGAAAATCATTCTTGGTCGCGGCTTCAAGTTCCAAGCTCGCGATCGGATCCTCATAGACCGCCAGCCGGAAGCGCCAGAGCGCGTCCCTGGCTGAATCCGGCCTGCCGTGTCGCTTAAGGTCGATGAGGTAACTCTCGAGTGCCGTTCTCACGGTGCCGCGCACGATCTGGCGAATCGCCGACGCCCCTAACTGGGCGAACCAGATCTCGGCTTCGCGCTTCGCGCCATCGTAGTCATCCGACCCGACAGTCGCGAGCGCCCGATAGGTCCTCTTGTAGCGCGCCACCCACGTGTTCGGACCACGGCGAAAGCCGAGATAACATCCCTTGCAGAGACGATGCCAGTGCGGCTCTCGCCGCACGACAAGCCGCTCGCGCTCTCTTTTTCGCGACAGGTCCGGCATGGCAATGTCCTCGATTCGCCACCTTTACGTTTCGCATTCTGACAGGCGGGCGTACGGATTTCTACGGAATTCACCTGTGGACAGCGCTCGACAACAGTAGAGAAAAGGACTATAACTGCAGCTGTTCCTAACATGGCCATAGACGGTGTTATATCAACACGTGCCCCTCTCAAGGCTGTAACACCGGTTCGAATCCGGTAGGGAGCGCCAAGTATTTCAATAGCTTACACCTGCCTGCCCGAGAGCCCGAGATGCGGCAGTCTGATGGTTCGGCGTCGAGCCCGGCGCGGAACCAATGCTGGCGGCGAGTTTTGGGGATGCAGGCACTTTCCAGGATGTCGCGGGACGCTGTCAGCCTAAAAGGCGCCAACGTCCGGCGGCAGTACCCCTTGCCGGCCGGTGCACATTAGTCCATTAGTCATGCCCTTCAAGAAGTTTGTCGTGCGTGCGACGCTCGACGACCTAACAGCGGTGGCCGGTGGGGGTTATCTACGTGGCATCGGAATGGTGCAGCTCGGCGGCTTGATCGGCGCACCCGTATCCATGGCTTTGACGACAGCCTCGATCCGCCGCACATTCGCGAATCTCTCCACGATGACGAGGTCGTTGCTGCACGGCATGGCTGCGAGGAATCCGTACCGAGGCACAAGCGGGCGCATGATCGGCACGAGCCATGCCGCGGGCAGGCTCCTGACGTGCAATACCGCGGTGACGTCCTCGTCGTTGGGAAACTTCTGATGGCCGGAGACGAATGGTAACGGTTCCACACGCACCAGGGGATCCGGCACGATCTGAATGTCCCCGCCCGTGTCCACCGCGGCAAAACCATATGTATCGAGGATGGTGAGCAGCTGATCGTACGTGACACTCGAGGGCTTCTCTCCGATCAGAGCCACATTCGCATTCACGCGCGGATCGATGACGAACACCCTGTCTGTTTTATGAGCAACGGTGGCGATGAGGCTGGAAAGCGGTATGGTGCCGCGAGGCGCCGCGCTGCTCGCAGAGGATACCTGCGCGTTGGCACTGAGGGCACCGAGCAGCAGTACGGCGGCAAAGGGGAACTGTCGTGACGTTCTCATTAGCGACTCCCTGTGTATGAAATCGAAACGTTCAGGGGGAACGCAGGTCGAGGAAAGCTGCCCGAAGCTCTGCTCTGGTTGGGGGGACGAGCGCCCAATCAGGGTAGTAGAGGAGCGACTTCGCGATGAGCGACTCGATCAGACCAAAATCCGGCGTCTGCTTGCGGTTGATATAAAGATAGAGTCCGCGCGAGCCTGGGTAATCTCCGCTCTCGATGCTCTGAAGCGTGGGCTGTACCCCGTCCAGACTGCTCACGACCAGGTCCGTGACGGACGATCGGGTGAAGCTTTCGAATCCTAGGATTCCGATCGCGTTCGGCTCCGCAAGCAGCTCTGAGGGAGCGAGCCCGGGGACTGAGACTTCGACATATACGCCGTCCGTGCGCACCGTCCTGCAGATGCGGTCATACCGATGCGGATCGGTCGACTTGAGCGCCGCGATCCAGGAAAAGCTGTCGCATCCTCCCTGCATCAAGAGCTCGATCATGGAGCGGCCCGCGGCGGAGGAGAGTGGCGGCCCGATGAACTGGATGGGTTCTAGTCCCTGCGCCGGATTGATCTGGCGCCACGTCCTACTGCTGTTCGCGTGGACGATTCCGGATCGTGCCTGATCGGGAACCCACTCGGCGAGCGCGAGAAATACCTCGCGACGGGTGAGATCGATCTTGCCGTAAAGCGGGCTGCGCGCGAGCACCACCGCCTCCTGGCCGATGGGAATAGCTACAACAGGACTCGGTGCGCCCGAGGCGCTCCCGGGACAGGGGTGGTCGCTCGCCATTCCGACAGGTGCAAAGGTGTAGGCCAAATCGGGACTGTGTGGCCCGCCGCGGCACAGCGACCCCAGCCAGTCATGTGAACCCGCGACGGACACATCGATGTGCGTGAGAAGCGCGCCAAAGGTACCCGCGCGATCTGCCATCGCGACCGCATAGGGGTAAGCCGCCCAAGAGCTCACCGCTGGGATCTGCCTCAATCCGAAGGGGCCTTCGCCGACGGGCGCTGCGCTGCTTGTGGCTCCATTCGCGGCCGTCGCCCCCACAGGGGGCGCGCTCGTCCCTGCCGTCGCGGGATGGGCGGATCTGCTCTGCGGCGCAGCGCCAGCGAAAGAGCCCGACCTGCTCGTGCCCCACCACCACAACCCGTCGCGGCTATTATCGTCGCTGCTCTGGTGAGCGGGCGACACGCTACCCCGGGCAGCAATCCGGCTGGCAGCCTGTCGATATAACTCGACGGCCGGTCCGGGTAACCCCCTCATCACCACCGAAATCAGGGCGAACGCCGTACCGCCAAGCAAGAGCACGGTGATGAGGGTGCGCAGCCGCGAGGGAGTTCGGGACGGAAGAGAGGCTTTTGACTGCCGCCGAAGCTGCGCTTGTAATCGCGCCGCGAACTCCGCCGAAGGCTCCTTCCGCAATCGATGGAGAAACTCGTCGTGCATGGTTTGCGATCTCGGCATTACCATTGCCTCTTCAGCGTCTGCACGGTTCGGTGAAGGATGGTGCCCACGTTCGATTCGGTGAGGCGCGTCAATCTCGCGATCTGGCGGTTCTCGAGCGCGGCGCCGTACTTGAGCGCTATCAGCTCCTGCTCGCGTTCCGAAAGCCGCGCAGCCAATGCACTCAATCTCTTGAGGTCGGAATCGCGCTCGACATCCCCTTCGGGCGTACAGTCAGTAGCCATCTCCCTCACGGCTTCGAGCGAAACGTGAGAGTGCCGTGAGCGAAGGAAGTCCATCGCGATGTTGTGCGCAATGGTGAACAGCCAGGTCGAGAAGCCGGCCAGATCGCGCCGGTAGCGGTCCCGCGCGCGCCAAGCCTTCTCGAACGTGCGTGCGGTAAGATCCTCCGCGTCGGCGTCGACGCCGATACGGAATCGGAAATAGTTGTAGACGCGCGGCATCTGGTCGGAATACAGCGCATCCCAGTCGAGTTCCTCGGCGGAGGCCGTAGCCGCCAATCGATGCGCACTCGCCGGGTGCAAGCTCATGGTGTGTTTATACGGAGCCCTGGCCCGAGTATCACAGGAACCGTCGCGCCCCCGTTCGGCAGTTCCGCGGAATCAGGGGGCAGGCGCCTCGCACAGCAAGTCAATCGAGCTCACGAAATCAATGGCTTGTGGAGAAATCCAGCGAATCCAGGCGTCAGGCTGGCCGAAGCACCGATCGGGAGGTCCAAGCGTTGAGCCTTCAGCGGCCGCGAGGTGGCACGCATTGAGCGCCGGCGCCGCAAGTCGTCCATCTTGACACTCGCATAGCCGACCGAGGGCCAAAACACACTTTCAAATGAATCACGGGCGCATGCAGCCTTGAGTTGCGAGGCGATAGATGAGGTGCATGCTCCAGAGCGGCCGCACGGCGTCGTCGTGGCTACTCACCCTCCCGACCCCTTGCTGCCGTGGCGACAGTCTGCTTTCGGGGGACCTGTCTTCAACACCCGCGCGGCGGCGCGGCACCCTGCTGCACTGCTCCTGGTTGTGGCCTGGCGGCTGATCAAGCCTAAGGATCCGGTCGCGCAGAGCATTGCAGCAGGGCACAGCGCCTGTTGTGTGCACCGAACCAGTCGCGGGCCAGCGTGGCACAGGGCGTTTATCCGCCCTATACTCGCGCCGCTTTAACCGGGTAAAGGTATCTGCCGCATCGCTTGATCGGCGATAACGCAAGGTCGCCGGGCCGGCGCCAACGGCCGGTCAGCAGTTTGAGTTGACCGCCCGAGATCCGCCATTCGACCTCGGAGATCCGGGTCGCATAGACTCTGCGGTGTACATCGAAAGAATGGTCTGGTCGCAACGATGAGGCCATCCGGGTCAAAAGAAAGCGGAGTAACCCTTGTCGGGCATTTTTATCAGCTACCGGCGCAGCGACAGCCCGGACGCCACGGGTCGCCTATACGATTGTCTCGTTTCCGCGTTCGGCAAGGCGCAGGTGTTCAAGGATGTGGATTCGATTCCGCTGGGACGGGATTTTCGCGGGCATCTGAACAGCATTGTGGGCGAGTGCGGGGTGCTGCTCGCGATCATGGGTCCGCACTGGACGGATGTGCGCAGCGATGCCGGGCGGCGGCTGGAGGATCCGGACGACTTCGTGCGGATCGAACTGGAGACCGCGCTCGCGCGCGACATCCCGGTGGTGCCGGTGCTGGTCGGTCATGCGCAGCTCCCTCTCGCCTCGCAGCTCCCGGGATCCCTGGCATCGCTGGTGTTTCGCCAGTCGATCGAGGTGCGGCCGGATCCGGACTTTCACAACGACACGGCGCGCCTGATGACGGCGCTACACGCGATCCTGGACCCGGCGGCGCAGACTATTTCGCCGAAGCGTCACTGGAAACGCGGCGCCATCCTCACGTCCATCGTTATTGCAGCGGTGGTGGTGTCCGCAATTTACGCCTTCCACTTTTCCGAACATCATGCAGAGCGTGTGGCGGCGGAACAGGCTACGGCACCACTCACCGTTAAACCCGCGGTACCCGCTACAGCCGTCATTCCCGCCAAATCCATCGCGGTGCTACCGTTCGAGAACCTCAGCACCAACAAGGCCAACGCCTACTTCGCCGAAGGCATCTCCGAAGATCTGCTGAACCTGCTAACGAGGGTCTCACAGCTGCAGGTTACCGCACGCACCTCGTCGTTCTCATTCAAAGAGCAGCACTTCACCATTGCGGAGATTGCGCGCAGGTTGCACGTCGCGCACATCCTCGAAGGCTCGGTGCAGAAAGCGGGCAATAAGGTACGAATTACGGCGCAGCTCGTCGATGTCGCGACCGACACCGCGATCTGGTCGCAAAGCTACGACCGCCAGTTGACCGACATCTTCGTGATCCAGGACGGCATCGCCGCGGACGTCGTCAAGCACCTCAAGATCAAGCTGCTCGCGGCGCTGCCGACGGTGCGTACGACCGACCCAAAGGCCTACGCGCTATACCTGCAGGCACGCCAGATTGGGAAACAGCAGACGGCCGACGCCTGGAAGTCGTCCAATGCGCTGTTGCAGCAGGCGCTGGCGATCGATCCACGCTACGCGCCGGCGTGGAACGAACTGTCCACCAACTACGGCAACGAAGCGAACAACGGCGTACTCCCGAACGACCAGGGCCTGCGCCTGGCGCGTGACGCGGCGCAAAAAGCGCTGGCGATCGACCCGGACTATGCGCCGGCGCAGGCATCACTTGGATTCATAGCGATGGAGCAGAACGACCTGCCCGGGGCAGCGAGGCACTTCCAGCGCGCGTTGGCGTTGGATCCGACCAGACTCAGTGTCCTCGACGACAGCGCCGTGCTGCTGTTATCCCTCGGCCACCTGCAGTCGGCGATCGCGGTCAACGAATACGGAGTCGCACGCGATCCGGTCAACCCGACGTTTCTGAGCAACCTGGGCATTCTCTACCTTTGTGCCGGTCGCTACGACGATGCGATCGCCAAGTGGCGCACGGTGCTGAACTTGAGCCCGGGCTACAGCGGTGTGCATTTCTTGCTTGGCGATGCGCTGCTGCTCAAGGGCGACGCCCAGGCGGCGCTGGCGCAAATACAAAAAGAGAAGGTCGAAGAATCGCGTCTGGTGGGTTTGGCGCTGGCTTACCATCGGCTTGGGCAGAAGGCGCCATCCGATGCCGCGCTGACGACGCTGATCGCCAAGTACGCGAAGGATAATCCGTATGACATCGCCTCCGTCTATGCCTACCGTGGCGAAGCCGACCCGGCGTTTACGTGGCTGGACAAGGCGATGCAGGCAGCTGATGCGAACCTGCCTCTTGTCCAGCTAGACCCGCTACTCGGCAAGCTGCACTCCGACACGCGCTGGCTACCGCTGCTGCGCAAAGCCGGCTACGCACCGGAGCAAGTGGCGAAGATCAAGTTCACGGTCACACTACCGTAGGCGGTCACGCAGCCGGCCAGCGGGAGCACGAGTCAGAACTTACCGCACTGAGCACACGCGCGTTCCTGGCATGCATCCGGCATAAGCTGGCCGATTGAGTACGCGCTACAGCATCAACGATCCGAGTTCACCCGTGAGAATCTTCGCAGGACCGGTCGGGCGTTACTCGAGCGGCAGGGAACAGTTGTTTTCGAACATGCTGCGTATGAGCCATGGGCCGGTCCACCCTCAGGCCGTTGCCATTCGACGCGGGCGGCAGAGGCACAGGCGAAAATGCACGCTCTCGTGCATCCGAGGGCCACTGGCAGCGCGCCGGGTACGAACCGAGGCCATCGCGTAGCGCCGGTGGCGCCGTTGCAGACAGGAGCGCATTTCCTGTCCGAAGCGGACATCACTCGCCGGCGGCTCAGGGTCGCTCACGGGCGTCTGCTGTCGGGCATAGCGACGTGGGCGCTAAAAGATAGTGCGGCGATCCGCACGAACATGGCCGTTTGTAGATACATGCCGCATCGGTTCAACCCTGCGGGTAAAAAACGAAGATCACGCAGCCTTGCGCCGACTGTGGAACGTGTGACGAACCGGCAGGATTGTGAATAAAAGTTCCTGCTGGAAAATCGTGGACACCGTCATTAAATACCCCTGACACCACGAACACTTCTTCGCGACCAGAACTATGGGTATCCAGGGTCGTAAACTTTGCGCCGGGCTCAAATTCGACAACCAGTGCTCTTGAGCCTGCTTCCTGCCAAACAAGGCACCTATGAACGCCCGGAAATATCTCTTTCCTGGGAAGTTCGCGCCAATTCGCTGATACGACTCCTTCAAGATTAATCACGTTGGTTTCCTCTGTGTGATGTGCGGCGCGCCGGGCCTGCCATTGGGGCCACATTACCAGGGTCGACGTTCCAATGGGTAATCTTGACGCGGAGCCGTCAGCTACGAATGGCAGCTTTGGAAAAGTAATTTGTGGCGCTCGAAGGACCGCATGGCCGCACGGAGACGCAGCGACCGACCGGCCGGATCGGGTCCGGAGCGGTTATCCCTCCGAAGGCTCGCCGACTGCCTCGCTGAAGCGAATCAAGTTTCCGAAAGGATCGATTACTCCGGTCTCGAGTGTGTTCCAGGGTGTTGTTTCCAAGCCAGGCCGCATGTAACCATAGTTCTTCGCCACAAGCTCCTTATGGAAAGCCTCGACTCCGCGCATTGTCACGCGGACGCGCGCGCCGGGGCTGCCGTCGCCATGATGTTCGCTGAGATGCAAGATCAACTCGCCGCGGGAGACTTGGCGGTAGAGAGGAGCGTCATCATCGAACCGATGATCCCAGTCCACTTGGAATCCTAGATAATCAAGGTAGAACTCGTCCGCCTTCGCAACGTCGAAGATGCGCAGGATTGGGATCACCCGCCCAAATGTGATGGTCGCTGTCATGGCGCCTCCAACGCCATTTTAGGGTATCGGCTCAGCCGACCGAAATCCACCGGGATCAGAGGGTCTGGCGCCCTAGTTGCGCTCGTTCATGCACTCGATTCACGAGTGACCGTTCGTGGTCGATTCTACCGCAAGACGGTCGAGGACTGCGTTACCCCGTCTGAACTCACCCGCCGCCATCGTCTTGCATAAGCACCGGGCGATTGTCATCATGAAGACATGCGTACTGTTTTCGAGGCGGCCGGTGGAAACGATGGCCTACGTTGTCTTGCCAGGGCCTGGCATGATCGGGTAATGGCCGACGAAGTGGTCAGCCACGCCTTCAGCCACGGCTTCCACCCTCAGCATGTCGAGCGACTCGCCGCTTACTGGGCCGAGGCGCTCGGCGGCCCCAGCACTTACTCCGACTCCTATGGCGATGAGTCGACGGTCGTCAGGATGCATAGCGGCAACGGCGAGCACGAAGAAATGGATCGCCGCGCGATCGCTTGCTTCGACCAAGCTCTCGTCGATGTCGGATTGGCCAACGACGCTGCACTGCGACAGGTGCTCCACGACTACTTTGCTTGGGCGACAACGACAACGATGGCCCGTTATCATGAATCTGCTGATGACGTGCCCAGCGGCCTCGACCTCCCACATTGGTCATGGAACGGACTACAAGTATAAGAAGGACAGCGGCCGTGCTTCTGACCTCATTCAGGTGCCGACCAGGATCGTCCAGCGATTGCGCCGACGGCCCACCCTGTCTCCGGGACTGCGGAAAGTCTCTGACGGTCCCTGCTCCCCTGCCTCTGCTCGTAGCTCAAAGAGCTGAGGATCGGTCTCGCTGCGCGATTCACTGGTCCCGCTCCATTGGACACTTGTTTGACACTATCGAGTAGCCCAGGTTTAAGTTTGATTTACTAGCGTCCCCGACGGGATTCGAACCCGTGTTACCGCCGTGAAAGGGCAGCTTCCGACAATGCCCCCGATCGCGGCGCAAGCTTGGCGCGGCGATAGACCGCATCCCTACTCGGAATCGACGTCCTCCAAGCGGAGGCCCAGACCGGCGCGAAGGCTGGCGCGCGCAGCTTCGATGCGCTCAAGGAAGCGCGGATCGTTCTCCAGCCGGTACTCGAACCACTGGTCTTCCGATTCGAAGCCGATCAGCACTCCAGCGGGCTTGCCGTGGCGCGTGATGACGATCTCCTGCTTCTCGGCTTCGCGCAGAAAGCGCGAGAGATCGTCCTTCACTTCCGACAATGGCACTTCCTTCATTCCGGGTTTCCGAACTGCGCGAGCCATAATTCGGCCTCCGATTTCGTCACAATCGCCAGTACCTCGACCGCCCGATCCGAAACGTCATAAAACACTCTGACATCCCCGACGCGTAGCCTGAATTGCGGTCGCCGCAACCCACGAAGGCGTTTGATGCGGCTCCGGCTCAATCTTCCCGGTTCACGCCGTAGATGACGCTCGAGCGCCGCCTTAACTTCAGCCCTAACGTTGGCCTTGCGCCCTTTGAGATCTTCCACCGCTTCCGGGGCCAGTATAATCTCGAAGCGCATTCTGGCTACATTATAGCCAGATTAGCGGCATCGTCAAATCAGGCAAGTCCACGCGGCATTCGCAATCGCCATGCCTCCGGGTACCGGGGGTTACCGATGTCCGCTGCCAAGCACTGCCACCTTGGCTTCTTCCAACGCCTCCGACTACGCGCACTTCCACGAGCTCCCCAGGAACCTCGGTCGTTCCCGCTGACTCCGACGCCAGAGCAGCTCTCCGGCGAGGTCGCTGCCATCCGGAGACAGTCACGAGAGCTCGGGTGTCCGATTATCCCGGGTAATCTCGCGCATTGATTGACTTCACGCCAGCCGCTCCCCAATGCATTGTGAATACGGCCAGCGGCGCCAGTCGCTCGCTGCCAGCGCGAGGAGCTTGAAACAAAAAGAAGAGCGAACCTGAACACGGGTATACCTTATCAGCGAGGGCGGCGACATACAGCTTGCCGTTCAGCCGCAGCGGAAAGTAATACGCATCCGAACGATTCAGGTCACAGAGCCACGCCGGATTCGCACCGCTTCCCGAAGCGGCAGTTTCCGGTATCCCCAGGCGCTGCGCGCGCGCTACAAGCGCCCGCTCCTCAGGACTGCGCGCAGTGCGATAATGGAATTTTGGTGCTGGCAGCGAGGGGCTCTCATTGAACCAGGACGTGAAGCTGGCATCCCATGCGTGGTAGGGACGCTCTACCTCAGCAGCAGCTTCTCGTGCTGCCGTGCAGAGCGCCTGGGTCGCAGCGCAATATTGCTGTGTCGCACTTGACTGATATGTGTAGTGAATCGACACATGACACGGCCGGCCCCAGTTACCGCCTATCCACGGCGCAATACCCAGCAACAAATCGACACCGCTCGGATCGAGCGATGCAGATTCCATATATACCGGACGGCCCAACACGGTTGCCAAGCCGCCCCAGCTGCCAAGACGGGCGCATGCCCCCACGCCGATCTGCGGATCGTCGAGTATGCGCGGCATGCTGCCCCGCTTCCATTCGATGAACATGTATTGCAGGCAGTCCCGCGAGCCGGCAATCGTGCGGCCCATGTAGAGGTCTGTCCCGAACGGAGTCTGGATGGTCTTGTCGGGCCAGGGGCCTAGTCGCTTCCGCCATATTGCCGCGATGTGGTTGTACACTTCCTCACTTTCGGCGGGCTGTGACTTGGCAGCTATGACCCATGGCGACAAGCCCGATGAAGGCGTCGCTGTGGCATCCTTCAGCACGATCGCGGGCCATTCCCGCATCCGTGTTGCGAGCTGCTCGCAAAGTGACGTCGGAGTGGCAGAGCCTGCCCCGGCATACGGACAAGCCGCTGCGACCGCGATGCTCCAGAGCCTTAAGGACACGGCAAGGGGACGTCTGTTCATCTGCGCAAACTCTTCGGACAGCCCACCCGGAAGTGTGACCGCGAGCACCGGAGATAGGCAACACGTGCGGCTAACTTTGTCCCGCGCCGGTAGACGGATCGGCTCGATCACCGCCTCGGGGATGTCGACTCTGCCGCAGCGCTGGGGGGGCGCCTCGGTCGTGGTGGGCGGCATCGCGGGGCTGGTGGGCGTGCTGGTCTCGTTGCTGGCGATGGGTCAAGGGTACGAGTCGACTTTCCGCGCCACCGGCAGCGACGAGACGGCCATCGTGCTCCAGTCCGGCGCTCTCAGCGAGAGCACCTCGAACCTCGATCAACAGAGCGTGTCGCTGATCGGGGCAAAGCCGCCGGTGGCGCGCGATGGGCAAGGCCGGCCGCTCGCTTCCCCGGAAGTGGTCTTGGCGACCTCACTGCGCAAGAAGGGCAGCGGCCAAGATGCGAGTGTCGTGATCCGGGGCGTCGGGCCGGAAGTCTGGGCGGTGCGCAAGCGCGTCAAGATCATTGCCGGACGGCAGTTCCGAACAGGGCTGAGGGAGCTGTGAACGCTGAACTGCGGCGCGCATCGCGCGCCTGCAGTCGGATGTCTCGCTGCGGTCGTGCCACATCAGCCCGCTGCTTCTCCGGCGGCCGGCCCTCCGTCCACAAGGCCGAGGGAGCGCCATAAAAACAGGGCCGAGGCCTCACCCCCACAGCAGGATCGGCCGGACACGGGTTCCGGAGGGAAAGCGGCTACCGACGGTTCCGGGTCAGGGGGGAGGAACGAAGTGCATGCCGGCGATCCTCTGCGCGGAATCGAACGTCACCGCGATCCCTATTGCCCGGCTTTTGAAGTCGGTCTTGACGACCACGGTGGTAAAGCCGTTCTGAACGACGGTCTTGCTATCGCCGGTGTCCTGAAACGGCCCGACCTGGCTGATCAGCCTCTGCCAGACCTCACCGAGCTTTGCCGGCGGCGCGGCCTGCTTCATCTGATCGGTGAAGTCTGCCTCCGCGGCGTTGAAATCGCCTTTGGCCAAGGTTCGGACGAACGATACGGCCTTGGACACCAAGCTCCCCTTCGCCGCCTGACCGCCTGCCCCTTGCGCGGCAATGGGGACCAGGAGCGCGAGCGCGAGACCGATCACGACTGAGGTTCTACTTCTGTCAGTTGTCATGGTGTGACTCTCTTTCCGAGGTCAGACGAACTATAAAGCCGTCGATCGAGCGCGCCAGGGTGGCATCTATCGGCAGGCTTGGCTCCGCATAGGCGCCTATATTATCCGAGTTTGATGGCTCCACGTCTTTCATAACGTGGTTCATGGCAGGAATGAGAGTCAGCGTTGCGGCAGCGTCCGCGCGGTAGAGCGCCCGCGCGTTGTGTGTGGACACCTGCAGGTCCCGCTCTCCTTGCACAATCAGCACAGGAATCCTCAACCTCGCGATCTCCTGCGCTGGGTCATAGCGGAACCAGGAGATGAGATAGGGCTGCACACTCGGACGGAATAGCAAGTCGAGGCTCTGGGGTATTTGGGCCACCGTTCTGCCAACTCTGAGCTGGGCAACAATGGCTTGCGCGATGTGGAAGAGACTCCCGGGAAGCTTCGGTTTGAGCTGGGTCAGCAGCAGCCTCGAGGCGCGCTCGCCCGCGCCGGCGATGGATACAAAGCCATCGGCGGGGATCTTCCGTGCCGCCAACATGCCGATCAGGGAGCCCTCACTGTGGCCGATGACCGTGAGCGTTGAAAACCGTGGGTCGTAGCGAAGCTTCTTGCCCCACTGCACGGCATCGGAAACATAAGTCTGGAACCGCAGCTGACTCTCCGGGATGGCCAGGACGAAATCGTGCCCGGCGCCGCGCTTGTCGTAGCGAAGCGAGGCGACGCCCCGTCGGGCCAAGTATCGAGCGAGTAGCTTGTAGCAATCGGTATCGAGGCCCAGCGACTTGTCGTTCCCATTCCGGTCCGTCGGCCCTGACCCAGCAATGATCAGGGCCACCGGGAACGGACCGCGCCCTGCAGGGAACTCAAGCGTGCCGTGGAGAGTGCCGGTCGGCGTCTCGAGCCGCACGGGCTGCGACCGCGGCCAGGCAATCGCGCTCGCGCAGAGTCCAAGCAGTATGAGATAGCACCGCAGAAGAGTCCGCCTCGACACCCGCCCTACTCCTGAACCGAGCTTCGTGCCGCCCGGTGCACATGCGGGAGTCGCTCGTCCGTATGTAACGCAAGAGCGCCGCGATGCGGCGGCGCGAGTCGCTCTTGCGCGAAGCTGCGCGACGCCTGCAGAAGCTTCTCCGGCGGCATTCCGTTCGGCATCTAGAGGATCATTTTGTGAATGAGGCCAGGACCTCTTCCAGTCTGTCCGCGGCCGCGCGCCCGAATCGACGGGTCACGGTGCGCAGCAGATCCAGATCAATGGGACCTGGAGCCGCCTGATAGGCCGAGCGGGCGTCGAGGAGGTCCTGCGGGCTGCCTGCAAAGCATTTCATCGCAATGAAATCTTCGCGTCCGACGATGCGGAGGGTCTCGTCGCGGAACTTGACCTCCAGGGTCCGGGAGAAGATTTCCGGATCCATGTTGCGAAGACCGCCCAAGAGCTCCACGTGATTGCGGAGGTTATCACTCAGGACAAGCATCCCCGAGACCGGGTCGTCTGCCTCTGCGGTACGGAGCTTCGTGTTGAAACCCGCCCGTTTGAATGACTTTTCAAGCTTCGCCAGGCGACCGGGGGTCGTGAAGAGTAACGCATCGACATCGGTGGTCGCGCGTACCACTCCAAGTACCGCAAGAGCGAAGGCGCCGATGACCGCGTAGTCGATCCTCTCGCGTCGCAGAATCTCGACCACATCGAGGAGTAGGAGGGCGGACTGCCCGCCTTTTCGTGTTCTCACGGTCTGAGCGAGGCTTGAGGCAAGGGCGGTACTTGAGCGGCACGACCCGTCTCATGCAGCTCGCCCGCCAGCTGATTGTGCTCGACAAACGCCTCGAGTCTCTGCGCGGGAGTCAGTTCTCGGAGGGATTCTTTTAGCTCCGCATGAGTACGGGCGGCGACTTTGGACGGAAACGCCCGGGCCGAGGAAGACCGGCGGGCGGAAACGAAAGCCCCGGCTTCCTGCGGGATAAGTCCGGTCTGAAGCGTAATGCGCAATCCAGCGCGTACTGCAATCCGCAGCAGCAGCTCGAGCGAAAGATCGGACGTATGCCCATTGACGATCTTGCTGAGCGTAGGCTGCGGCACATCGAGCTGTTTTGCGGCGGCCAGCTGACTGATGCCGAGCCGCTCCGTGTAGCGCGCAATCTGAAGCGCGACGTCACTCCGCAATGCATGCACTGTTTCGAAGTCGGGTGGCATCGGGTAGGCCTCGCAGCTATAGTGAATATATTATAACTGATCGCCCATCGATGCACCATCATAGTTTTCAATCACTTAGCAGAAGGTCGGGCTGCCTTAGGCTGAAAACAATGTCGGAATAAACGTAAGCACGCCGGTATCCGCGTTCTTCCGCCAGTGATCTGATCGGCTGATGCTCTCGGGTGCGGCGCTTGGCCGCATGCCGAGGGCGGACGATGAACGACGAGAAGCGAGGGGAACTGACGCTGGG
>JBAUOO010000058.1:0-15067 GCA_049579785.1 Steroidobacteraceae bacterium
GCGGCGCTACGGGAGATGCCGGATCCCTTCTCGATTGATGACTTCGATCGAGAGCTTCAAGCGCGGGGCCTCACGCTCGCTTATAAGCCGCTCATCAAGGCGATCACCGATCAGCTCGCCGCCGGCAACATGACATGCGATCCTTCCTTGGGACGGTACGGTCGCGCGGTGCGCCGATATCGCCCGGCGAGATTGATCAGCGCAGGCCTTCGAGGTCCGCGCTATGAGCGCGATCACTGGCGGCGCTTCCTCGTGCTCGCGGTGGGCACCGCATCGCGCGAGGCGGCGCTGCGTGAGCTCAGATGGGATCAGGTCGTGTTGAAGGACGACCGTGACGGAGAGACGTGCGGCTTCATTCGCTTAAATCCCGAAGGACGGCGGCAGACGAAGAAGCGCCGGGCGACTGTCCCGATCTGTCCCACACTGGTAACGGAGCTTCGAAGCTGGGAGCGCGACAGCGAGTACGTCATCAGCTACTACGGGCGCCGGCTCGCCTCGCGCGAGTTCTTCGTGAATCTCTGCCAGGCTGCCCAAGTCCAGGGCACGGCCCACGTCATCCGCCACACGGTGCGCACCTGGTTCGCCGAGATCGGTGTTCCGGATGCCGAGGCCGATATCTTCATGGGCCACAAGCCCGAGGGCTCAGCGACCGGCAAGCGTTACACTCACCGCCGGCCGAGGTACCTGAAGAGCGTCGCCGAAGGCATCGAGCTGCTCTTCGATGCGCTGAACGAGCGCACCGCGCGCCCCTTCGCCGGGCGCGAGCTCATCGATCAGCCCGATCCCAACGACCCAAAACAGGCCAAGTACTTGCCAACTACTTGCCAAGTTTTCGGAAATGGCCGAACGGGGCTTTGTAACTTCTTGAATCTGGAGCGGGAAACGAGACTCGAACTCGCGACCCCAACCTTGGCAAGACAAGATTCTGATGAGAAATCAGACACTTAGGCGGACAAATTGGGACAGTGCGTGCCAATGTAATCAACGGCTTGCCACGGTGAGCTTGCCAAGACCTTGCCAACCCGGCGTGTCGGCGGCACGGTACAGGTCTGACTTCGTCGGCGCCGATCGCTCCGGGCTCCGGGCAAGCTGGGTAACTGATCTTCCGGTTCGAGGGGCATACTGAGCAAATGGACTGGCGGACACGCAGCAGCACCGACCCGGCTTATGCCGCGGAATTGGCTCGCGAACGGGCTCGCGATGAGGCTGCTCGGCGGCTGGGACAGGCTTTCGCCAAACTCGACGCCCTAAGCGATCCTCCGCTATCGTCGGAAGAAGTGCAGACCGAGCTTGATGCAGCTCGCCACGCAAGACGTGCACGCGATGCGGATCGACCCTGACACCAGCACGCTCATCGAGAAGCAGCGCTTGCTCACTCCCGAACAGCGAGCCAGGGTCAAGGATTTCATCGATTTCCTGAGCGATCAGGCGAAGAAGCGCGCGGCCTGGGGCCGGCTGCTAGCCATTGCGCCCGCACTCGAGGCCGCCGGCATCTCGCCGATGTCGGCCGAAGAGATTGATGCAGAGATAAAGGCCGCTCGCGCCGAGCGCCGCGCCCGGCTGCAACGAGCCGCAACGAAGAACTCCACGCAGGACGGCCGCTGAGACTGGGTGAGCCTCGACATCGACACTGCGATATCATAGGTCAACCTCCTACGAGGGGTGATGCCACCCATGGACTTTACCGCTGTATTTGAAGAAGTGCCCGAGGGGTACATAGCTTTCGTCGAGGAGCTTCCGGGAGCCAACACGCAAGGTGCCTCGCTGGAAGAAGCGCGCGAGAACCTCAAGGAGGCAGTCAGGCTCGTCCTTGAAGCCAACCGCCTGCTGGCTGAGGAATCCATCAAGGGACACGCAGTCATCAAGGAGCCACTCCCGTCACTGGGCTAGAGAGCGCCCCGTGAAACGGCGCGATCTCGTCCGGCATCTCGAACGGAACGGCTGCGAGTTGCTACGGGAGGGTGGCAGACACTCCGTCTATGTGAATCGCGCGTCTCGGAAGGTATCGGCCGTACCCCGTCATGCTGAGATCAACGAGATTCTTGCCCGTCGGATCTGCAAGGACTTGGATGTCCCATGGCCCTGAGGCCGTCCAGCACCGCATCCTGATTCCTGGCTGACCCCTCAACGCCCCTCGTGCCCCACCTGAAATGACCGAAAAGCCGCGCTGTAAATTTCTCTCGCCCTCCGAGCAGGCGCGTATCCGCGCGCGGCTCCGACGTTTGGTGAAGACTGGCCGGATTGAAGTGGCCCCGCCACCGAAGGATGCGTGCCTCCTGCCGGATTTCGTCAAGCGGTTCTTCCGCGAGGCGCTCCACCAGGATTACGAGAAGTGCTTGGTGACCGAGGAATCATCGGTGATGGATTTCGATTTCACGATGAGCAAAGCGCAGTGGCTCGATCGGATCCGCTCGCTCTATGATGTCGACTGCTCCGACATCGCTGGTCTCAATCTCTGGGAAGTCATGCGCCGGTGCGAGGAGCACCGCTGATGTACCATCTGAATGAGCAAATTGCAGTCCGGTTCGCTGGCGCAGGCAGCGCCCGCCTCTGCGGCAAAGCGGTCATTGCCTTCGACGTCGGCAATTCACACAGTCGGCCATAAGCGGGACTAGTCTGGAGTTCCGCTATGGGCACAACCCGGTCGTTCAACAACCGGCAGGATCGATGCCAAGATCAAGGACCTGTCATGCTGCGTGATGTCGCGCCCAGGCGCTCTCGGTTGGGACCTCCGGATAGCAGCGCAACGAGAGCACCTTCTCCCGGCCCTGAAAGCGATAGCGATAATGCCAGTGTCGGCCGCCCTGCGGCGTGACCAGGAGGTAGAGGCTGTGGCCAAAGGACACTCCTCGCGGATAGCGGACGACGCCGCGTCCGGCACGTTGTCCGCGGACGCGTGGATGCGAGCGCCTTCAGCGGGGCTCCATCCGCGTCAAGGCAACGTCGTGCTTTTCGACCTCGAAGTCGCCGCCGCTATGTCCGTAGAGTCCGGCCGGGGGAACGCCGCTACCATCTCACGCAGCCAGGCAAGGAGCTGCTGCACCTTCGGCATCGTGACGTACATCTCCGGGCACACGAAGTAATAGGCGCGCGGACACGGCACGATGCGCTCGGCGGCCTGCACGATGCGGCCGGACGCGAGATCCTGCGCCGCGAGTGACCAGCGCGTGAGCGCCAGGCCTTGTCCCTGCTCGGCTCCGGCCAACACCGTGAGTGAATCGTCGAAGGCCGTTCCCCGCTCCTGCCAGCCGAGCGCGGCTCCTGGGTGCAGCCACAGCGACCATTCCTCGTCGGAGGAGTGAAGCAGGGGAAAGCGCTGCAAATCCTCGCCGTTGCGCAGCGGACCATATTTCGCCAGCAGCTCGCGCGCACACACGGGCACAAACCATTCGTCCATCAGCTTCTCGCTGAAAAGGCCCGCGCTCGGCCCCGTGCTCATGCGCACGGCCGCGTGAAAGTCGCTGCTCGCGAAGTCGATCGGCGTGCGCGAGGTGTGAATGGCGAGCTCGATCTCTGGATATCGGTCATGAAACTGCGGCAGCCGCGGCAGCAGCCATTTCTGCAGGTAAGAGGCCAGCGTGCTGATTCTGAGCGCACCGCTCAGCCGATCCTGCCGCAGCTGTTGCATCGACTGCTGCAGCGTCGCGAGTCCCCGCCGCACGCCCGGAAGCAGCAGCTCGCCCTCGGCGGTCAGGGTGACGCTGCGTCCCTGACGCCGGAAGAGCGGCACGCGCAGGTACTGCTCGAGTGCGCGTATCTGCAGGCTCACCGCCGCGGGCGTCACATGCAGCGCCTCCGCCGCCTCTGAAAAGCTCAGGTGCGAAGCGACGCTTTCGAACACGCGCAGCCCGCCGAGGGGCAGCCTCTCGAAGCCCGGCAATCGTTTAGGGTTTCTTAATCGACGCTCAGACATTGCGTTTGCTGATCGCGACCGTTGCACCGACACTGTGCACCCATCGAGCAGGAGGTATTTACCATGAAAACCAGTAAGTTAGTGGCGCTAATGATAGCACTGATCGTGTCGATCGCGGGCTTTGCCGCGATTGATCTTCTCTTTACTCATGCTTACGTCGCTCATGAGCACCCATCCGCGCAACTGACGTCCCGCGCTTGAGCCGCGCGTCCCCTCTGCACCTAGGCGCGCCGTGGCGCCTGGGGGCGGGGGGGGAAGCGCCGCGCTACGGTCGCTACTGTCTTGAAAAATGCAAGTGACAATAGGAGAGCATTCATGTCTGCTTCAGTCCTTCCCCGCGCGGCCGAGACTCAGTCCGCCGGGGGTATCGGTATTAGCCTGAGGGTTACCCTCGTTCTGACCGTCTGGTTCGTGCTCGTCGTCTCACTCGGTGCGCTCGGTGCTTTCGTCGGTCGTCCGGGGACACCCCCTGTCGCCATTGCCATAGGAGTCGGAACGCCCCTGCTGCTCTTTTTTGCGTGGCTGCGGCTCTCGCAATCATTCCGCGACTTCGTTCTCTCGCTTGATCTGCGCCTCATCGCGGGTATGCAGGCGTGGCGGTGGGCTGGTCTGGGCTTCCTCGCCCTCTATGCGCACAATGTCCTGCCAGCCATGTTCGCCCTGCCAGCCGGTCTCGGAGACATGGCCGTCGGTTTCGCTGCCCCGTGGATGATCCTTGCCCTTGTGCGTCGGCCTGGCTTCGCTGCCAGCCCCGCGTTCATCCGCTGGAATGTGCTGGGCATACTCGACCTCATCGTCGCCATCAGCCTTGGAACTTTGAGTGCCACCCTATCCACGGGAGCGCCGGGAGAGATCAGCACCGCTCCGATGGCAACACTGCCGCTGCTGCTGATCCCGGCGTTCCTCGTGCCGTTGTTCCTCATGCTCCACACGGCAGCGCTGATGCAGAGCCGGCGGATTATTCGCAGCCGGGCATGAGGGGCCTGAAAGACAAGGCGCTGCCCCCCGATGGGGGGCAGCGCGGCGGCGGACCGTCCCGCTCCTGGCCATAAGCAGGCAACGACGTGGCCGAAATGGTTGCCTCGAAGCGAACGCTCGCGACCCTGGCTAAATTTGGTCAACTCGGGAGGGAACGTAGCGCACCCTCGACGATGCCCAACAATTCCTTGCGTGTGGCACCCGTGGAGGATTGCAGGGTCAGACCGAAGTTGAGGGTTTGCACCAAGTGCGCGAGCACGTCCTCATCGACAGTTTCTGGCAGGTCTCCATCGACCTTTGCACGTCGGAACCTCTTGCGCAGTTCCGCCAGGCCGGCGGCGCGCTGCGCGGCGAACTCCGGCCGCAAGGGGTCATCGCCACAAGACAAAGCCCCGTGCACCCACAAACAGGTTCCGGGGGACTGCGCTTTGGTCAGCATGTCGACGACGCCGTAGAAGAGACGCTCCATCACCCGGCGAGCCGTCGGCTCTTTGAGAGCTTCGCTTAGGTACCGGGACGGTCCTTCGAAGTACCGCTCAAGCGCCAGCCGATACAACGCCCTTTTGTTGCCGAACGCGGCGTAGAGGCTGGGGCGGTTGATGTCCATCGCTTCCGTCAGATCCTCCAGCGACGTGCCCAGGTACCCCTTTCGCCAGAACACCCGCATGGCACTGTCGAGTGCTTGGTCGGGATCGAACGCGCGCGGTCGCCCACGCTTCTCTTTGATTCCTTTGCCTTTCATACCAGTAGGTAAATAAATAGTTGACGGGCGCCTGTCAAGGGCGTATTTTCCGTACCGATCAGTACACTTATAATTTCCTGGATTCTCTGTCTGGTGGGCTATCCGAGCGGCTTTCTGAAATAGGCGGCTCGCGGGCCCAACAAAGCACTCTCAAGAAGGAACAGCACCATGGATCGACTGAAGGGCAAGGTGGCCGTCGTGACCGGCGCCAGCAGCGGCATTGGTCTGGCGACCGCGCGGTTATTTGCCGCCGAAGGCGCTTTCGTCTTCATCACCGGACGGCGCCAGGACGAGCTCGACGCAGCCGAGGCGGCGATCGGAGCCAATGCTGTCGGCGTTCGCGGCGACATCGCCAATCTCGCCGATCTCGACCGCCTGTTCGAGCGGATCAAGACTGAAAAGGGACGGATCGACATTCTGTTCGCCAATGCCGGCCTAGGTGAACTGCTGCCGCTCGGCGCGATCACCGAAGCCAGTTTTGACAAGACCTTCGACGTCAATGTGAAGGGAACGCTGCCTGGCCCGTGGTCGGATGCTCGCGGATCGCGCGCTCGATGGCCTCGAGCGCCGATCGAGCACGTCCCATGATGGTCTCCACGCCGTGCTCGAGCGCCTCGGTGCGCGAGAACTTCTTGCCGGTGACGATCTCTTCCCAGGCCTCGTGAAGTTCGCGTGCCTCGACCTGGTTGGTGACCTCTAGGGTGACGGCAATTTTCTTGGAGCTCATGACGAGGGCCTTTCAACGCGCAGAAACGCTAAATACTCTCGGACAGTTGGCTGAGAGGTTTAAGGCGCCGGTCTTCGGAACCGGTATCTGGCATCGCCGGGTCGAGGGTTCGAATCTACTCACTGTCCGCGAATTCTATTCCCGATAAAATCTTGCGTGGTAGCCGAGGGAGGGAGGTAAACTCGACCTCCCAGTTGGCCCCGTGCTCACCGGAAGGACAGCGGCAGCCGATACACCACGGGGGAAATGCTTCACCTCGAGCGCTCGCTTCTCGAGCGCGGTGAGCGCCTGTCGCGATCCCATGGACACGAGGTCTCCGTGGCGCATCGGCGGCAGGTCCTGGCGGACGGCAAATTGTCTCAGGAGCAGCGTGAGGCAGTGGCTCTCGCTGTGGCGAGCAGCCTGGCAGCATGCAATGGTTGCTCTGGTCGCAATCGTGATCACGCTGGTGGCGGTGTCGTGGTATGTGCCGAGCGTGAGCGACATGCAGGCCCTGCGCACTGAGAAATCGCAGCTCGAGGCCGCGATTGCCGACCTTGAGCAGCGTGGAGGAAAATTGCAGATCAGCCGCTGCGGACCCGAGCGGCGGTTGTGCGTAGCGGTGGATGACTACGCCGGCATCTATGGGAAGGCTGGGGACTATCGGATTGCGAAGGGCTATTGAATTCTTGGTATGGTCTGGACAGCGTGGCGCGGCGGCCCTTGCTTCAATTCGGTCCGCCGGGGCCTGCAGGTCCTCGTTGCTACCGTGTGAGTATGCTGCGCCGTCCCTTGGCTGAAGGGTGGCACGATGAAAGGGTGGGCACGATGAAGCGACGCGCGTTGCTGCAGTGGCTGGCCGGGGCCCCTATGTTCGGGGCGTTGCTGGTGAACTTTCCGGAGGCAGCATGGGCCAAGGTCGTGTTGCCGCCGACCTTGCGACGCGTGCGACCCGGCGAATCCGGCTGGCCATCGGCCGCGGACTGGGACAGCCTGAGCCAGCAGGTTGGCGGACGTTTGATGAAGCTGGACGATCCGTTGGCTGCCTGTCGCGCCGATCCGTCCGGGCAGGCTTGCACGGATTTCTTCACGCAGATCCGCAATCCGTTTTACATCCTTGACCACGCGAACCTCACCCAGGCGTCAGGCTGGGTGGACGCGTGGACGTCGCAACCGAGTGCGTACGCGGTCGCGGCGAACAGTGCGGCCGACGTCGCGGCGGCGGTGAACTTCGCCCGCGTGCATCGCGTGCGTCTCGTCGTCAAAGGGGCAGGACACAGCTATCAGGGGACCTCGGATGCGCCGGATTCGCTGCTGGTGTGGACGCATCACATGGACGACATCGTGCTGCACGATGCGTTCGTACCGCAAGGCTGTTCGGGCAAGCTCAAGCCGCAGCCGGCGGTGAGCGTGGGCGCCGGGCAGATCTGGGGCCATACCTACGAAGCCGTGACGCCCAAGGGTGGGCGTTATGTGCAGGGTGGTGGTTGCATGACCGTTGGCGTCGCGGGTCTCGTCAGCAGCGGCGGTTTCGGAAGCTGGTCCAAGCGCTACGGCACCGCCGCGACGAACCTTCTGGAAGCAGAAGTGGTCACCGCGGATGGACAAATCCGCACCGTCAATGCCTGCAATGATCCCGACCTGTTCTGGGCGCTGAAAGGCGGTGGGGGCGGCAGTTTCGGCATCATTACGCGGCTCACGTTGCGCACGCACGAACTGCCGAACTTGTTCGGTATCTTCCTCATCACGATCGACTCGAATTCCGATGATGCCTATCGGCGCCTGCTCGCGCGTTTCGTCGATTTTGCCCGTGGTAACCTGGTCAATCCGCACTGGGGCGAGCAAGTCCGCTTCATGGGGCCGAACCATTTCCGGATCAGCATGGCGTTCCAGGGATTGGACAAGGCGCAGGCGGAAGCGATCTGGAAGCCATTCCTCGGCTTCGTGCAGGCATCGCCGTCTGACTACCGGATTACCTCGCCCTTGCAGATATTGACCTTCCCCACGCGGGAGATGTGGAACCCCGAGGTGATGCGAAAGGTGCCCGGCTGGGTGGTGGCAGACAGTCGCCCGAACGCACCTCTGGACAACATTACGAGCGACGCCGGGCAGTCGGGGGAGTACATCACGAGTTCCGCGTCCGCGTGGCTGCCGCAGGCGTTGCTGCGACCAGACCGCCAAAAAGATCTGGTCGACGCGCTCTTCGCCATGACGCGCGAGTACGGTCTGTCCCTTCACTTCAACAAGGGCCTGGCTGGCGCGCCCAAGGCGGAGATCGACGCCGCGCGCGACACCGCGACCAATCCACAGGTGCTGGATGCTTTCGCATTGGCGATGACGGGTGGTTCAGCCCGGCCGGCGTTTCCCGGTATCCCGGGGCATGAGCCTGATCTTAAGTCTGCGCGCAAGGATGCCAAGGCTTGCGCCAAGGCGATGCAGGCGATCTACAAACTCGTCCCGGATGCAGGCTCCTACGTTTCCGAAAGCGATTATTTCCTCGAGGACTGGCAACGCGCGTTCTGGGGCCCGAACCATGCGCGCTTGCTTGCCGTGAAGGAGCGCTACGACACGGATGGCCTGTTCACCGTTCACCATGGCGTTGGGTCGGAACAATGGAGCGCCGACGGCTTCACCCGCACGGGATCCACGTAGGTGGCAAGCGCGTGGCGCGCTTGATGCGGGCGGCGGGGCTGCGCGGGGCGACGCTGCGCAAGTTTGTAGTGACGACGCAGAGCGGGCAGCAACGCCCTGAGGTGCCCGATCTGGTCGAGCGTCGGTTCTACGCCGAGCGGCCCAACCGCTTGTGGGTAGCCGATGCGACTTATATCCCGACGTGGAGTGGGTTTTTGTACCTGGCGATCGTGCTCGATGTGTTCTCGCGCAAGGTGGTCGGCTGGGCGATGGAGCACCAGCTGCGCACCGAGCTGATGCTCGCGGCGATCGACATGGCGATCACGATGCGCCGACCGTTGCAGGTGATCCATCACTCCGATCACGGTTGCAGTACACGAGCTACGCCTTCGGCAAGCGCTGCCAGGAAGCCGGGATCATGCCCTCGATGGGTACGGTCGGGGATGCGTACGATAACGCGATGGCGGAAAGCTTCTTCGCAACCCTCGAGCGCGAAGTGCTCAATCGACGGCGCTTCACGAGCCAGGCCGAAGCAAAGATGGCGATCTTTGATTGGCTGGAGGGCTGGTACAATCCTCATCGGCGCCATTCCTCGTTGGGTTATCGCTCTCCGGTCAACTACGAGCGCCATGCGCTCGAGAGCGAGGCGGCCCGAACATGATGACTCAACCATCTCACGGAGAGATTTTCACGGAATATCAGGGTAGCGGTTACCTTGAGATCTCGGCTTATAGGGCTTGTAATGCGGTCGCTTTTTCCCGGGACAGCGAAAAAAGCGGGAATCTCGATCCTCCAAGCCGCACAGCTTGCTGCGAGGCGCTGGCGCTGCTTTCGGGCGCTGACTTCTGCCCCGGCCTTCGGCCGGGCAGACTGCGCTTCGGCTTCGCCGCGAAACGGGCAAGATTCGATAGAAAAAGGATCCAAGACGAAGACGGTTCTGTGATAACTACCCGTCCACCGAAGCGGGGCAGGTCCAGATTGCTATCATAGTGATATCCTCCGGAATCAAGGCATCCCCCATCGGGGCGTAGTTTCACTGGTCATGAAAGTCATCGCGGTATTGTGGACAGCCGTGTTGTCATGTGTCTCTGCGCTGGCGACGGCACAGACGGTCGTGCCACTGGAGATGTGGAACAGGTCGATTCCAGCGCTTCATGCCAGCGTGAACGGGCATGCGGGGTTCTTCTTGTTCGATACGGGAGGTGACATTACGGTTCCTTGTAACGCAGAATCAACGCACCACGATTGACCACCGTATTGCCTCCCCGCCAGGACCTGAATGGGCTCACGTCACACTGCGCAGTATCTCAACTATGGCCGTGCGCGCGGCACCGATGAATTCTGTTCTTCCTCGGGTTTCCACGACGCCTCATACGTGAGTTCGCGCGGCGTACGGCGTCAGCGAGATTTGAGGGGTATGGGAGTGATTGCAGGATAGCGGCATGTCCGCATGTGCAGCAAAAGTCGGATCGAACGGGCGAGCGTCTGCGCGTTTTTGGCTCTGCAGCGCTGGGGCGCAGTGGACGACCACCCGAGTTGACGATGGCCTCCTGCTGCTTCATTAGCCGTGAGCCGACTTGCGAGGGCGTCCTCCGAGTCTGCCGTTTTCGCGTGCCGCGGCGCGCTTCGTCGCCGATCTGGAGCGGCCACCAGCCTTTCCCATTATCTGTGCCATCCACCGGCGTGAGCCGAAGACGCCTTCCATGAGCGCCGGCAGATACAGGTCTGCATCAAGCCGTGGCCAGTGCAGACCGAGTCCCGTCGGGCTAACCTCGATCTCCGACAGGTCGGCCGCTCTCGCGCCCCTGAGTCCTTCGGCGAGCGCTGCGGGTACCCCCAGTTCGAGCCCGTTAGTCAAGCTCACCACGATGCGCCCGGTACGCCGGTCGTAGCGCGCGGACTCCGCCCGCGCCTGATCCTTCAGGCGAGCCTGCATTCGCTTTTCAGCTTGTCGAACGTCAGTGTCAGTCAGATTCATGGATGCTCTCCCAGGCGCGGCAAAACTCAAGCAGTGCAGCGTTCAATCGGACCATCAGGTGACGCACTTGCCGGGTCGTGAATCTCAAAGACTCCCGCAGCGTTACCGGCCCCTCCGGGCAATGCAGCTCAAAGACTGCCTCCCGATCGGTCCCGATCACGTGAACGTGCTCGGGTGAATGGTCGTTGGGGTAGATGACTACCCGCAGTCCATCTATCCGCAAAATCGTCGGCATGGAGTAGTCTACCAGAAACCCAAGCGCTTGGGACAATTCGTCTGCACACTGCGGTCCGGAGCTCGACGCCCCGTCCGGCTGGACACCCCTGGACACGGTCTCGCTCACAAAGACCGCTGGCACTGAATTCAAGACACGCTTGCGTCAAGCCGCGAGTCGCGCATGGTGTCCAACGATGCCCAAGAGCGACCAAGGTATACCATGGCGTACCAACACGTAACAGATCCTCAGAATTGATATGGGGCTTTGACCCAATTTGGGCCGAAACTCTGCCTTCAAACATCGAAAACTTCGCGTTATAGTCCGAGCCAGGTGCACTACTCTGGCGCGGCAATGATTGACCTACCAACACGAGAATCTGCAGAGCCCGCCGGCCCCGAAGCTCCGGATGGACGTGTGCCCGAAGCACGAATCCACCGAGAGTCCAACCCTTCGATCACCGCCCGCCCCTCGCCCGAGGAGAAGGGGCGGTTCAAACTGATCGCTCGACATGCTGGAATGTCGGAATCCGAGCTCGCGCTGCGTGCAATCCGCCTCCTCCTCGATCGCGACGAAGCGTGGCTCGCCCGCCGGCCGGAGCTTAAATGGGACCACGTCGCAGCAAGCGATCGAATCACCATTCGCCTGCGGCCGGGTGACGGGCTCGAAGTGATCCGGCGGTCGACGGAGCGTGGCATGAAGCCGGCGACGTATATCAGTGCGCTCGTGCGCGCCCACATCACGGCCAACCCTCCCCTGGCTGCCGCGGAAGTGAATGCCCTCAAGACCAGCATCGTCGTACTGTCAGCGGCGATCTGATTCCCGCGTAGATTGGTCGGGATGGACGTCGTGGTTTTGTTTATCCGTTTTCTTCGGATGAGAGATATCTAAATCGTTTGGTTCTCTTGGATTTTGATCCCCGGTCGCCGCGCAATCTTCGCGCGCGGAATGATTGCGCCGGCACGTTCAAAATGCGCTCTCCACAGGGGGAGCGATGGCGAGCAAGCACAGCAACAAGTGTCGGATTTGCGGAGATTTATTCGCGTGCGATCCGCGTAACCGCAAGCGACAGAAATATTGCCCGAAGCCGGCGTGCAAAGCGAAGGCCAAGGCCGCGCGGCAACGTCGCTGGCTCGGACGAGCGGAGAACCGGGATTACTTCCGCGGGGCGCATCACGTGCAGCGAGTGCGGGAGTGGCGTGCAGCCCATCCGGGCTATTGGCGCCGGCATCAAGGGCAGACGCAGCATGCGCTACAAGACGCACTGGAGGGGCAAGCTGTTGATTTAACTGGCGGAATGGGCCATTCCGCCGAGACTGCGTTACAAGACGCACTGCGCTGCCAAGGTCCTGTTTTGATTGGGTTGATCGCGCATCTGAGCGACTCTGCGCTACAAGCCGACATCGCCGCCACCAGCCGTCGCTTGCTACAACTCGGGCAAGACATCTTGGGCGGGAAGAGAATCGATGCGCATCAAACGGGTGCTGCGCCCTGAGGGGCTGCGGCACATACCCCGGCAGTTCAGTTGGATCGATCAACGCCTGGTGACCGGGCACTACATCGAGCGCTGCGATACGCCGGCGCTCGCGTTGTATCTGTTCTTGGTCACGGTCGCCGACGCCCGAGGCTTGAGCTACTACGGCGATGCGAAGCTCGCGAAATCTCTGTCGATGCCGGGGGCACGGCTCGCGCAGGCACGGGCGGATCTGATCCGCCTCGAGCTGATCGCCTACGAAGCGCCGCTGTATCAGGTTCTCGCACTCGACCCGTCGGCACCCCCGCGTGAACCCGGGACGAAGGATTTGCAGAGGACGCTGGAGCGGGTACGCGCCGCGTTCGCCAACCCGTCGGCGGGCGCCGGAGAGAAGGATCGATGATCGACTACGAGACCTATTGCAAAATCCGCGATCACCGTGAGCGCCAGGGCTTGACCATCACGCAGACCGCACGCGCGTTGGGGTTGCACCCCGAGACGGTGTCGAAGTACTCGCGCAGCGATCAGTACCGCCCGCGGCCGGGCGTGAAACGTGGCAGCCGGCTTGATGAATACAAACCCCTCATCGTGCGCTGGCTCGATACCCACCCCTTGAGCGGGCAGCAGATCTTCCAGCGTCTGCGTGAACTCGGTTACTCGGGCGGCCTGACCGTCCTGAAAGACTATCTGCGCGCGATCCGGCCGCCGCGGCAGAAGGCTTTTTTGAAACTCGCCTTCGCCCGCGCAGAGTGCGCCCAGGTTGACTGGGGCGAATACGGCAGCATTGCGGTCGGATCCACTCGGCGCAAGCTGTCCTTCTTCGTGATGGTGCTGTGTTACTCGCGGCAAATGTACGTCGAGTTCACCGTGTCACAAACGATGGAACACTTCCTCGCCTGTCACCAGAACGCCTTCGCCGTACTCGGGGTGCCAGAGAAAGTCATGGTGGACAACCTGAAATCCGCGGTGCTGCGACGTCTGGTCGGCGAGGCGCCGGTTTTAAACCCGCGATATGTGGATTTTGCCCGCCATCAGGGCTTTAAAATCGCACCTTGCAACGTGCGCTCGGGGTGGGAAAAAGGGCGCGTGGAATCCGGCGTTGGCTACGTGAAGAAGAACTTCCTGAACGGCCTGGAGCTCACCGACTTTGCGCACGTGAACCCCGCCGTGCAAGTCTGGCTCGCCGAGATCGCCAACGTGCGCATCCACGGGGAGACCCATCGCCGGCCGGTGGATCTGTTCGCGGAGGAGCGAGCGCATCTGAAGCCCGCGAACTCGAACCCCTATGATCTGGCCCGGATCTTAAGCTTGCGCGCCTCGAGTCAGTTCCGCATCGTCCTCGACACCAATCGCTACTCGGTACCTGCGCGCTATGCCGGACAACTGCTCACCGTCAAAGCGTACCCCGATCGGCTCTGTCTGTACCATCAGAACGAGCTCATCGCCCGTCACGTGCGCAGCTTCGATCGGCGTCAGGATGTCGAGGATCCCGATCATCCGAAGGTCTTACTCGAACAGCGCCACAACGCCCGCGAGCAGCGGCTCCTGTCGCAGTTCCTCTGCCTGACCGCAAGCGCTCAGGCCTACTACGAGGGGCTCACAGCCCGGCGCTTCAATGCCCGCGCGCATGTGCGCAAAATCCTTGCGCTCGCCGAGATCTACGGCAAATCCGACACGATGCGCGCCATCGACGATGCACTCGCCTTCAGTGCCTTCTCCAGCGAATACGTTGCACATCTGCTCGAGTCGCGCGCCCGAAGCAAGCCGCAGGCGCCGAGCCCGCTATCCCTCATGCGCAGTGCCGATCTGCTCGAGCTCGACCTGCCGGAACCGGACCTATCTATCTACGAGGTCGATGAGTCATGATCGATCAACCCCCGGACGACACCGAATCGAGCGAAGTCCCCTCGCTCTCGAAAATGCTGCTACGGTTGCAGATGCCGTTCCTGCGCGAGCACTATCATGAACTCGCCCAAACCGCCGCCGAACAGCACTGGAGCCATCTGGACTATCTGCAGCGGCTCGTGGAGGGCGAAATCAATCGGCGCGAGGACAGTGGACTGGCGCGGCGCATCCGCCTCGCACGCTTCCCCGTGCTCAAAACGCTCGACCAGTTCGACTGGAGCTGGCCAAAGAAGATCAACCGGCCGCAGCTGCAGAACCTCTTCCGCCTGCAGTTCATCAAGCAAAAATCCAACGCCATCCTGTTGGGCAACGTCGGCCTCGGCAAGACCCACTTGTTGATCGCCCTCGGCCATACCGCCTGCCTGCGCGGCTACAGCGTGCACTTCACCACCGCTATCGACATCATCCACACCCTGTCCGCCGCCACCGGCGCCGGGGACCTGAAACGCGCCATGCAGCGTTATCTAAAACCATCACTACTACTGGTTGATGAGGTCGGGTACCTCCCAATCGACAAGCTCGGCGC
>JBAUOO010000059.1:0-15854 GCA_049579785.1 Steroidobacteraceae bacterium
GACCCGGTGGGCGAGCGCAGCGCTTTGCGCACGCGCGCCCTGCTGCAGAAATACCGCGGCCGCGCGCTCCTCATCACGACCCCGACGTGCGCGGTGCACTGCCGATACTGTTTCCGCAGGGAATTTCCCTATGCGCAAGGCGGCGAGGCGCCGCGTTGGAGCGAGGCGCTCGCCGAGATCGCCGCCGACACCTCGCTCGAGGAGATCATCCTGAGCGGTGGGGATCCGTTGTCGTTGAGCAACGCGCGCCTCGAGAATCTGACCCGCGCGTTGGCCGCCATCCCGCACGTGCGGCGCGTTCGTGTGCACACGCGCCAGCCCGTCGTGCTGCCCTCGCGGGTCGATGAGGGACTGACCCGCTGGCTGCGAGGGAGCGTCCTCCCCGTCGTTTTCGTGCTGCACATCAACCATCCGAACGAGCTCGACGCGGCGCTCATCGCCGCCTGCGCGAAGCTGCGCGCAACGGGTATCACCCTCCTCAACCAGTCGGTCCTGCTCGCCGGCGTCAATGACGATGTCGAGGTGCTGGCGGAGCTGTCACGGAGGCTGTTCGCAGCGGGTGTGCTTCCCTACTACCTGCACGCGCTCGATCGGGTGAGAGGCGCGGCGCATTTTGCGGTCCCGGATGAGCGCGCGCGGGCCCTGGTCGGACAGCTCGCCGCGCGCTTGTCCGGATATCTTCTCCCGCGGCTCGTGCGCGAGGTGCCCGGCGCACCGGCAAAGGTCGCTCTCGGGGCCCTAATCTGAGAAGCAGAACAAGCGGGCGCTCGTAGGCCCGATGCTAGAATTTTCCATATCGCAAGCCCAGAACCCGCCCCCTATCGGAGAGCGCCTTGACCGAGCAGAACCCCGTTCCGCTCATTGTTCTTTCTCCCGCACGAGACCCGGTCGAGGCCATCAACAGTGTCCTGCGGCGTGCCGGTCACGCCGTGCACTGCACGTGGATTCCGGCTCTCGGTGACCTCCCCGATGCCTTGCCGCAAATCAACCCGGAGCTGCTCATCGTGGTCGCGGGGCCGGAAGGCAATCTGAAGAGCGTCATCGAGGTTCGCGATCAGGTGGCGCCCACCGTTCCGGTCGTGCTGGTGAGGGACGCGGTGGATGAAGCCTCCATCGCCGACGCCATGACGCTCGGCGCGCGCGATGTGATCTCCCTCGCCCATCCGCTGCGCCTGGCCGCGGTCATGAGCCGGGAGCTGCGCGCCTTTCGGCTGGAGCGTGCGCTCACCACCACCCTCAAATCCGCTCATGATGCCCGCAATCAGCTCGAGAACGTCCTGCAGCGCTCGAACGATGCGATCGTGCAGGTGCAGGAAGGCATCGTCCTGGAAGCCAATCCGGCCTGGCTCGAGCTCTTTGGGGCCCAGGAGGATCTGGTCGGCCAGCCGGTCATGGATCTGTTCGATGAGGACACGCATCCGGCGCTCAAGGGCGCGCTCGCCGCCTGCCTGCAGGGCCGGTGGAGCGATCACGCGCTCAAGGCGACCGCCCTGCTGCCGCAGGGCGGGAAGATGGCGGTGGAAATCGTGCTCGCATTGGGCGATCACGAGGGCGAGCCGAGCGTGCGCCTCATCGTGCCCGCCAAGCCTCGCGACGAGCAGAAGCTGGTCGAGGAGCTCACGCAGGTCGTCCACTCGGACCTTACGACCGGATTCCTCCAGCGGCGCGAGCTGATGCAAGCCCTGCATGCACGGCTGGCGGCGCCGAGCCACGGCGGGATGCGATCTCTCGCGTTGGTGAAGCTCGACAAGTTCGCGGCCGTGGAGCGCGAGGTCGGCGCGACGGCCAGCGAGGGCGTGCTGATGGGAATCGCGGCGCTTTTGAAGGAGACGCTCTACCCCAACGAGATCGTGGGCCGCTTCGGCGGCGTGAGATTCCTCGCGCTGCTCGAGCGCGGCAACGAGAACGACATTCAGGCGTGGGGGAAGCAACTGCTTGCGCGGGTGCAAAAGCACGTGATGCGCGTCAACGACAAGGCCGTCGCGGTGACCTGTACCGTGGGCCTGTCCGTGGTGCCTCCGAGCGCGCCCAAGCTCGATGCTGTCGTGGCGGATGCCATCGAGGCGTGCGCCAAGGGGATCAAACAGGGTGGCAACCAGGTCCTGACCTCCGGACGAGCCGACGTCGAGAACCGCGTCCAGTCCTACGACCAGGTCTGGGTCAAGCACATCAAAGCGGCGCTCATGGAGAACCGCTTCCGCCTGGCACAGCAGCCGGTAGCGAGTCTACAGGGCGATGACCCGCAGATGTGGGACGTGTTGGTGCGCATGATCGATCCTCAGGGGAAGGAGGTGCTGCCGGCGGAGTTCATGGCGGCCGCCGAGCGCAATGACCTGATGAAGAACATCGACCGCTGGGTGGTCGGCGCCTCGCTCTCCTTCGCCGCGCAGCGGCGGCCGCAGTGCCTCTTCGTGCGGCTCTCGAAGGACACCGCGCGAGATGCCACCTTCATCGAATGGCTGGATGGACACATCCGCTCGACGCGCGCCGATCCGCAGCGGGTCTGCTTCCAGGTAACCGAGGAAGTGGCGACCTCCTTCCCACAGGTGCGGATCCTCGCGGGCGGACTTCGCCAGCGCGGTTTCCGCTTCGCGCTCGAGAGCTTCGGTTCCGGCCGCGACAGCCACGGCCTCATCGGATCCGTACCGCTCGATTTCGTGAAGATCGACGGCGCGCTCGTCCAGGGACTGGCGCGCGACGCGCAGTTGCAGCAGCGGGTGCGCGCCCTGGTCGAGTCAGCGGCCAAGCGCGGCGTTCACAGCATCGCCGAGCGCGTCGAGGACGCCAACACCATGGCCGTGCTGTGGCAGCTCGGCGTGCCGTACATCCAGGGCTACTTCGTCAACGCACCCGAAGAAGTGGTGATGGGTTAGCTGCCCGGCGGCGGGACTGTTTCCAGTCGGTCGACCTTGCGGGGCCAGCCGCGCGGCAACACCGCGCCGCGCTGGGCACGCTGGCCACGGTAGTCCTTGAGGTCCGCCCACCCGAGCGTCTTTTGCTTCTCGCCGCCCCAGAGCACGAGCGAGCCCTTCGGCGGCACCACGGCGACTGCGGTCATCAGTTCCGCGCGCGCCGCCGCCTTCCTGCCCGGGATGTCATAGAGCTTGTTGCCCTTGCCGCGGGGCATTTCCGGCACATCGCCCACCGGGAAGGCGAGGAGCTTGCCTTCGCTGCTCACCGCCACCACCAGCGACTCCGGCGACGGCACGGGCGCCGGCGGCAGCACCATGGCGTTGTCCGGCACGTTCAGCACCGTCTTGCCGGCGCGGCGATCGGTGATCAGCTCCTTCAGGCGCACGAGGAAGCCGTAGCCGGCATCGCTGGCGAGCAGCCAGAGATCCTCCGGCTCGCCCATCATGACGCCGGCGAACTTGGCGCCGTCGGGGGGATTCAGGCGCCCGGAGAGCGGCTCACCCTGGCCGCGCGCCGAAGGCAAGGAATGCGCGAGGAGCGAGTACGTACGGCCCGTGCTGTCGATGAACACCGCCGCCTGCAGGCTCCGTCCGCGCGCCATCGACTGAAAGCCGTCGCCACTTTTATAAGAGAGGGTGTACGGATCGATCTCGTGTCCCTTGGCGGAGCGGACCCAGCCGCCGGTCGAGAGCACGACGGTCACCGGCTCGTTGGCGATGAGCGTGGTCTCATCGATCGCCTGCGCCGCCTCGCGCTCGACGAGCTTGGTGCGCCGGTCATCGCCATGCTTGTCCGCGTCGGCGCGAATCTCGCTGGCGACCAGTTTGCGCAGTTTGGCCTTGCTCGCCAGCAGCGTCTCGATGTCGGTCTTCTGCTGCGACAGCGACTTCTGCTCCTCGCGGATCTTCATTTCCTCGAGCTTCGCGAGATGCCGCAGGCGTGTGTTGAGGATTTCCTCGGCCTGCTCATCGGAGAGCTTGAAGCGCTTGATGAGCACCGGCTTCGGCTCATCCTCGCGGCGGATGATGCGAATGACCTCGTCGAGATTCAGGAAGGCGATCAGCAATCCATCGAGGACGTGCAGCCGCCGGTTGACCTTCTCGAGCCGGAACCGCAGCCGCCGGGTGACGGTCGTGGTGCGGAACTCGAGCCACCCGGTCAGGATGTCGCGCAGACCCATGACCCGCGGCCGGCCATCCAGGCCGATGATGTTCAGATTGACGCGATAGCTGCGCTCCAGATCCGTGGTCGCGAACAGGTGCTTCATCACCTCATCGAGGTCGACGCGGTTGGAGCGCGGCACGATCACCAGGCGCGTCGCATTCTCGTGATCGGATTCATCGCGCAGGTCCTCGATCATCGGCAGTTTCTTCGCGCGCATCTGCTCGGCGATCTGCTCGATCACCTTGGTCGGCGAAACCTGGTAGGGAAAGGCGTTGACGACGACATTGCCGTCCTCGATGACGTAGGTGGCGCGCGCCTTGAAGCTGCCGCCGCCCTTCTCGTAGAACTCCTTGAGGTCCGCCCGGGGCGAAATGATTTCCGCGCCGGTCGGCAGATCCGGCCCCTTGATGAACTTCATCAGCTGCGCGGTGCTGGCCTCGGGTTCCTCCAGCAGATGGATGCAGGCATTGGCGACTTCCCGCAGGTTGTGCGGCGGAATGTCCGTGGCCATGCCGACCGCGATGCCGGTCGTGCCATTCAACAGCAGGTTGGGCAGCCGCGCCGGCAGCATCGAGGGTTCCTCGCGCGAACCGTCGTAGTTCGGCACCCAGTCGACGGTGCCGTCGGACAGTTCGGCGAGCAGCACCTCGGCGTAGCGGGTGAGCTTGGCCTCGGTGTAGCGCATGGCCGCGAATGACTTCGGGTCATCCTGTGAGCCCCAGTTGCCCTGGCCATCCACGATCGGGTAGCGGTAGGAGAAGGGCTGCGCCATGAGCACCATGGCCTCGTAGCAGGCGGTGTCGCCGTGCGGATGGAACTTGCCCAGCACGTCGCCGACCGTCAGCGCCGCCTTCTTGTGCTTGTTGGCCGCGGCGAGTCCGAGTTCGCCCATGGCGTAGATGATGCGCCGCTGCACCGGCTTCAACCCATCGCCGAGCGCCGGCAGCGCACGGTCTAGGATGACGTACATGGAATAGTCCAGGTACGCCTTCTCGGTGAAGGTGCGTAGCGGTTGGCGCTCTACGCCTTCGAAGTTCAGTTCCTGGTCTTGCATGGTCGGAATGATCTACTGTTGAGATGGGCCGTCCGGAGCCTCGCTCGAAAAACAATTTTCCCGGGACCGCCGTGAATACGTCCCTGGAGGCTGCCGGAAAAACATCCTGTTTTTCAGGCTCCCGGAAAATCCTTATCGATCGCGGCTCCTGTTTGTCCGTTCGCTCCCGCACTCGCATCCGCCCGTCGACCTACACCTGCACGTCGGCGAGGTTGCCTTTTTGCTCCAGCCAGCCGCGGCGGTCGCTGGCCCGCTTCTTGGCCAGGAGCATGTCCATGAGTTGGTCGGTGTTGTCCTTGCCGTCCAGGGTCAGTTGCACCAGGCGGCGCGTGCGGGGATCTATCGTCGTCTCGCGCAGTTGAGTTGGGTTCATCTCGCCCAGTCCCTTGAAGCGGATGACGGTGGGCTTCGTGCGGGCGTTCGCCTTCTCGATTCGCTTGAGAAGCTGATCGCGCTCGCCGTCATCCAGGGCGTAAAGCACCTGTTTGCCGGCATCGATCCGATACAGAGGCGGCATGGCGACGTACACGTGGCCGTTCACCACCAGGGGACGGAAGTGGCGCAGGAAGAGCGCACAGAGCAGCGTCGCGATGTGTTGGCCGTCGGAATCGGCGTCCGCGAGGATGCAGATCTTGTGGTAGCGGAGCTGGCTCAGGTCCTGCGAGCCGGGCTCGACGCCGATCGCGACGCTGATGTTGTGCACTTCCTCGGAGGAGCCGATCTCACCGGGCTCGAGCTCCCAGGTATTCAGGATCTTGCCGCGCAGGGGCATGATGGCCTGGAAGTCCTTGTCGCGCGCCTGCTTGGCGGAGCCGCCGGCCGAATCGCCTTCCACCAGGAAGAGCTCGCAGCGGCGGGGCTCCTGGCTCGCGCAGTCGGCGAGCTTGCCCGGAAGCGCCGGCCCTCCGGAGATGCGTTTGCGCACCACACGCAGCGCGGCCTTGGCGCGCTCCTGGGCGTTGGCGATCGCGAACTGTGCGATGCGCTCGCCGGCATCCGGATGCCGGTTGAGCCAGAGTGCCACGGAGTCGCGCGCGAAGCTTTCGACGAGGCCCGCGGCATCGCGCGAGGCGAGGCGCTCCTTCATTTGTCCGGCGAACTGCGGCTCGTGGATCTTCACCGAGAGCACATAGCTCGCCTTGTCCCAGATGTCCTCGGGAGTGAGCTTGACTCCGCGCGGCACGAGATTGCGGAACTCGCAGAACTCGCGCACCGCCTGCGCAACGCCCGAGCGCAACCCGTTGACGTGAGTGCCACCCTCGGTGGTCGGGATGAGGTTGACATAGCTCTCGCCGATGGCGGTCTGCGCCCCCGGCGCCCAGACGAGCGCGAAATTGACCGCGTCGCTCTCCTCCTCGCGCTGGCCGGTGATGGGCTCGTTCGGCAGCCGCTCGTTGTCGGCCAGTTCCTCGATCAGGTAAGCGCCGAGATCGCCGGTGTAGAACCACTCGTCCTTCTCGCCCGTGGCTTCGTGGGTGAAGGTAATGCGAAGACCCGCGCACAGCACGGCCTTCGCCTTCAGGGTGTGCTTGAGCTGCGGGACGGAGAATTTGTCGGAGTCGAAGAACTTCGGATCGGGCCAGAAGCGCACCGTCGTGCCGGTATTGCGCTGCCCTACGGTACCCACCACTTCGAGCTTCGAGTGTACCTTGCCGTCCTTGAAGGCGATGTTGTACTCCTTGCCGCCGCGCTTGATCCAGCACTCGAGGTGCTGGGAGAGCGCGTTGACGACGGAGACACCGACGCCGTGCAGGCCGCCGGAGAATCTGTAGGTCTTGTCGGAGAATTTGCCGCCGGCATGCAAACGGGTGAGGATGAGCTCGACGCCGCTCACTTTCTCCTTCGGGTGAATGTCGACGGGCATGCCACGCCCGTCGTCCTCGACCTGCAGCGAGCCGTCCTTGAACAGCGTGACGTCGATCTGCTTGCAGTAGCCGGCGATCGCCTCATCGACGCTGTTGTCGATGACCTCGTGGGCCATGTGGTTGGGCCGCGAGGTATGCGTGTACATGCCGGGGCGGCGGCGCACGGGCTCGAGGCCGCTCAGGACTTCGATGTCGGAAGCAGTATAGGAGCTATTCATCGGGAATCGGCGGAGCGAGGTCTACCGCTAAAGGCGCGGATCTTACCAGATGAGCATCATGCCACCGCGCGGGCGCCTCAGGGCGCATATTCGAACGACTTGAAATTCCGGTATTTCAACGCGCCGAGGGTCGCTCCGACCAGCAGCCATGCGCCGCCGAAGAGGAACGTGGTGCGATCGAATCCCTTCCAGACGTATGCCACGATGATCAGGCCGAGGGCGGGAAAGAGCAGATAGCTGAAAACCTGCCGGTATCTTCTCCGCTTGAGATAGAAGAACACGAACACCGTGATGTTGAGCAGCATGAACGCGCTCAGAGCTCCGAAGTTGACCAGTTTGACGATCGCCTCCTCCGGTATCAGCAGCGCCACCGCGATCGACAGCGCGGCGACGAACAAGGTGGCGTTGACCGGGGTCTTCAGGCGATGGTGCACCCGCGAGAGATATTCGGAGCCCGGCAACGCCCGATCGCGCCCCATCGAAAAGAGGATCCGCGAGATGGCGAGTTGCGCCGACAGCGCGTTGGCGATCCCGGCCGAGATGACGTTGACGATAATCAACAGCAGATAGAGCCACGCGCCGCCGATCTCCCGTCCGATCTGGAAAAAGCCGAGCGTCGCATCCAGCGAGCGGTAATCCGGATGCGCCAGCGCGGCCAGATAGGTCTGCGCGATGAAGATCACACCGAGCAGCAGCAGCGTCGCGACGGTGGCGTTGCCCACGGTGCTGCGCGGGTTCCTGACCTCCTCGGAGAGCGTGCTGATCGCATCGAAGCCGAGAAAGCTCAGCACCGCGATCGAGGTGGCGGTGGCGATGAAATCACCGTTCAAATGACGCGGCTGGAAGAAAGGCTGCAGCGACCAGCCGCCGGCGCCGTGTCCTGCGATGAAGATGAAATCGATCGCGGCGGCGAAGAACACCGCCAGCGTCGCGATTTCGATGCACAGCAGGAGAAAATGCGCGCGCGCCTGCAGCTTGATGCCGACGACGTTGACCGCGGTATTGAACGCGACGAAGGCCAGCACCCACAGCCACCTCGGCACCATCGGCAGCAGGCCCTGCAGCCAGGAGGCGCTGAAGGCATAGAGCAGGGCCGGGACGAGCAGATAGTCAGCCAGGATCATCCAGCCGGCGAGAAATCCGATGTAGGGATGCCAGCCCCGCTGCACGTAGGCGTAGACCGAGCCCGCGAGGGGGAATTCACCGCTGAGGCGCTTGTAGCTCAGCGCGGTGAACAGCATCGCCACGATGCCGACCACGTACACGAGCGGCACCATGCCATGGCTTTCCTGCGCGACGAAACCGTAGACCGCCATCGGTGCGATCGGCACCATGAAGATCATCCCGTACACCACCAGTTGCCGCAACCCGAGCGCGCGGTCGAGCGCCGCGCCTGATTCGAGGTTATCCATGCGCATCAGCCGGGCATCGCGCCCGTCACGTCGCGCAGGAAATCGAGCAGCCCGGCGACATAGACGCTCTGGTCATCGTACATCGCCATGTGGCTGCCATCCGGACAGTGCAGGTACCGCCCCTCGGGCAACGCTCGCGCCATCGCCGCCATGTGTTTCGGATCCATGGTGTCATGCCGGGCGCCAATCGTCAGCGTCGGCACGCGGATGCGCGCCAGGTCGGCCGTGCGCTCCCAATGCTCGAGCCTGCCGCTCGCCCCGAGCTCGCTCGGCCCCTGCATGGGGATGTAGATCTTGGGGTTGAGGTGCGCGAAGGCGCGCAATACCGGGTCCGGCCACTGCTCATGCGGCAGGCGCAGCACGTGTCGCTCGTAATGATGGGGAATGAGCAAGCCCATGTAACGTGGATCGTCGTAATCGCCCGCCGCCTCGAGCGCGCGGATCTCCGCCAACACCTGCGGCGGCATGCCCGGCATCAGCACCTCCCGCGCGTATCGGTTGTAATCGGGAATGCTGCTCATCATGTTTGAAATGATGAGTCCCTTCAGATGCTGCTGATGCGCGAGCGCATATTCGATGGCGAGGATCCCGCCCCACGAATGGCCGAGCAGGAAGAAGTCATCCGCATCGAGCGCGAGTGCCTGGCGCACCTGCTCGACCTCATCGACGAACCGCGCGGTTTCCCACAGCTCGGGCACATCCGGCTGACTGCTGCGGTGCGAGCCCAACTGGTCGTAGTAGTAGTACTCGACGCCGGCCGGCAGCAGATAACTATCGAAGCACTCGAAATACTCGTGCGTGCACCCCGGCCCGCCGTGCAGCAGCAGGAGCTTGATGCGCGGATTATCGCCGCATCGTTTGGTCCAGACGTCGAAGGTGCCGTGTGCGGTGCGCACCGGTAGCAGGCGCGCACCGCCGCTCCAGGCGTCGGGGTGGCGACGCCGCACTTCGCTCACGTCGATGGCAGTCATCCCTCCTCCGGTTCCTCACGGTCGAGGTGCAGGACGCGCGGACTCTAGCTCAAATCCGCCACGAGCGCGGCTCTTACGGGCTCCGGGACCGGATCGACGGAGTAGCGGTAGCGCTCGTGATCGACACCGGCGGCGAGCGCCGCCCCGGCTTTCAATGCGCCGATCATCGTCGCGGTGAGCTCGAAGCGCAGGAAGTGCACGGCAGAGGTCTTCTCGCTGGTCTCGCGCTCGAGATCCTCGTCGGCGATCGCATACACGCGCTCGTGGCCGCGCACCTCCATCCAGCAGCGATCCTCGAGACCGATGAGCTGCGCGAGCCGACGCTGGCGCTCGGCGACGTCGGTGAATTCGATGAGGAGCGTCGCCTTCCAGTTGCTCCCATCGGGGATCAGCGGGTTGTAAGCGGCAAGCTCCTCGCCGATGCCCTCGGGCTCGAAGATGCGCTCGGCGCGCAGCATTTCCTGGACTTGATACTGCATGGTGAGCCGGTCTTCGAACGACCAGGTGACGTTCGGGCCTACGGCGAGCTTGCGATCGCGCTTGTGCTCGAGCAGCCGGGCACGGAAGGCGGGACGCTCGCGGGCGTAGTGCTCGAGGCTCATCAGGTCGGCAACGGTGAGCTTGTCCATGGCGCATCAGACCCCGTAGGCGAGGCGCAGCAGGGTGAGCGGATGCTCGGGCGCGCGGCCGCCCTCGAGACCGCTTGCGATCTGCTCGCCGGCCATGGGGCAGTCGCTCGCGTAGTGCTGCGCGCCCGCGGACTGCACGCGCTCGATCACGGGGCGACCGATCTTCATCGAGGCCGCGCGGAATTCCTTCTTCACCCCGTAGGTGCCGTTGTGTCCGGAGCAGCGCTCGATCGTCTCGACCGTGGTGTCGGGCACGAGCCGCAGCAGGTCGCGGGTTTTCAGACCGATGTTCTGCACGCGCAGGTGACAGGGGACGTGGTAGCTCACCTTGCCGAGGGGGCGTTTGAAGTCGGTGCGCAGGAGGCCGGCGCGATGACGGTGCATCAGGTACTCGAAGGGGTCGAAGATGCGCCGCGCGACGCGCTGCACGTCCGCCTCGTCGGCAAACATCAGCGGCAGCTCCTGCTTGAACATCAGAACGCAGGAGGGGACCGGGGCGATGATGTCGAGGCCGCAGTCAAGAGCGCGGATGAGCTGCGGGATGTTGTGCTCCTTCAGGCGCGCGACCGCCTCGAGATCACCGAGCTCGAGCCGCGGCATGCCGCAGCAGCGCTCCTGCGCCAGCAGGGTGACGGGGATGTCGTTGTGCTCGAAGACGGCGACGAGATCCTCGTTGATCCGCGGCTCGTTACGATTGCCGTAGCAGGTGGTGAAGAGCGCCACCTTGCCGGTGATCTGCGCAGTGCCTGCCGCGCCGTCCTCGGGGACGCTCGCACTCGCGGGTGCCGCCGCAATCGCCCTTGTACTGCTGTCGGAGAGCTTCCCCAGCCGCCGCAGGCGTCGGCGCGCGCTGCGGGAATGGTACTGGGGAACCGGCGCCGTGGGATCGATGCCGAGCGTCTTCGCAAGCACTGCCCGGCCGGCGCTCGAGTGATTGACGGCGTTGACGACTTCCGCGATCACGGGAATCCCGGCGATCCTTCCCACGGCGTCGGTCGCGGCGAGCGCGCGGTTTCGGAAACTGACACCCTCCTTGCGGGTGCGCACGGCCTTCGCGCGCAGCATCAGATGCGGGAAATCCACATTCCAGGGATGCGGCGGCACGTACGGGCACTTCGTCATGAAGCACATGTCGCACAGATAGCAATGATCGACGACCTGCCAGAACACCTTCCGCTCGACCGCCGCCACCTCGCCCGAGGCAGTGGCATCCACGGCATCGAACAGTGTTGGAAAGGCGTTGCAGAGACTGAAGCAGCGGCGGCAGCCGTGGCAGATCTCGAAGATGCGCTCGAGCTCCCCGGTGAGCGCGCTCTCGTCATAAAAGCCGGGGTTTCGCCAGTCGAGCGGGTGTCGGGTGGGCGCCTCGAGGCTGCCCTCGCGACCGGAGGCCGGCGGGCGCGATCCGATTCCGGGATCCGTCTCGCTCATGGATTTACGGCAGCCGCGCGGTATGCCCTGCCACCCGGCTGGCGGCAGGGCATGCGGTTACACGCAGCGTACGCGAGGCTCAGATGGCTTCCAGAGCCTTCTGAAACCGATTGGCGTGCGAGCGCTCGGCCTTGGCCAAGGTCTCGAACCAATCGGCGATCTCGGCGAATCCCTCATCGCGCGCCTGCTTGGCCATCCCCGGGTACATGTCCGTGTATTCATGAGTCTCGCCGGCAATTGCGGCCTTCAGGTTGAGCTTGGTATCGCCGATCGGCAGACCCGTTGCCGGATCGCCCACGGCCTCGAGATACTCGAGGTGCCCGTGCGCATGGCCCGTTTCACCCTCGGCCGTCGAGCGAAAGACCGCCGAGACGTCGTTGAATCCCTCGACGTCCGCCTTGGCTGCGAAGTATAGATAGCGGCGGTTCGCCTGGGATTCGCCCGCGAACGCGTCTTTGAGGTTCTTCTCGGTCTTGCTGCCTTTGAGGTTCATGCGTGTCTCCTATCTTAGACTGGGTCTAACGAGGGCTGCGACTGTAAGCCGCGGGGTGCGGGCGCGTCAATCACGTTGACCGGCCCGGCGAGGCCTGTATAAGGTTCCTGATCCATGTCCGAAAACCCGCCTGAAACCAAAATACCTGAGTTCGAGCAGGCGCTGGCCGAGCTCGAGACGCTGGTCGAGCGCCTCGAGCGTGGCGACCTGCCGCTCGATGAAGCGCTGAAGACCTTCGAGCGCGGGATCGAGCTGACGCGGCACTGCCAAGGCGCTCTCAAGGCGGCGCAGCAGCGCGTCGAGATCCTGCTGAGGCGCAATGGTCAGCCGGAGTCGGAGCCGTTCAGCGTCACCGACTCCCAGGACGGGAAGGCCGCTTCGAGTCGGGAATGAACCGCCCGGAGCGAGCCCCTGTTGTAGTTTCGCAACAAGAGAACAGAGAGCGCCGCTGCGCGCCGGTGTAAACTGTTAAAGATGACCTCTTCCCCGCCGAACGCCTATCCGCTGCTCGATGCGATCGGCTCGCCCGCCGATCTGCGACAGCTACCCGTGGCGAAATTGCCGGAAGTGGCCCAGGAGCTGCGCCAGTTCCTGATCCACACCGTCAGCGGGCGCGGCGGCCATTTCGCCGCCGGTCTCGGCGCGGTCGAGCTGGCTGTGGCGCTGCACTTCGTGTTCGACACACCGCACGACCGGCTGGTCTGGGACGTCGGTCACCAGGCCTATCCGCACAAGGTGCTCACCGGCCGGCGCGATCGTCTGCACACCATCAAGCAGCCGGGGGGCCTTGCCCCCTTCCCGACGCGCTCGGAGAGCGAATTCGACACCTTCGGTGTCGGGCATTCCAGCACCTCGATCAGCGCGGCCCTCGGCATGGCGGTGGGCGCCGGGCGACTGGGTGAGTCGCGCCGTGTGGTGGCCATCATCGGCGATGGTGCGATGACCGCCGGTATGGCGTTCGAGGCCTTGAATCACGCCGGCTCTCTCCCCACCGACCTGTTGGTCATTCTCAACGACAACGACATGTCGATCTCGGAGAACGTCGGCGCGCTGTCAAACTACTTCGCCGCCGCCCTCTCCGGAAGGGTCTATCGACACCTGCGCGAGGGCGGCAAGAAGGTGCTGAAGCCGATCCCCCCGATCTGGGAGCTCGCCCGCCGCTCCGAGGAGCACCTGAAGGGCATGGTGCTGCCGGGCACGCTGTTCGAGGAGCTCGGCTTCAACTATATCGGTCCGATGGACGGTCACGATGTGCGCGCACTGGTGAGCACGCTGCGCAACGTCAAGAAGCTGCGCGGCCCGCAGTTCCTGCACGTCGTCACGCGCAAGGGCAAGGGCTATGCGCCAGCGGAGGCCGACCCGATCAAGTGGCATGGCCCGGGTCCGTTCGATCCGGTGAGCGGCACGATCTTCAAGGAAACCGCCTCCGGACCGTCGTACTCGAAGATCTTCGGTCAGTGGCTCTGTGACATGGCGGAGCGCGACCCGCGCATCGTCGGTATCACCCCGGCCATGCGCGAGGGCTCGAACCTCGTCGAGTTCTCCAAGCGCTTTCCCGATCGGTACTTCGACGTTGCCATCGCCGAGCAGCACGCCGTGACCTTCGCCGCGGGGCTCGCCACCGAGGGCCTGAAGCCCGTGGTTGCGATCTACTCCACCTTCCTGCAGCGCGGCTACGATCAGCTGATTCACGACGTTGCGCTGCAGAACCTGCCGGTGCTCTTCGCCCTCGACCGCGCGGGTCTCGTCGGCAGCGATGGTGCCACGCACCAGGGCAGCTACGATCTCTCCTACTTGCGCTGCATTCCCAACCTCGTCGTCATGGCGCCCAGCGATGAGAACGAGTGCCGCCAGATGCTCTACACCGGCACGACGCTCTCCTGCCCGAGCGTCGTGCGCTATCCGCGCGGCACCGGACCGGGCGTGCCGCTCGAGAAGGCCTTCACCGCCCTTCCCGTCGGTCGCGCGCTGCTGAAGCGCGAAGGGCGCTGCGGTCTCGCGCTCCTCGCTTTCGGTCCCATGCTCGAGCCCGCGACCCGCATCGCCGAGCGCCTCGATGCCACCCTGGTCAACATGCGCTTCGTGAAGCCGCTCGATGAGGCGCTCATTCTCGAGCTCGCCGGACGCCACCGGGCCTTCATCACCATCGAGGAAAACGCCGTCCACGGCGGCGCCGGCTCCGCGGTCGGTGAGCTCCTCGCCGCCGAGGGCCTCTCCCTAGCGCTGCTGCAGATCGGCATTCCCGACCGGTTCATCGAGCACGGCTCGCGAGACTCCTGCCTCACGGCCGCCGGACTCGACGCCCAGAGCCTCAGTGCCACCGTCGAGCGCTGGTGGTCGCTCCAGCCCCACGATCGGATCCGCTCGGTCGGCAGCTAGGTACGTACCCCTACAGAGATAGGTGCCCTGCGTCCCGATCCGGTAGGCTTCTGGCATGACCCCTCCCTCCATCAAGCTCGCCCGAACCGCCTTGGCTGAAGTCGAGGACGTGCAGGGGCGCGCCGACACCCGCCAATTGCGCATCAACCGCGTCGGCATCAAGGACATCCGCCACCCGGTGTGCGTGAAGGACCGTGCCACTGGAGAGCAGCACACGATCGCCACATTCAACATGTTCGTGAGCCTGCCGCACAATTTCAAAGGCACGCACATGTCCCGCTTCGTCGAGATCCTGCACAGCGAGCGGGAAATCTCGGTCGAGTCGTTCCGGGCCATGCTCGAGACCATGACCGAGCGCCTGGAAGCGGACTCCGGCCACATCGAGATGAGCTTCCCGTTCTTCGTGATGAAGCGCGCGCCGATCTCGGGCGTCGAGAGCCTGATGGACTATGGCGCCAGCCTCATCGGCGAGAGTCGCGGCGGGCAGACCCAAATGTGGGTGAAAGTGGTCGTGCCGGTGACCAGCCTCTGCCCCTGCTCCAAGGGCATCTCCGACTACGGCGCGCACAACCAGCGCTCGCACGTGACCATCAGCGTACGCCTGCGCAAGCACATCTGGATCGAGGAGCTCATCGAGATCGCCGAGAGCGAGGCTTCCTGCGAGCTCTACGGGATCCTCAAGCGCCCCGACGAGAAGTACGTCACCGAGCGCGCGTACGACAATCCGAAGTTCGTCGAGGACATGGTGCGGGACATCGCGACCCGCCTCAATGCCGATGAGCGCATCGCCGCCTACGTCGTGGAGTCGGAGAACTTCGAGTCCATTCACAACCACTCCGCTTACGCGCTGATCGAGCGCGACAAAGACGGCTCCGAGACCTGACTGTCGGCCAGCGCGAGTCTGACCACCGCCCGCAGCCCCGGGTCGTTGCTCTCGAGCACCAGGTACGCGCGGTGCAGTCGCGCGATCGCCGATACCAGCGACAGTCCGAGCCCGCTGCCCTCGAGCCCCGGGCGATGCCCGATGCGCGCGAACGGCTGACCCGCCCGCTCGCGCTCCTCGGCCGCCATTCCCGGGCCATTGTCGCCGATCACGAGTTGCGCGCGGTCGGCGAGGCGCTCGACCACCACTTCGATCCGTCCGCCCGCCGGCACGTATTTCAGCGCATTCTCCAGCAGGTTGGTGATGAGCTGCGCGAGCAGCTGCCGGTTGCCTTCGACGACGACTCCGCTCTCGACCCTGCCCGTGAGCCTCAAGCCCCGCTCCCGCGCCACCGGCTCGAACAGCTCCACCAGCTCATCGGCCAGCTCGCCCAGGTCAACGG
>JBAUOO010000060.1:0-1910 GCA_049579785.1 Steroidobacteraceae bacterium
CGGTTAGCTGCGCCATTCGGTGCCCGGTCTCGGTGTGGTCTGGCGACTGATATCGGCGATCGCAGCCGCTTGCAGCGTGGGCGTGACGAAGCGCCGGAGGGCCAGCCAGAGCCACATAGCCTCGGCCGGATCGGATTCTGCCACGCGGTCGAGCCATTCCTACACTCGGCTCGCGTTGGCGTCCGCCAGCTCCCCTGTCGAAGGTCCATCGTGACGCGGTTGGGCGTCCCCTTTCGCCGGCCGCCCTTACGGCCGATCCTCGTCAGCCGGCGGCACCTTCGGCGCTCGGCGGAGGTACTTGAGCATGTCCTTCGGTTTCGCCGTTCCCGCGCGCTCGCGCAAGAACTCCCGCGCCGTGCGCAGACACCCGACCTTCTCGGCCACGGCGGCGGCGATGAACTGGTTCAGCGAAACCCCATCACTCGCCGCAAGCTCGGCTGCCGCCTTCTTGACAGAGGCCGGCAGCTTCAGGGGATAGGTGCTCTTGCTCATCTCTTGATCCTCTTAAGGAACGTCCCGGGAGTCACCACTTCGATACCGAACTCCCCGGTCGCAGGCGCGAAGTGCCGCACATTATGCGTGACGATCGCCTGCGCACGCCCGTTCACCGCCGCCTCGAGCACGATCTCATCGTCGGGATCGGCGAGCTGCGGCCGCCAGAGGAAATGAACCTCGACGGGCTCCGCCGCGCTGACGACGGCGGCCATGAAGCCGGCGATGTCCTTCTCGTCCATGCCGGTCGCCAAGCGCTGCTCGGGGCGCTTCAGCACCTCCTCGTACTCGAGGAAAAGCGCCGTCGTCACAAGCGGCACCAGGCGTTCCTCGGCGACGAGCTCGAGGAGGCGATTACTCGCGCCGAGCCTGCTCCGTAGCCCCGCCACGATTACCGAGGTATCGAGAACGACCCGCGGTGGCTCCATACGATGTGACATCCTATACGATGTCACACTTCATGGGAAGTCGACCGGCTCCCGCGCCCATCCTTAATTTATCTGGGGATACGGGAACCGGCGGGGGCGGTGGCGATCAACGACCGGTAGTCCCGTGCCATCAGCGCTCGCGCCCTGCGGATGAGATACCGCAGCTGCGCGCGGAGAGCGCTATCCGGCTGCCAGTCTCGCGCGACGGGCCTGACACCGAACAGGGCAACCGCAAGCTCTCGGTGGGTACCCCCGGCAGCAAGGCCGTCGAGCACCTGTAGGGCCCGGACGTGAAAGAGATCCGAACGGCTGGGACGCGCGGGCGAAGACGCACTGCCGCCTCCGGAGACAGGCATGAGCGCACGGAACCCTGTCAAGGCCGTCCATGTGGCGCGCTCATCGGCAGCCGCGGGGATCTGGTAGGCGAACCGATCGCCGTCGCCCAGATGCCCTCCCAGCCGCACCTGTACCGCCCTTACGGATGAATTGAGGACGAGGCGAGTTCCCCCACCCTCCTCGACCAGTCTCTTGCGACCGGCGAGTTTCCAGAGCGAGAAGCGTCCAACCGCATCCAAGTCGGTCTGCGCATGAAGCATCTCATCGCGCACCAGCGTGACGGGCGCCAGATCACCTACCGCCCATACAGGTGAAACTTGCCGTGCATCGAGTCGCGGGTCCACGAGCGATGCCAAGCCCCACCGCACTGCGATACGTTGCGAAGGGCCGCGATGGTAATGCGTCCAGTCGTGCACGTAGCGCGGATTACGACGTAAATACTCCCACGCCCGGGAACCGGGATCGAGATGCAGCACATACACGTACGCTGCGGAACAGGCCCAATATGCGTCCATGTCGGAGGTTGGACTTCACGTCGTTCTTCCACCTCCGACACCAACGGCGGTCCTGGCGTCCGCTTTAGCGCAGATTCAGCAAAATTGGAAGACCCGAATGCTGGTGTCTTGTGCAGAAATTTAACCAACAGTCCAAGGA
>JBAUOO010000061.1:0-17938 GCA_049579785.1 Steroidobacteraceae bacterium
GCGTGCGGGTCGTCGGCGCCGCCGAGAGCCGGCGCCTCAACGCCCGCTATCGCGGCAAGGACCGGCCGACCAATGTGCTGTCATTCCCGCCGCCGCCGCTGCCTGCGCGCCGATCCGCGGCGATCACGAGCCGCAGCCGCGAGGAGGGCGACTCGCGCCTGCTCGGCGATCTCGTCATCTGCGCCCAGGTGGTGCGCGCGGAAGCGCGCGCGCAGAGAAAGCCCCTGAAGGCGCACTGGGCGCACCTGATCGTGCATGGTGCGCTGCATCTGGTCGGCTACGACCACGAGCTCGAGGCGGACGCCAAGCGCATGGAGCGGCGCGAGATCGCGGTGCTGCGCCGCCTGGGCTTCGCCAATCCCTACGGACGCTGATTTATGCCGAAGGATATCAACACGACCGGAAAGTGGCTCAAGCGGCTGACCCAGAGCTTCGCCGCCGAGCCGCAGGACCGCCAGCAGCTTCTCGAGGTGCTGCGCGAGGCGCGCACGCGCGGCCTGCTCGATGCCGATGCACTGCCGATGCTCGAAGGTGTGTTGGAAGTCTCGGACCTGCAGGTGCGCGACATCATGGTGCCGCGCGCGCAGATGGTGTTCGTCCGCCGGGAGGATCCCGTATCCCGCATCCTTCCGACCGTCGTCGAGTCGGGACACTCGCGCTTCCCGGTGATGGACCAGGACCGCGATGACATCGTCGGGATTCTCCTCGCCAAGGATCTGCTGCGCCTCTGCAACGGCGAGACGCGCGAGCGGTTCGACATCCGCGAATTCATGCGTCCGGTGATGTTCGTGCCGGAGGCGAAACGGCTCAATGTGCTCCTCAAGGAGTTCCGCGGCAACCGCAATCACATGGCGATCGTGGTCGATGAGTATGGAGGCGTCGCGGGCCTGGTGACGATCGAGGACGTCATCGAGCAGATCGTCGGCGAGATCGACGACGAGTTCGATGTCGAGGACGATCAGAACATCCGCAAGGAGGCCGAGCGCCTCTTCATGGTGCGCGGGGTGACCCCCATCGAGGAATTCAACGAGTACTTTGGCGCCCACCTCTCGGAGCAGGAAGGCTTCGAGACCGTGGCGGGGCTGCTGATGAAGCAATTCGGCCGCCTGCCACGGCGCGGCGAGTCGACGGGCATCGACGGTTTCGAGTTTCGGGTCATGCGCGCCGACCGGCGCCGCATCGAGGCGCTGCGTGTCGTCCCGCCGCGCGATGTGACACCGCCCGACGGCCACGCGCAGTCGGAACAGGGCGAGTCACGCGCATGAGCTTCATGCCCGCGGTCGCCGCCGCGAAGTCGCCGCTCCTCGCCGCCCGCTCCGCGCACGCGCTGCTCGCGCGCAGGGCGGTGGCGTTCGGCGCTGGCGCGCTCCTCGCCTGCGCGTTCGCGCCGCTCGAGTGGTGGCCGCTTGCGATCCTCTGCCCAGCGGTGTTGATGGGGCTCTGGGAGGAGGCGGCGCCACGGCAGGCGGCGTGGACCGGCCTCTGGTTCAGCTTCGGCACCTTCCTCGTCGGCACGTACTGGCTCTACGTCAGCGTCCACGATCTCGGCAAGGCCCCCGTCTGGCTGACGCTTGCCATCATGTCGGGACTGATCGGAATCATGGCTCTCTACAACGCGCTCATCGGCTACGTCGTGGCGCGCTGGCTGCCACGCGGCGGCGCATGGCGCTGGCTCGTCGGCATGCCGGCGGCCTGGCTGCTCATCGAGTGGTGGCGGGGCTGGTTCCTCTCGGGTTTCTCGTGGCTGTCGCTCGGCTATTCCCAGACCGATACCTGGCTCGCGCGATTCGCGCCGCTCGCGGGCGTTTACGGCATCAGCCTGCTGCTGCTTTTGAGCGCGGGCGCGCTGATCGCGCTCGTACGAGGCAATGCGCGCGTGCGTTTGATCGCCGGGCTCACGCTGGTTGCGCCCTGGGCTGTGGGCGCGGCGCTGGGGCCGGTGCGCTGGACACACGCTTCGGGCGCGCCCGTCTCGGTGGCGGTGATTCAGGCCGATATCCCGCAGGACGAGAAGTGGCAGGCGGCGTACGAGGACAAGATCCTCGAGCGTTACCGGAAGATGACCGAGTCGGCGCTCGGCAGCGAGCTCATCGTCTGGCCGGAGGCGGCGCTGCCGGAGCCGGCCAACAATCTGCTGCCGTATATCGAGCTCCTCGATCGCGAGACGCAGGCCCGCGGCTCCTCGCTGGTGATGGGCGTGGTGCGCGCCTCGGCGGACGGCGAGCGCTACTACGACTCGATTCTCGCGCTCGGCCATCAGGCGAGCTGGTACTCCAAGGATCACCTGGTGCCGTTCGCGGAGTTCTTCCCCGTGCCGAAGTTCGTGCGCAACTGGCTGCGCCTGATGAGCCTGCCTTACGACAGCTTCACCCGTGGCGGCACGCACCAATCGCCTCTGCCGGTGGCCGGGCTCGAGCTCGGGCCCACGGTCTGCTACGAGGTCGGATACGGCAGCTACATGCTGCACATGCTGCCCACAGCCGATGCGCTCGTGAATGTCACCAATGACGCCTGGTTCGGGCACTCCACGGCCCGCTACGAGCAGTTTCAGATGGCCCGCATGCGCACGCTCGAGGAGGGCCGCAGCATGATCGTCGCCACCAACGACGGCATTTCGGCCATCATCGGGCCACGCGGTCAGATCGTGGCCTCGGCACCCCCCTTTCAGCCCTACGTGTTGCGATCCTCAGTCACACCCATGGCCGGGCTCACGCCTTTCGCGCGTGTTGGAAACTGGCTGGTCGTGAGTCTCGCGGGCGTCGGCCTCGCAGCCGCACTGTCGATCGGCGCGCTCCGGCGGCGCATCGGCACGGCGGCTGCTACCACCCTCCCTCCCCGGAGTTCGACATGAGAGTTTTCAGGCTGGCGCGTGCTCGCGCGGCACCCCTATCCTTGATCCTCGTCGCGCTCGCCGCCTGGCCGGCGATGCGCGCTCAGGCGGCCGCTTCCCCGGTGCAGTGCACGGGCGCCATGGCGTCGCTGCCGGACTTCGCGCCGCTCGTCGCCAAGTACGGTCCCGCGGTCGTCAACGTCGAGGTGATCGAGAAACCCTCCGGTGATTCCCCACAGGGCAACGATCCGCTGAACCAATTCTTCCGCCGCTTCGGCATTCCCGCGCCGGGTAGCGATCAGCAGCAGCGCGAGGAGCCGGTCCGTGGCGACGGCTCCGGCTTCATCGTGAGCTCCGACGGCTACATCCTCACCAACAGTCACGTGGTGGAAGGCGCCAGTCAGGTAACCGTCCGCCTGCAGGACCAGCGCGAATTCCCGGCAAAGGTGGTCGGCTCGGATGAGCGCACGGACATCGCAGTCCTGAAGATCGCGGCGACGGGGTTGCCGGCGGTACGATTTGGCGATCCCTCGAAGCTCAAGCCGGGGCAGTGGGTGCTCGCGATCGGCTCGCCCTTCGGTTTCGAGAACAGCGCCACCGCCGGCATCGTGAGCGCGATCGGCCGCTCGCTTCCGAGCGAGAACTATGTGCCCTTCATCCAGACCGATGTGGCGGTGAACCCGGGCAACTCCGGCGGGCCGCTCTTCAACCTGCAGGGTGAGGTGGTCGGCATCAACTCGCAGATCTTCAGCCGCACCGGCGGGTTCATGGGCGTCTCGTTCGCCATTCCGATCGATGTGGCGGAGAACGTCGAGCGGCAGATCATCACGATAGGGCACGTGGTGCGCGGCAAAATCGGGGTCACGATCCAGGAGGTGACGGCGGACCTCGCCGACTCCTTTGGGTTGAGCAAGCCCCACGGGGCGCTGGTGAGCTCGGTGGAGACCAAGGGCCCCGCGGCCGTGGCCGGCATCCTGCCTGGCGATGTGGTGCTCGCGGTCGATGGGCACCCGATTGATCAGTTCGGCGAGCTCTCGAGTCGGATATCGGCCATGCGGCCGGGCTCGGAGGCGACTCTCACGCTCTGGCGGGATCGACGCGATCGGACGGTGCGAGTGAAGGTGGAGGAGCTGAAGGAGCCGCAGACGGCGGAAGCCGGAAGTGCCGCGCGGCCGAGGCCGGCGATAGCCAAGCCCAATCAGCTGGGACTTACGATCCGCCCGCTCGCGCCCCAGGAGAAGGCGGAGGCCCGGACCAACGGAAGCCTCCTGGTGGAGGGGGTCTCGGGCCCTGCGCAGATCGCCGGCGTGGAGCCGGGCGATATCATCCTGGGGGTGGACGGAAGGCGGATCTCGACGGTGAACGAGCTCGAGTCGGCGGCCAAGGACGCGCGCAAGAGGAGCATCGCGCTGCTCATTCAGCGGGAATCGGCGCAGCTGTTCCTGCCCATTACCGTGCCGTAAGAGCCCGGACCGCGCCCGGCCGCATCGGCTCGATCGCAAAGGCCTTTCCCGGGGACGCCGTGAATCCGTCCCTGGAGGAAAATCCCTTTTGCATCCGAGCCACACTCGTTCGTGTAAATTGGCGGGCTCCAAAGCGGCTGAAAATCAGGCGTTCCTTTGATGGAAGAGCATTACGATCCGGTGGCGGTCGAGAAGGCGGCGCAGGCTTACTGGGAGCGGCACCGCACCTTCGAGGTGAAGGAGGAGAGCGGCCGGCAGAAGTATTACTGCCTGTGCATGCTGCCTTATCCCTCGGGGCGCCTGCACATGGGGCATGTGCGCAACTACACCATCGGCGATGTGTTGGCGCGCTTCCTGAGGATGCAGGGGCGCAGCGTGTTGCAGCCGATGGGATGGGATGCGTTCGGGCTGCCGGCGGAGAATGCGGCCATAAGCAATGGAGTGCCGCCCGCCAAGTGGACGCGGCAGAACATCGCGCACATGCGGGCCCAGTTCAGGTCGCTCGGCTTTGGCATCGACTGGAGCCGGGAGGTCGCCACCTGCGATCCGAGCTACTACCGCTGGAACCAGTGGATGTTCCTGCGGATGCTCGAGAAGGGGATCGCGTACCGCAAGACCGGGGTGGTGAACTGGGACCCGGTCGATCAAACCGTGCTGGCCAACGAGCAGGTGATCGACGGGCGCGGCTGGCGCACGGGAGCGCTCGTCGAGAAACGGGAGATCCCGACCTACTATCTCAACATCACGCGTTACGCGGACGAGCTCCTTGGCGATCTCGAGCGCCTGCCCGGCTGGCCGGAGCGGGTGCGCCTGATGCAGGAGAACTGGATCGGCCGCAGCGAGGGCTGTGAGATCTCCTTTCCCTATGCGCCCGATATGCGTGCGGCGATGTCGGGGCAGGGGGCGCTCAAGGTATTCACGACACGCGCCGACACGCTCTTTGGAGCCACGTTCCTCGCGATCGCGGCCGAGCATCCGGCGGCTGTCGCCGCGGCCGCTTCCAACCCCGCGCTCGCCGCGTTCATCGAGGAGTGCCGCCGCGGCGGCGTGATGGAGGCGGATGTCGCCACCCAGGAGAAGAAGGGCATGCGCACCGGACTGCACGTGTTGCATCCCTTCACCGGCAAGCCCCTCCAGGTCTGGGTCGCCAACTACGTGCTCATGGCGTACGGCGAGGGCGCGGTGATGGGAGTGCCGGGCCACGATGAGCGCGACTTCGAATTCGCGCAGAAGAACGGCCTGCCTATCGTCATGGCCGTGCGCTCGAAGAGCGGCGCGTACGAGGAGCTGCGCGAGCCCTGGATCCCGGCCTACGCGGAACATGGCATCACCGTCGATTCGGCGGAATTCTCCGGGCTCGAGTTCCAGGCGGCGGTGGATGCGATCGCCGCGAGCCTCGAGAAGCGCGGCTTGGGCCGCAAGCGGGTGCAGTATCGGCTGCGCGACTGGGGCATCTCGCGCCAGCGTTACTGGGGTTGTCCGATTCCGCTCATCCATTGCGAAGGTTGCGGCGAGGTGCCGGTGCCCGATGAGCAGCTGCCGGTGGTGCTGCCGGAGGATCTGGTGCCGGACGGCAGCGGCAATCCGCTCGCCAAATCGCCGGCGTTCTACCGATGCGAGTGCCCCCGCTGCGGTCGCCCCGCACGCCGGGAAACCGACACCATGGACACGTTCGTGGACTCCTCGTGGTACTACATGCGCTACACCTGCCCGGACCAGGAGCGGGCGATGATCGATGAGCGCGCGGCTTACTGGCTGCCCGTCGATCAGTACATCGGCGGCATCGAGCACGCCATCCTGCACCTGCTCTACTCGCGCTTCTGGACGAAGGTGATGAGAGATCTCGGCTTGTTACGGATCGATGAGCCGTTCACCAACCTTCTGACCCAGGGCATGGTGCTGAACCACATCTACTCCTGTACGCAGGCGGATGGCCGGCGCCGGTACTTCAATCCGGCCGAGGTCCGTTCCCGGCGCGATGCCACCGGCGCGGAGGTCCACGAGGCGACGCTCCCTGAAGGGATAACGATCCGTGTGGACTACCAGGGACTCGGCAAGATGTCGAAGTCGGAAAACAACGGTGTCGACCCGGAAGGTCTGGTCACGCGGTTCGGCGCGGATACGGCCCGACTCTTCACCATGTTCGCATCGCCGCCGGAGCAGACCCTGGAGTGGTCCGACGAGGGGGTGCAGGGCGCCTCGCGATTCATTCGCCGTCTCTGGCATGCCGTGTACGAGCACGTCAGTCGCGGGCCTGCGCCGCGATTGGAGACCCGGGTCCTCACCGATGCGCAGCGTGCGGTGCGCCGCGCCGCGCATCAGGCGCTCGCCAAGGCCGCCGATGACATCGGCCGGCGACGTAATTTCAACACCGCGATCGCCGCCAGCATGGAGCTTCTCAACACCATCAGCCGCTTCGATGATCCCTCGGAGCAGGGGCGGGCGGTCCGCCACGAGGCGCTGGAGATCACGACGCTGATGCTCGCGCCCATCATCCCGCACGCCGCGCACGCGCTCTGGAGCGCGCTCGGGCATGAGCGGGCCGCGGTCGATGAGCCGTGGCCCGAGGTGGACGAGTCGGCGCTGACGCGGGAGTCCGTGGAGTTCGTCGTGCAGGTGAACGGCAAGCTCCGTGGCCACGTCCGTGTGCCGGCGGGCGCGGACGAGGCGGTGATCCGCGAGGCCGCGCTCACCGACGAGCACGTCATGAAATTCGTCGGCAGCCGAGGGGCCGTCAAACGGGTGATCGTCGTGCCGGGCAGGCAGATCGCCAACGTGGTGGTCAGTTCGTCGGGCGGCGGACCGCGGGATGGCTGAGGAAATGGTGCGTGGCCTCAAGTGCACCGTCTGGCTGATCGCGACGGTGCTGTGGCTTTCCGGTTGCGGCTTCCATCTCGAGGGACGCGTGCCGCTGCCGCCGTCGATGCGGCGGCCGTACATCGAGGCCACGGATCAGCAGAGCGACTTCGTGCAGAGCCTGCGGCGTCAGATGCTCATCTCGGGCGCGCACCCGGCCGACTCACCCGACCATGCCACCGCCGTCGTCGACATTCTGTACGATGCCGCGACGCCGCGGGTGCTGTCGATCTCGGCGCAAAACCGGCCGACGGAGTACCAGCTGACCTACACCGTGCGCTTCTCCGTGACCGCCGGAGGCAAACAGGTGCTCGCACCCCAGCAGGTCTCCACCATGCGCTCTTACAGCTTCGATGAAAGCCTGCTGCTTGCGAAGGAGCACGAAGAGGCCATTCTGCGGCAGGCAATGGGGGAGGACCTGGCGGACATCGTGATGCGGCAGCTGGCGAGTGTCTCAGGCAGTTGAATGTTGCTGCTGGGTGCGGTAGACCGGACGGCGGTGGCGATGCTGCTCGAGCGCTATGGGCTGATGCTCGCCCTGCTGGCGCCGGATGAGGTGATTCCCGGGTCCTACTGGGGGGATTGCGAGGCGGGACTCAAGGCCGACCGTCTGTATGCGCGTCTCGACACACCGGTGCACTCCGTGCTTCATGAGGCCGGCCATTTCATCTGCATGAGGCCGGAGCGGCGCGCCGGGCTCGATCGCGATGCGGGAGGAGATGACCTGGAGGAGTCGGCGGTGTGTTATCTGCAGGTGCTGCTGGCCAGGGCGCTGCGCGGGGTGGGGACGGAGCGGGCGTTCGGCGACATGGATGCGTGGGGGTACAGCTTTCGGCTGGGAAGCTCACGGGTGTGGTTCGAGAGCGACGCGGAGGATGCGAGGGACTGGCTGAGGCAACATGGGATCATCGACGGCGCTGATGGGTTGACGGGTGCCTGCCGCTTATGAGTGCGGAGCGACTGCCGTGCGAAAGCACGTGAGGGAGCGGGGGACGGGCTGTGCTGCTGGGGCGAGCGATGGCTATCGCTGAGAGTCAGGCGAGGGTGGCATGCCCGGACTGCGGGCTGGTGCAGCGGCTGCCGGTGGTGCGGCGGCGGCACATCGCCGAATGCCGGCGCTGCGCGCGGCTGCTGGCGGGACCGAGCACGGGACGCGTCGACGCTCCGCTTGCGTTCGCGTTGGCAGCCCTGCTGCTGCTCGTTCCGGCGAGTGTCGAGCCGTTGCTCAGTGTGGCTTCGCACGGCGCCGCGAGGATCTGTTGGCTGTGGAGCGGAATCGCCGGATTGTGGCGCGAAGGTTTCGAGGTACTGGGGGTGATCGTGGCAGCCTTCAGTCTCGCCTTCCCCTTTCTTTACCTGGCGGCGCTGATCGCGGTGCTCGGGGCGTTGCGGCTCGGGGGGCGCGGCCATCTGGGACCGGTCTTTCGCTGGATCATGCGGGTGCGCCCCTGGATGATGCTCGAGATCTTCCTCGTCGGCTGCTTCGTCGCCTACAGCCGCTTGCGGCTCGTGGTCGGCGTGCAAGTGCTTGCGGGAGGGTGGTCGCTGATGGCGGCGACCTTGGCGCTGCTGCTCTCGCTGACGCAACTCGACGAGCGGACCGTCTGGGAGTCGTTGCCAGTGCACCCCGCGGGCCGGCATGCGAGCCACCGCGCGCACGGGCACAGCGGCCGGGGGCGAGCGATCGCCTGTACCGTGTGCGAGTTGCTGGCGGAGGGTAGGCACGCGGGCGATGCCTGCCCGCGCTGCGGGGCGGCGCTTCATGAGCGCAAGCCCTATGCGTTCACGGTCACCGCTGCGCTGGTGGTGGCGGGCTTCATGCTCTATGTCCCGGCCAATGCGCTTCCGGTGTTGACTCTGGTCAGCTTCGGCCACCGGCAGTCCAACACCATCATCACCGGGGTGCTCGAGCTGATTCACAACCGGCTCTGGCCGCTGGCGCTCATCGTTTTCCTGGCGAGCATCGTGGTGCCGCTGATGAAGTTGTGCGGCCTCACATGGATGCTGCTCGCGACTCTGCAAGGCTCGCCGCGCGCGCTCATTGCCCGTACCCGCTTCTTCCGTATCATCGATACCGTTGGGTCCTGGTCCAACATCGACGTGTTCGTCGCCTCGGTGCTGGTGGCCCTGCTGCAGTTCGGCGCCATCGCTCAGGCGCGGGCGGGCGCCGGACTCACCGCCTTCGCGGCGGTGGTGATCATCACCATGACCGCTACACGAACCTTCGACACGCGGCTCATGTGGGACGCGCCGCGGAAGGAGTGAACCGCATGCCCGACGACCCCATCGATCCGGAGGAGCCCGTCGAAGCGCGCGTGCGGCCGCACCGCTGGCTCGCGTGGGTGTGGATCGTGCCGATAGCGGCCGCGGGCGTCGTGGTCTGGCTCGCGTGGCGGACCATCGCGGAGCGCGGACCGCAGATCACCATCTCCTTCAGCGCCGCGCAGGGACTGCAGCCCGGTCAGACTACGATCCAACATCGAGACGCGGTGCTCGGCACCGTGATCTCGCTGCGGTTGACGCGCGATATGCGGCGGGTGATCGTTCGCGCGCGGATGGCCCGCGAGGCGATTCCCTACCTCACCGATTCGACGATCTTCTATGTGGTCACGCCGCACCTCGGAGTCGGGGGGATCTCGGGACTTTCCACGATCGTCTCCGGCTCCTACATCGAGATGGCCCCCGGCCGCGGCGGCAAGCCGCGGCGGCACTTCATCGGGCTCGACAGCCCACCGCTCGTGGCTCCGGGAACCGCGGGTCGCTCCTTCACCCTGCATGCGCCGGATCTCGGCTCCCTCACCCGCGGCTCGCCGGTCACGTACCGCGGCGTCGATGTCGGCGTGGTGACCGACTTCGCGCTGGCCGACGATGGGTATGACGTCAAGGTGACGGCGTTCGTCCAATCACCGAGCGACCGACTGGTGCATCCGGGAACCCGCTTCTGGAATGCCGGCGGTGTAGCGATGACGCTCGGGGCCCAGGGCCTGCAGCTACGCGCCAACTCCTGGCAACAGCTGCTGGCCGGAGGCGTCGCCTTCGAAACTTCGACGGCCGCGATGGCGGGAACGGCGAGTCCCGCCGGCAGTGTCTTCGAGCTCTACGACAACGAGCAGGCCGCGATGGGCGTCCCGGCTGGGCCGCCGCTGCTGACGAACACGCTCCGGGATCTGGACGAGGTGCTGCAAAACCTCGACCACGCGACCTCGGGACCGCAGCTTCGCGAGGCGGTGGTGGCGCTCAACCGCGTGCTCACGCATCTCGATCGCCTGGCCGTCCAGACACAACCCAACCTCGAGGAACTGCTGAAATCCCTGCGCGCCACCTCCGACGCCGCGCAGCGCACGCTGGACCTGATCCAGCAACGGGCGGGCGGCAACGCACCGGCGAGCACGGACCTGCCGGAATTGATGAATGAGCTCAGCCAGGCGGCGCGCTCGGTGCGGGAGCTGGCGGACTATCTCGACCGCCACCCGGATGCCCTGCTGCGCGGGCGCAGGGGAGATTCCTCCCGCTAGCGGCGCCGCCGGTCGATCTACTCCCGCCGGATGGCGCGCCGCATCGCCAGGTAATCGATGGGCTGGATGGTCTGAATCTCGCAGTGAAAACCCCGGGCGATGACGTAGTCGGCGCGTGCGTGCACGGTGTCTATCGTCGAGGTGATGGCGATCCCGTTGGCCAGCATCAGGTCGGGGCACGGCTGCACCACCGTGATGAGATAAGGCCGGTTGATGTCGGTCCATGCCACGAGCTGATTTTTCGAGATCGCGGAGGTGCCATGCTGGGACGTCAGCCAGGTGAACCGCGCGACCGGCTTGCCGGCGTAGGCATCGAAGCGAGCATGCTCGGTGGCATCCTGTCGCTGCAGTGTGGCGCAGGAGCCCAGCAGGGCGGTCCCGGCGAGTAGCCCCAGGATGCGGAATGACTTTGACTGTTTCATCGCAGTCTCCTCGATGACGGCACGCCCTACATGGTAACCCCCGCGAGGCTGGCCGGAGCCCTGGCGCGAATTCCAGCAACCCGGCACTGAGCCTGAGGCGTCGGCTCCCGGCACCGCTCGAGATCCCAGTCCGCCTGGGCAGTCCTTTGGGGCTTGACGGGCTGCGATATAGTGATATAGTCATGTAGAACACAGGCTCACAAGGCATCCCGTCGAGTGCACACCGCATGAACAGCCTGATCCTGACGCGCTCGAGTCCAGCTGCCATGGCGCAACATTTCGCGGCAGTTTCGCCGCGTCTGCTGGCCAGGATTGCCGGGGTTCTTTACCTCCTCATCTTCATCGTGGCTCCGAGCGGCGCCGCGACGGCCACGCCGCTGAGAATGGCCGTGACGACGGTGTGCGATGCCGGCGTGGCGTTCATCTTCTATGCTTTGTTCAAGCCCGTGAGCCGCAATCTCTCGATGCTGGCGCTGCTTTTCCGGCTTATTTTCGTCGCGCTCATGACACTCGACTCGCTGAGCTACTTCGGCGCGGTCGATCTGTTCCACCGCGCCCACTCCGCGCATTTCTTCAACATGCTCGACCGGCTCGCCCTCGTGCCGTTCGGCGTTCATTGCCTGCTGATCGGCTACCTGATCTACAGATCAGGATTTCTGGCCCGGTTTCTCGGCGTATTGATGGCCATCGCCGGGCTCACCTATGTCAACTTCATTTATCCATGGCTGGTGCACGTTGCGTTTCCATACATCCTCATTCCCGGGGCCGTCGGCGAGGGCCTGCTCACTCTCTGGCTGCTCGCCGCCGCCGTAGACAGCGAGCACTGGGCTGAGAAAGCCGGCGCGTCCCGCGGCCCGACGATCGCCTCGGGCGGGAACGCAACGTGAGCGCCGAGTGGAACGACAGCCAGCCGATCTACCGCCAGCTGCGGGACCGCGTGGTGGCCATGATTCTCGACGGTGAGGTCCAGGAAGGCGATCCGTTGCCCTCGGTGCGTACCGTGGCGGCGGATTACCGCGTCAATCCGCTCACCGTTCTGAAGGCCTATCAACAACTGGCCGACGAGCAGATCGTCGAGAAGCGGCGAGGTATCGGCATGTTCATCAAGGGGGGCGTGCGCCAGCAGTTGCTGCGCGACCGGCGTCGCAGGTTCCTGAGCGAGGAGTGGCCGGCAATACTGGCCACCATTCGCCGTCTGGGTCTTACCGCCGAAGAGCTTCTGAACGCGGCTGCGGGCGAGGAACGCTCGGATGAGAAATCGCCGCCGTCAAAGGGGAGGCGCTGAGCCATGTCGGTGATCGAAGCACGCGGTCTGCGCAAGAGATTCGGGACGACCGTCGCGTTGGACGGCATCGACCTGAATATCGAGGCGGGGCGCATTCTCGGACTGATCGGGCCGAACGGCGCGGGAAAGAGCACCGCGCTCAACTCGATCCTGGGGCTGATCCCGTTCGAGGGTGAGCTCGAGGTGCTCGGATGCGATCCGTGGGCATCACGCGACCGGCTCATGCGTGATGTCTCCTTCATCGCCGATGTCGCGGTGCTGCCGCGTTGGCTGCGGGTCTCGCAGGCCCTCGACTACGTGGCGGGTGTGCACCCGAGGTTCGATCGCGCGAAGGCCGAGAGCCTGCTCGCGAAGACCGCGATCCGGCGCGCGAGCAGAATCAGGGAGCTGTCGAAGGGCATGGTCACCCAGCTGCACCTCGCGCTCATCATGGCCATCGACGCGAGACTGCTGGTGCTGGATGAGCCCACTCTCGGGCTCGACATTCTCTACCGCAAGCAGTTCTACGACGCGCTGCTCACGGACTACTTCGACCATAACCGCACCATCCTGGTGACCACTCATCAGGTCGAAGAGATCCAGAACGTGCTCACGGACTTCATGTTCATCCACCGCGGCCGGATCGTCCTTTCCTGCAGCATGGAGGATTTCGAGACGCGCTATGCGGAAGTGACCGTGCCTCCCGAGCACCTGAGCGCCGCGAGGGAGTTGCGGCCGATCCAGGAGCGCCAAGTCTTCGGCCGCAGCACGCTCCTCTTTGAGCACGCCGACCGCCGGCAGCTCGAGCAGCTCGGCAGCGTGCGCACGCCCAGCATCGCCGACGTGTTCGTTGCCGTGATCGGCACTGCGGCCGACGATGGGCAGGCGGGAGGCAATCGAGCATGACCCCCACAGAGTCGACCGCGATGCCCGATTCTCCCGGGCCGCTGCCCGGCGCGCACGCAGACGGTTCTCCGGTTTCCGCACCGGCCGCGCCGTCGTCCGCGCGGCTCGCGTACTGGTCGATACGGCGCGAGCTCTGGGAGCACCGCTGGATCGTCATCGTGCCGCTCATCGTCGCCGCGGTGGTCGTGCTCGGTTTCGTGACCGGCCTCGTGCGCCTTCCGCTGCCGCTGTCGCTACCGCATTCCCACTTCACAACGACCGCGTTGCCCCGCCTGCTCGAGGCGCCGTTCGACCTGGCCTCGGTCGTCTTGATGGGGACCTATGCGGTCGTGGCGGTGATCTACTGTCTCGCGGCACTGCACGGGGAGCGCTGGGACCGCAGCATTCTCTTCTGGAAGTCGCTGCCGGTTTCCGACGTCACGACCGTGATCGCCAAGGCCAGCATTCCGATCGTCCTTATTCCGCTCATCACCTTCGCGGTTACCGTCGGCACGCAGCTGGTCATGTTGTTGACCGGCAGCCTGGTGCTGCTCGCCAAGGGTGTGCACGTCGCCGCGCTGTGGCCGCGGATCCCGTTTCTGACGATGTGGGCGGCGCTCCTTTATCACGTGGTGACCGTGCACGCGCTCTATTACGCGCCGATCTACGGTTGGTTGCTGTTAGTTTCCGCGTGGGCGCGTCGCGCAGCGTTTCTCTGGGCCAGCCTGCCGATCGCGGCGGTCATGATCCTCGAGAAGCTGGTCTTCGATACCTCGGTGTTCGCGCACATGCTGCTGTCGCGCCTGGCGGGCGGCCCGGGGGCCGTACCTTTCCCGCCGCACGGCAACATGTCCATGCAGGCGCCGACGCTCGCCAATCTCGGTGCGTTCCTCACGAGCCCGGGTTTGTGGATCGGACTGGCGGTGTTCGCGGCATTCCTCGCTGGCGCGGTGTGGCTGCGCCGAAGGCAGGGGCCGATTTGATGATGCTGCAATTCAAGCAGCACGTGCCTAAACCGCAAACCGATCGGTCGCCATCAGGAGCTCATGGCGGTTGCCGCGCTCGAAAGCCGAATGACCGGCATCGGGCACGACGCGCAGGTCCGCTTCGGGCCAGGCGCGGTGCAGGTCCCAGGCGCTTTTCATCGGGCAGACCACATCGTAGCGTCCCTGCACGATAACCGCGGGAATGTGGCGGATGCGGTGTACGTCATCGAGGAGCTGGGAGTCGGTACGAAAGAAGCCGCGGTTGATGAAGTAGTGGCACTCGATGCGCGCGAACGCCTCCGCGTAGCGGTCTTCCTCGAATTGGGCGATGACATCGGGCGAGGTGCGCAGGTAACTGGTCGCGCCTTCCCAGACCGACCACGCCTTCGCGGCGCGCGTGCGCACCTGCGCATCCTCGCTCGTCAGGCGCGCGTAGTAGGCGCGGATCATATCGCCCCGCTCCCCTTCCGGAATGGGTGCGACGTAGTGCTCCCACAGATCCGGATATAGCGCGCCGGTGCCGCCCGGGTTCTGATAGAACCACTCGAGCTCCCAGCGCCTGAGCATGAAGATCCCGCGTAGCACGAGCTCCGTCACGCGCTCAGGATGGGTCTCGGCGTACGCGAGCGCCAGCGTCGAGCCCCACGAGCCGCCAAAAACGAGCCAGCGCTCGATGCCGAGATGCTCCCGCAGGCGTTCCAGGTCCGCCACCAGATGCCATGTGGTGTTATCGATCAGGCTCGCATGCGGGCGGCTTTTGCCGCAGCCGCGCTGATCGAGCAGCACGATCCGGTAGCGCTTGGGATCGAAGAAGCGGCGCATCTTGGGATCGGTGCCGCCGCCCGGCCCGCCGTGCAGGAACACCGCGGGCTTGCCGCTTTGGTTGCCGCACTCCTCGAAGTAGATCTCGTGCAGCTCCGACACGCGCAGAAACCCCGTCCGATACGGCTTGACGGGCGGATACGCCAGGCGCGGTCGGACCCGCGAGGCGCGTCTGAGCGGCGGGGATGCGGACTGGGAGCTGCCCATCGTGCCGGCTAGCGTATCAGAACGACATCGAGAGCCCTCCGAAGAACCCGCGTCGCGGCCCGTACTGCGGCGCAAAGACGCCGACACCGCTGCCGCTGCGGATCTGATAGACCTTGTCGAAGAGGTTGACGACGTCGAACCGCGCCGTCAGCGGGCCCGGGCCGCCAATATCGAAGGTGTGAGTCAGACCGAGGTTGACCTGGGTGTAGCTCGGGGTGTGATCGCCGTTCGGAATGGCGAAGCCGTTCGGCAGGGCCAGGTCATCGCGCAGGCCGGAGCCGAAAATCGCATCCACGCTGGCACGCGTTCCCCTCCACTGGTACGCGACGCCGCCCGAAGCGGACACTCGTTCCTCGTGATCGAGGTGAATGTAGTTGTCTGTGATATACGCGAGGTCGTCCTGGGAGAAGTTGAACTGCGAAGTCACGACGTCCTTGCCCTTGGCGGACTGGAAGGCGAGATTGCCGTAGGCGGAGAAGTGTTTGAGGGAGTAGTCGCCGGTGAACTCGATGCCGCCGATGCGGCCGTAACGATAGTTAAACGGTGTGAGAATGATCGGTGCGCCGAATTGCCCCTCGTCGATCAGATTCTGCGAGGTCTCCCCGTATGCATCCACGCCCACCGTGAGCGTCCTGTCGAGCAGCTTCTGCTCGACGCCGATGTCATAGTAGTCCGCCCTTTCGGCTATGGGCGGTGTGTCTAACGTATTGGAGCCGGGCGGCAGGGCGCTCGTGCCGGCGAATTTCGTGAAGGTCTCGCTGCCGATCAGCTCGAAGGGCGGGGGGGTGAAGTAGCGCGAGTAGCCGGCGTGTACGGTAGTCTCCGGCAACACACGCCACACTGCGTTGACGCGCGGGCTCACCTGGCTGCCGCTCGAATAGGCGCTGTAATGATCGAACCGCACGCCGTAGTTGATCGTCACGGCGCGCAGCGCCCGCCATTCATCCTGCAGATAGGCGCTCTCGATCTCCTGCGACTGCTTGCCGTCGTCGATGACGGTGAGCGGAACGTCACTGGTTTGAAAACCGAGCGCATCGATCGGCAGGACCTGCGAGGTGGTAGCGCTCGTCGCGCTGTCGTGCTGCAGGTAGAAACCGGCGCGCAGCGTGTGGGCGTCGTTCAGCTCGTACGAGGCGTCGGTCTGCCACGCGAATGCGGTGTCGGCCTTGAAGGCGTTCTGGGCGATGCCGTTGTAGAGCAGGTCCCCGGTCCAGTCGGGCGCGAAGTGCAGGCTGGTATACCGGGCGGACAGCGAGTTTTGGAAGTTGAGCCTGCCGGCGGAATGCTGCCAGCTGAGGATGGCGTATTGCGTGAGCTCGTGCTGGCTCTCGTTGAGATCGTTGCTGAGGTAGTCGGTGATCCCGTTCACATCGAGTCCGAGAGCCGGCTCGAGGCCGCGCTGGTTCGGAATCTGGAACTCGTCGTCCGAGGAGCCGAGGATCAGCGCCACGCGGTCGTCGGGATCGAGGATGTCCTCGAAATAACCGAAGGCGTGTCCCTGCGTCGAGTGATCATGCAGGGGCTCAGCGCTGCCGTCGGGAGACTCGATGCCGAGATCGTTACGCAGCATGTCGGCGCTCACGAAGTAGCTGAAGCTGCCGGCGCTGCCGCTCGCCTCCACCGCCGGCTCCAGGGTGGAGTGGCTGCCGCCGTACAGGGAGACGTACCCGCCGGGCTTCAGCAGACCACTCTGGGTGGTCAGGTCGATGATGCCCGCGGTCCGCAGGCCGTACTCCGCCGGCAGCGCGCCGGTAATGAGGTCGAGTGAGGCGATCAGCCGCGGGTCGAGCGTCTGGCTGAACACGCTGATGCCTTCCGGCAGGATGATGCCGTTCAGGCGGTACTGCAGATCATTGTGGTCGCCGCGGACGTGGAGCTGTCCGAAGGAGTCCTGGACCACGTCGGGCGCCTGCAGCAGGACCTGGTTGAGCTGCACGTTGGCGCCGCCGGGCTCGGCGGCGATCTCGGCGCTGTTGATCGTGTAGGTCGAAGCGCCGGTCTGGGTTTCGATGCCGGCGCGCGCTTCATCCAGCCTGCGCGCGGTGACCACGACGGCTTCGAGGTTCGAGACCACGGGTGGGTCTGTCGCCGGCGCGCCAGCAGCGGCGGAATCCGTCGCCGTGTTTGTCGCTGCGGCGTCGGCCGAAGCGGCACCGCCGCCCGATGAAATGGCGGATGGGGTGTCGGCGGCCGTCGCCGCGATCGCGGGCGTGGCGGTTACGACGGCGATTGCGAGCAGGACGGCCCTGCCGGGGTTCTTGTAGACGGGCATGCGGAAAAACTCCAAGTTCCAGGTTTCGGCGGAACGGATAGGACGCGTCGCGGTGCGACCGAGGCTATGCCTCCGGCGAGATGTGATGATATAACATCACATTTACCGTGCCCGTTCAAGCCGTTCGCGGGATCGCAAATGCTTGCGAACGCGACGACGGCCATCCTGACCACGGCGGTCTGGCTGTGTCCTTGCGGGCAAACATGAAAAAACTCCAGGTTCCATGCCCGTGCGCCGTGCACCCACCGTGCGCTCAGGCAGGGCAGGTCAGGGGGCGTCGGGGCGATCCAGCAATTGCTGCAAACCAACGGACGCTTGCGCACGCGCGAACGCGCGAGCGCGCGAGCGCGGCGCCACATGGTTCAAGCGGCGGCGAGGGCTGGGAGGAGTCGGGCTGGAGGGCCGCGGGCCAGATG
>JBAUOO010000062.1:0-18747 GCA_049579785.1 Steroidobacteraceae bacterium
CTCGAGTGCTTCGCGGGAGAAGCCGCCATGAGGGCACGCTCGAAGTTGACGGTCTCGCCGTTCGAGCGGACGCCGGGCAGGCCGGTCAGGATGCGCTCGAGCAGTGTCGTGCCCGAGCGCGGCAGACCCACGATGAAAACGAAGCGACTCGAGTCGACCCGATCACTGGCGGCCGGGGCGGCTTGCGGCGGGAAGGCCTCGATGATGCGTTGGAGTTTGCGCTCCTCGACCGCCACGTCATGGGCGAGCTGGCGCCGGCGCGCGCCCGCCGCCAGGGAAAACCACTGGAAAGCCTCCTCGTATTGCCCGAGATCGTCGAGCTCCTTGCCAAGCGCATAGCCGAGAAGCACCTGCGCCTCGGACGCGAGGCCGGAGCGGGCCAGCTCACGGCGCAACTGCCCGACGTGATTGGCGGCGAGCGTCTGCGTCCGCAGCTCGGAACGCAGCAGATAGCCGCGATATTCGCGCGAATCGAGCGTGATCGCCCGATCGCAGGCCGCCTCGGCCTCGGCGAGCCGGCCGAAGGAGCGCTCGCTCGCGGCGAGGTTGTACCAATGCCGGGATACCTTTGGACCGAGCTCCACGGCGCGCCGGTAAAGCGCGTTGGCGCGCTCATGACGCCCGAGGGCGAGTGCCACGTGCGCGAGCGAGTTATAGGCGTCCCCGGTCCCGGGATTGCCCCGGACGGCACTCTCGATCACGGTTTCCGCCTCCGCGGGCCGACCGAGCCTCAGCAGGATCATCGCCAGAACGCCGTGGCTGGGGGAGCAGGCGGTCTTCGCGGCAACGGCCTCCTCGGCGAACCGCAGGGCCTCCATCAGGCGGCCGGCTCGCATCAGGCGGTAGGCTTCGGCATCGGGGGTGGGGGCTGGCACGCTCATGGAAAAACTATACCGCTCCCCCCCTGATCGGGAGAAGGGCGGCTGCGGCGCCTCAAAGCGCGCCGCGCCGCCCCCGATCGGCCCATCCCCGAGCTCAGAACTTGTAATTGGCGCTCAGATAGTACTGCCGTCCATTGTCATAGATCGCGACCGGCTCGGAGGTGTTCACTCCGTACTCGTAGATGATCTTGTTGGTGAGGTTCCGGCCGCTCAAGGTCAGCGACAGGGCGCTTGTGACGTTGTAATTCACCTGAGCATTCAGGTTGTACCAGTTCGCCATGTACTGGGGCGAGCTCTCGCTGACCGCCGCGTAGTAGTGGGAGCGATAGGTGTAGTCGAGGTTCGTGCTGACGGGTCCCTTCTGCCAGTACGCGCCGAGATTATACGTGTACCTCGAATCGCCGAGCACCGGGTTGCCATCACCCGAGGTCCCGTTGGCCAGCGTGAAATTCGCGTTCACGCCGAAGCCCAGCGGGAGGGCCTGCTGCCAGGAAGCGGTGCCACCCTTGATCTCCGCCGTCGTATTGAAGGGCGAGGTGATCGTGAACACAGAGTAGACGGGTGCCGTCTTCGACAGGTTCATGTTCAGGTACGTGCCGGTGCTGGTGCCGAAATCGACGTACGAGGAGAGATCCATGTCGAAGAGTCCCACCTCGAACATGGAGGCTGGGCCGTAGTAATACTCCAGGTCGGTGCTGTAGACGGCGCCCTTCACCGGCTGGAGATTCGCGTTGCCGCCGTTGCCGGTCAGGTTCGTATCGGTGAGCTCGACTCCCGTGCCGAGCGCGCTCGGGTCCGCGAGCGACATGGTCTCCGCGGCGGCGAACCGCGCCACGAGGTTCCGAGTCAGATCGAATTTCAGGTTCACGCTCGGCAGAACGTTGAAATAGCGATTGTCGATCTCCGTCGGGACGAAGTCGCCAAAGGCCGAGAAGGTCTGCACACCGGGCGCGGTCGCGTTGCCCGGCAGATTGGCCGTCACCTCTTCCAGCGTGTTCACGATGCGCACACCGAAGTTGCCACTCCAGTGATCGCCGCCGACCTCTTCCATGATGTAGCCGGCGAGCTCGTTCTCCGCCGTACTGAACGAGTCGAGCCAGTAGTAGCGTGCGCCGTTCGTGTTCGGTGTCAGCGCCGCCGCGTCATACGCCTCGATCTCGCTCTGCGAGTACTCGAAGATATTGCCACCCCAGGGGCTGCTGCCGAGGCCCGCCTGGAAATTGCTCGGGTATTCGCCACCGCCGTAAGTGGGCAGATTGGACCAGCAGTATGAGGTGCAGCCCTGGTCGGCGGTGAATTGACCGTCACGCGAGTGATGCGCGAAGCGCACGCCGAACTTCAAGGCCTCGAGTGCGCCGGAGTCCTGCTTGAAGGTGCCGTCGAACTTGGCGTAGGTCTCCTTGTCGACGGAATCGTCGATGTCGTTCCATGCCCAGCCCGTGCCCACATTGTCGACGCCATTCGCTCCCGGACTGTTCGTCGGGGTACCGGGGAAGCTCACCGTCGCGAGATTGGTGTAGCCGTTAAACGTGTAGGAAGCCCCGTTGCCACCCGACCATTCGTAGGCCGGTGCGTAGGTCGTGCGGCCGGAGCCGAGAGTGGCCCCCAACTGGCCATCGAAGGTCAGATTGTCGGTCGCATCGAAGGTGACGTCGAGGTTGGCGAACGAGGAGTCCGCGGTCGTGCCGGGGCGCAGGATCTGGTCGTACACGATCGACGCTGGCGCGCCGGCCTCGGTCGGCCAGGTGCCGGAGACGACGGTCCCATTGCGCACGGTGAGGGCCGTCGGTACATAGGTGGGGCTGATGATGTGACTGCCCCAGAACATGTAGTTGCGGTTCTCGTTGCCGGCGTCCATGTATGAATAGAAGGCGGTGAGGTCGATCGAAAGCGCGTCGCTCGGCTTCGCCTGGATGTCGAGCAAGCCGCCTTCCTTGGTCTGGGTCTGCTGAAAGAGGGTCTGGCCGAGGAGCGTGGGATAGAGCGCACCGGCGGCATTGGGCAGCGAGGGGTTGGCGACTTGCCACGCCGCGGCGGTTGCGGCCGGCACGGCGGCATACCCCAACTCCTCCTGAGCATCGCGCCGCAAATCCTCTTTCGAGTAGAAGCCGAGGGCGAGCACACCGAAGCTGCCGTTGTTCCAGTTCACCATCAACTGGGCGTCCGGGTCGACTTTGGCCGGCAGATCGGAGTACTCCGCGCCACCGTTCACGTAGCCGGAAAGCCCCTGCTTGAAATCGAGCGGATGCCGCGTCTGGATATCGACCGAGCCGGCGACGCCGCCTTCGATCATGCTCGCGTTCTGCGACAGATCGACGACCGTCTGCCCGACCATCTCGGAAGGCAACAGGTCATAGCTCACGCTGCGTCCGACGGTCTCGTATTGGTCCTCGATGAACCAGTCACCCGATGAGACGAAATGGCCATCGATCGTGGTCTGCGTCAGGCTGTTGGGCGTACCACGAAGACTGATACGGTCGTTCTCGGCGAAGGCGCCCTCGCCGGCGGTCGACGAAGAGGTGTCGACGCCCGGAAGCGTCTGCAGCACGTCCGCCACGTTCTTGGCGGGCAGCTTGCCGACGTCTTCTGCGGTCGCGACCTCGGTCATATCGGTCGCGGCGCGCTTGGCGGCGATTGATTTCTGCACGGAGTAGCGGACGCCGGTGACGACGACCTCCTGCAGAGTCGCCGTGTCGTTATCCGTCTTGTTCGCATCGCTCTGCGAGGCGCTAGTCTGCTGTGCGAGTGCGTTACCGCCGAACAGTGCTACCGCGACGGCGGTGCCGACCAACGTTGACCTAGAGATTCTCATGACTCTTCTCACCCCGATGGTTTGTCGTTACTCGAGACCGCCCCATGTCACGGGAGGGACCAGTTGAATGCCACTATAGTACCAATAGTGCTAGAATGCTATCCCAATCGAGACCAGTCATGCCCATGATATATTTCCCGCGTATATACATTGGCTTATGGTTGACGTGATTGACCGAGTGGCACAGACTGGTCTTATATTGGTAGCATCACAGATTCTTCGAAGCACGCGCGGGAGAGAAGCCTTGACGCTGTCGCAGACCCTCGGCAAGTTGGATGGATCCAGCTCCCTGCCGCTTTACCTGCAGCTGCAGCGAGCCTTGCGACAGGCGATCGAAAGCCGGGTGCTCGGTCCCGACGATGCGCTGCCGCCGGAGCGCGACCTCGCCAACGACTTTCAGGTCTCGCGCATCACCGTGCGCAAAGCGATCGATGGGCTGATCAGCGAAGGGATGCTGGTCCGGCGCCAAGGCTCGGGAACTTTCGTCTCTGCGCGCGTCGAGAAGAACTTCTCCAAGCTGACGTCCTTCTCCGAGGACATGCGCGCCCGCGGCCGCACGCCCCGCAGCGTCTGGCTCAAGAAATCCGCCGGCACCGTCACACCGGAGGAAGCTCTTGCGCTGCGCTCGAGTCCCGGGACACCCGTCTTGCGCTTCCACCGGGTCCGCTTCGCGGACGACGCGCCGATGTGCGTCGAGTACGCGACGGTACTTGCCTCCTGTCTGCCCTCCCCCGATGCCGTGGAATCGTCCCTGTACGAAGCGCTGGAGCGCGCCGGCAACCGGCCGGTGCGCGCGCTGCAGCGGCTGCGCGCCGTGTTGTTCACGGCCGAGCAGGCCGAGCTCCTGCAGGTGCAGGAGAAGGACGCAGGCTTGCTGGTCGAGCGCCTGGGGTTCCTGAAGGACGGCCGCGCCGTGGAGTTCACCCAATCCTACTTCCGCGGCGACATCTACGATTTCGTCGCCGAGCTGAGCATGTCCTCGTGAGCGCGCTCGAGATGTCGACCCGCATGTACCTCGAGGCCGGGCAGGCCGCGCAGGCGGTTCGGGACCAGCTCTTCTCGAACGCGGAGGAAATGGAACGGCTCGGCGAGCGGCTGCGGCGGCTCGCGCCGCGCGCCGTCCTCACCTGCGCCCGTGGCAGCTCCGATCACGCCGCCACCTTCGCCAAGTACCTGATCGAGACGCGTCTTGGCGTGCTCACCTCTTCCGCCGCGCCGTCCGTCAGCTCCGTCTATGACACGCGTCCCAACCTCACCAACTCGGTGTGCATCGCCATTTCCCAATCCGGCGCGAGCCCCGACCTCCTGGCGGCGGTCGGCAAGGCGCGCGAGGCCGGCGCGATGATCGTGGCCCTGGTCAACGCGAAAGACTCACCGCTGGCGAAGCGATCCGATCACCTCGTGCCTCTTTGCGCCGGCACCGAAACGAGCGTGGCCGCCACCAAATCCTTCATCGCCTCGCTCTCGGCGATCATCCATCTGGTGTCGTGCTGGGCGGAGGACCGCGAGCTTTCCGAGGAGATCCGCAAGGCGCCGAAGCATCTCGAGCGGGCCTGGAGCCTCGATTGGAGCGAGGCAGTGGAGCATTTGAAACCGGCCACCGACCTTTACGTCGTCGGACGCGGCATGGGACTCGGAATCGCGCAGGAGGCGGCACTCAAGCTGAAAGAAACCTGCGCACTGCATGCCGAGGCCGTGAGCGCCGCGGAGCTGCGTCACGGCCCGATGGCACTGGTCCGTCCCGGGTTTCCCGTGCTCCTTTTTTCCCAGAATGACGAAGCCCGCGCCGGCGTGGAAGTGCTCGCAGCAGAGCTCGCCGCGCGCAAGGCCGACGTCATGATCGCGGGCTCCCGCTGCCAGGGGGCCCTCAACCTGGCGTCCGAACCCTCACACCCGGTGATCGAGCCCATGCTGATCGCACAAACCTTCTATAGGATGGCGAATGCATTGTCCCTCGCCCGCGGACTCGATCCGGATCGCCCGCCCAACCTGAGAAAAGTAACCGAGACCGTTTGATGCCCATTGCGCTTCACAACGGGCGGGTGCTGCGCGAGCAGTCGCTCGTCGAAGGCCAGTGCGTGCTGCTCGAGGGCGGTCGCATACTCGACATCGTCCCCGAGGATCACCCCGGCTGTCGCGGCGCGGTGCAGGTGGACCTCCAGGGCAACATGCTGCTGCCGGGCTTCATTGATTCGCAGGTGAATGGCGGTGGCGGAGTCCTCTTCAACGACTCGCCCAGTGTCGAGTCGATCCGGCAGATCGGGCGCGCTCACCGGCGCTTCGGCACTACCGGCTTCCTGCCGACGCTCATCAGCGCCGATCTCGATGTCGTCGCCCGCGCCATCGCCGCGGCCCGCGGCGCCATCGAAGCTGCGGTGCCGGGCGTGCTCGGCATCCATATCGAGGGTCCCTTCCTCAACGTCGAGCGCAAGGGCGTGCACGATCCGGCGAAGCTGCGCGAGCTCGACACGAGCGCCGTGGGACTGCTGACCTCCCTCGGAATCGGCCGCACGCTGGTCACCCTCGCGCCGGAAATGACGAAGCCGGAGATCATCGAGAAGCTGACCAAAGCCGGTGTCATCGTCTCCGCCGGTCACACCAATGCCACCTATGCGCAGGTCGTTGCCGCGCTGCACCACGGGCTCACCGGCTTCACACACCTCTTCAACGCCATGTCGCAGCTCACCGGTCGTAAGCCCGGGGTGGTCGGAGCGGCGCTCGAGAGCCAGGAGAGCTGGTGCGGGATCATCGTCGACGGCCAACACACCTCCCCGGTCGTCCTGCGCCTGGCGCTGCGTTGCAAACCATCGAGCCGATTCATGCTGGTCACCGACGCCATGCCGAGCGTCGGCACCACCGCCCGCTCGTTCAACCTTCAAGGTCGCGACATCACCGTCTCGGGCAGCGTCTGCCTCGACGAGGACGGCCGCCTCGCCGGCTCCAACATCGATATGGCGAGCTGCGTACGCAATGCCGTGTCCCTGCTGGGTCTGCCCCTCCCGGAGGCCGTGCGCATGGCCAGCCACAATCCGGCCGAGTTCCTCGGCCTGTCCCACGAGCTCGGTCGTATCGAGCCGGGCTATCGCGCCAATCTCGTGCTCGCCGACGATCGGCTCAATGTGCTCGACACCTGGATCGATGGTCAGAGAGCCGGCTAATACAATGACCCGCCGCAAGAGCACCATGGATCATTTCAGGAGGGCCGCCATGACCATTCGCCTGGCTCTGGTATTTGTGGGTTGCGGGCTGCTTGCCGCCTGCGCGACGAGCACCCCCACGACATTCGCCACCGCGTCCTCCCCCGCTACGATCCAGGAACAGGCGATGCGTGACGGGCCGAGCACTTGGGGCGGAGCCATGCTGTTCCGCGCGGGCGACACCGACATCGGCTACGCCATTCGTCCCATCGGTCAGACCTTCACGCTCGATCCAGGCTCCACGGTGATTTGGGCATGGTACTACGGGTCGCGGCCGGGACTGCACGGCGCCTTCATTCAATCCGACCCGGTCGATATGCGCGCGACCCTCGCACCCAACGGACGTTATGAGCTGACGGCGCAGATCAGGGCGTATCAGGGCGCGCAGACTCGAGCGGGTGTGGGAACGGTGAGATTCTCTCTCGTTGACCTGACCACCAACAGGGTGATGGCAACCTCACCCGAGAATCTGCTCCTCAAAGGGCCTTCGCGCCTGACCGGCAGGGAATTCAAGGTAAGCCCCAAGACATGGGATGCTCTGGCCTCGGCCCCGAGCTGTTGCGCCGGTATGCAGACCTTCCGCTTTCGCCCGCTTCCCCTTGACGGTTATGTGGATCAACGCATCGACACCGACAGCCCGGCGTTCGCGTTCAAGACGGGAAAGAGCTACTTTCTCGCCTACCAACTGCCGAGGACCGAGAAGGCGACGACCCTAGAGGTCGATAGCTGGGTCCACGAGACGGTGTTCTTCCCGCGCCTTCTTTTCCTTGACAAGTCGTTCGCCCCGGTGAGGCTCCTCGGTCCGCCCGCAGTGCATTTTGTTCCGGCCGGCCCGGTCGAGCCGGATCATTACGAGGCTGATTGCTCGATCGGGCCCGCAGATCCCGCGCGGTACCTGATCATCCTCACGACCGAGACCGATCTCGGCAGCGTGCTGGAATTATCAGCAAACGTCAGCTTTACCCAGGGCCCCGGCAGCGGCGCTGCCCCTGCTGGGAACACTGATCAAGCGGTATTGAGCGCCGGAACGGGAGCTTCCGGTTCACCCACCGATCTGCCGCCCTCGGCGCACGACGCCCGTGCGATCACCACGACTTTGGTCGGAGCCACTGTCGCACACGATTTCGCACCGATCGGCAGACTGACGATTTCGGTATCTCATAGATGAGGCGACAGCGGTGCTGCCTGGTTGGTGCGCTTGGCATGCGCCGCCGGCAGCGGCGCACCGGCTCAGCCGACCCGGCTCAGCCGACCCGGCGCAGCGGCTCGCGCCGGCCGTAGCGCTCGGCCATCTTCTCGAGCGGCAGCGGCTGGATACGAGAGGCGTTGCCGGCACAGCCAAATGCCTCGAAGCGCGCCCTGCAGATCTCTCGCGCCGCCGCGGTGGCGGCCTTGAGGAACCTGCGGGGATCGAAGTCGGCGGGGGCGGCCGCGAGCGAGCGGCGCACCGCGGCGGTCATCGCGATGCGGATGTCGGTGTCGATGTTCACCTTGCGAACGCCGTGGCGTATGCCTTCCTGGATCTCATCGACCGGGACGCCATAGGTCTCGGGGATCTCACCGCCATACTGACGCAGCAGCGCCAACCATTCCTGGGGCACGGACGAGGAGCCGTGCATGACCAGATGCGTGTCGGGAATCGCGCGATGGATCTGCTCGATGCGGGCGATGGCGAGCACTTCCCGTGTCGGCTTACGGGCGAATTTGTACGCGCCGTGGGACGTGCCGATCGCGATCGCGAGCGCATCGACACCGGTGCGCTCGACGAATTCGACACATTGGGCCGGATCGGTCAGCAGCTGCTCCCGGGTGAGCGTTCCCTCCGCGCCCACGCCGTCCTCCTCCCCCGCCTGGCCGGACTCGAGCGACCCCAGGCAGCCGAGCTCGCCCTCGACCGAGACGCCCACCGCGTGCGCCATGTCGGCCACGCGGCCGGTGACCTCGACGTTGTACTCGTAGGGCGCCGGCGTCTTCATGTCCTCCCGCAGCGATCCGTCCATCATCACACTGGTGAAGCCCGAGCGGATGGACGCCTGACACACCGCCGGGCTCGCACCATGGTCTTGATGCATCACGAGCGGGATGTGCGGCCATGCCTCCACCGCCGCCTGCGCGATGTGGCGCAGGAAGGCCTCGCCGGCGTAGCTGCGGGCACCGGCCGAGGCCTGCAATATCACCGGGCTGTCGCTGTCGGCCGCCGCCTGCATGATCGCCTGGACCTGCTCCATGTTGTTGATGTTGAATGCCGGAACGGCGTAGCCGAATTCGGCCGCATGATCGAGAAGCTGTCGGAGCGAGAGGAATGCCATGTCGTTTTCCCCAAGTGAGTGGTAGCGCCCCGATGCGCAGCGCTACGCGGCTCGCCCACGATCGTGCGCCAGCGAGTCCTTGCGCCGTTCCATCAACCTCCAGATCATGGGCGTGAAGATGAGCTGCATCGCAAGATCCATCTTGCCGCCCGGACAGACGATGGTGTTGGGCCGGGACATGAAGGAGTCGTGCAGCATCGAGAGCAGGTAGGCGAAGTCGATCCCGCGCGGGTTCGCGAAACGAATGACGAGAAACGACTCGTCCGGCGTCGGGATGAACCGGGCGATGAAGGGATTCGAGGTGTCGACGACCGGAACACGCTGGAAGTTGATGTGCGTGCGCGAGAACTGCGGACAGATGTAGCTCAGATAGTCCGGCATGCGGCGCAGGATGGTATCGGTGACCGCCTCCGCGGAGTACCCGCGCGTCGACTTGTCCCGATGCAGCTTCTGGATCCACTCCAGATTGATGACCGGTGTGACGCCGATGAGCAGATCGACGTGCCGGGCCACGTCAACCTCATCGGTCACCACCGCCCCGTGCAGCCCTTCGTAGAACAGCAGATCCGTATCGGCGGGCACATCCTCCCACTCGGTGAACGTGCCGGCCTTTTGACCATGGCGCGCCGCCTCCGCATCGTCGTGCAGGTACTTGCGTGCTTTGCCGGCGCCGGACTGCGCATAACCCCGGAACAGATCCTCGAGCTGCGCAAACAAGTTTGTCTGCGGGCCGAAGTGGCTCAACCGGTGGTCCCCGCGTGCGAGCGCCTGCGCGAGCTGCTCCTTCATGCCCGCACGGTCGTAGCGATGGAAGCTGTCGCCTTCGACGAAGGCCGCCTTGATGTGCTCGCGGCGGAAGATCTGCTCGAAGGTCTTGCTCACCGAGGTGGTGCCGGCTCCCGAGGAGCCGGTAACTGCGATGATCGGGTGGCGCGCGGACATGGGTATCGCTCGGTCAGATGTGCTGGGTGAAGAGGCCGCGCGTGGCGAACAGCGGCACGTCGAGCTCGAATTCATTGTGGTCGCGGTGGTAACGCTCGATGCGCTCGACCTCCGAGCGCGCGCCGAACACGAAGCTCACACGCTGGTGCGGACTGTCGGGAACGACATCGAGGATCGGCCCGTGCCCGGTGCTCGCCCGCCCGCCCGCCTGCTCGATGAGATAGCCGATGGGATTGGCCTCATAAAGCAGCCGCAGCCGCCCGGGCTTCGCCGGGTCTTTGCGGTCGCGCGGATACATGAACACCCCGCCGCGCATGAGGATCCGGTGCGTCTCCGCCACGAGCGATGCGATCCAACGCATGTTGAAGTCCTTGCCGCGCGGGCCGCTCTGTCCCGCCAGGCACTCGTTCACGTACCGCCGCACGGCCGGCTCCCAGTGACGGGAGTTGGATGCGTTGATCGCGAACTCCGAGGTCGTCTCGGGCACCCGCAGGTTCGGATGCGTCAGCATGAACTCCCCGATCTCGCGATCGAGCGTGAAGCCGTTGACGCCGCGCCCCGTCGAGAGCACCAGCATGGTCGCCGGCCCGTAGATCGCATATCCGGCGCACACCTGCGCCTTCCCCGGCTGCAGGAAATCCGCCGCGGTCGGCTCGCCGGTCCCCTCCGGACACCTCAACACGGAGAAAATGCTGCCGACCGAGACGTTGACGTCGATGTTGGATGAGCCATCCAGAGGGTCGAAGAGGAGCAGATAGCGCCCGCGCGGATAGGCTTCCGGTATGGGGTACGGCTGCTCCTGCTCCTCCGAGAGCATGCCCGCGAGCTGTCCGCCCCACTCGTTGGTGCGCACGAAGATCTCGTTCGCGAGCACATCGAGCTTCATCTGCGTCTCGCCCTGGACGTTGACGGTTCCCGCATCCCCGAGCGCATTCGCCAGCGCCCCTTTGCCGATCAGGGTGGCAATGCGCTTGCACGCCAGACGCACATCGTTGATCAGCGCCGTGAAACTGCCGGTCGGCCCGACGACGCCCGCGGCCGCGTTGAGCCGGCGCTGCTCCTCGATGAGAAACCGCGTGATGGTGCCGGCGTTGAACACGTTGCTGCTGGTCACGGTCGCCCTCCCCTCAGGACGCGACTCGCCCGAATGTCGGACTCTTCGATGGTTTCCAGGTCCGGCCGCGAGATTGCCGCGCCTTTGCGCTCGAACAGGCGGCTCGCCTGCCGCAGCCGCGCCCGATCGAGCGCATTCCTGATCGACCTTGCGTTGGCGAAGTGCGGCTGCGCCCGCCGCCTCTCGATGTACTCCCGCAGCGCCCCATCCGCCGGCGCGCTCAGCCGATACTGCATCTGCTCGAGCATCAGCCGCGCGATCGCCAGCAGCTCCTGCGGCGTGTAGTCCGGAAAGTCGATGTGGTGTGCGACGCGCGAGGACATCCCCGGATTGCTGCGGAAGAAGGTCTCCATCCGCTCCTTGTAGCCGGCCAGGATGACGACCAGGTCATCGCGATGGTTCTCCATCACCTGCAGCAGAATCTCGATCGCCTCCTGGCCATAGTCGCGCTCGTTCTCCGGCCGGTAGAGGTAGTACGCCTCATCGATGAAGAGCACCCCGCCCATCGCCCGCTTCAGCACTTCGCGAGTCTTCGGCGCCGTGTGGCCAATGTACTGCCCGACGAGGTCATCGCGCGTCACGGCCACGAGGTGGCCTTTGCGCACGTAGCCCAGGCGATGGAGGATCTCCGCCATCCGCATCGCCACCGTGGTCTTGCCCGTGCCGGGATTGCCGGCGAAGGACATGTGCAGCGCCGGCGGGCCAGAGGAAAGTCCCACCGCCCGCCGCAGCTTGTCGATCAGCAGCAGCGCCGCGATGTCGCGAATGCGGCTCTTGACCGGCGCCAGCCCTACGAGCTCGCGCTCGAGGTCCTCCAGCACCTCCCCGACGTGCGAGTCGCGGTAGGCCGCCTCGAGGTCCAGAGGCTCATTGGGGCCCTGCAGCTCCCCATCCGTGGCGGCTGAGCCTGTTGCCGGGTGCATCTCGGCCGGGGAGGACAGCATGGCATCGGCTCTCGCGTTCATCACGGCTCAATACCGCTCTCCCTCGGGGCGCTCCGTCGCGTAGGCGCGCGTCGTATAGCGGACGCTGCGGCCTGGCCCCTCCTCGCGCACGAGCGCGAATCCCGGCTCGGCGGCGGGGCGGCCGACGATGAAGGACAGCCGCAGCGACTCCCGCCCGCGGCTCGAGTCGAAGGCATTCACCTTGATGTAGTGCTCGGGGAAAGTGCTGCGGCAGGCATTCACCTCCGTCATGACACCCGCCGCATCGCGGATGTCGAACATCGGATTGCCGAACATCTCCCAGTAGGTGTTGCGCGGATGCGGATCGTCCGTGTATTCGACCGAGACCGCCCAGCCGTTGCCGAGGCAGTACTCGATTTGTCGCGCGATCTGCGCATCCGTGAGCTCGGGAAGGAAGGAGAAGGTGCCCTGGGTGATTCTCATGGATGTTTCCTCAGGCGACGGCCGCCGTCGGCACGAAATCGGGTGTGTCGGTGCTCGCGTAGTTGAAGCTCACCTCGCCCCAGACATCGAGGGCGGCCTTGAGCGGCGCACAGCCCTTGGCGGCCGCGGCGAGAATCTCCGGCCCCTCGTTCCAGATGTCCCGTCCCTCGTTGCGCGCAAGCACCATCGCCTCGAGCGCCACGCGGTTGGCGGTCGCCCCGGCGGCGATGCCCATCGGATGGCCGATGGTGCCGCCGCCGAACTGCAGCACCACGTCCTCGCCCAGATAGTGCAGCAGCTGGTGCATCTGCCCGGCGTGAATGCCGCCGGAGGCGACCGGCATCACACCGTTGAGCCCCGCCCAGTCCTGCTCGAAGAAAATGCCGCGCTGCAGATCCTGCGGGTTGTGCCCTTCGCGCAGCACGTTGTAGAAGCCCTGCACGGAGTTGGGATCGCCCTCGAGTTTGCCCACCACCGTGCCGGCATGGATGTGATCGACGCCCGCGAGCCGCATCCACTTCGAGATCACCCGGAAAGACACGCCGTGGCTCTTCTGGCGCGTGTAGGTGGAGTGACCCGCCCGGTGCAGGTGCAGGATCATGTCGTTGCGGCGCGCCCAGCGCGACATCGACTGGATGGCGGTGTAGCCGATCACGAGGTCGATCATGACGATGACCGAGCCCAGCTCCTTGGCGAATTCCGCCCGCTCGTACATGTCCTCCATGGTCCCGGCAGTGACGTTGAGGTAGTGCCCCTTGACCTCGCCCGTGGCGGCCTGCGCGCGGTTGATCGCCTCCATACAGTAAAGGAAGCGGTCGCGCCAGTGCATGAACGGCTGCGAGTTGATGTTCTCGTCGTCCTTGGTGAAGTCGAGGCCGCCCTTCAGCGCCTCATAGACCACCCGGCCGTAGTTCTTGCCGGAGAGCCCGAGTTTGGGCTTCACGGTCGCCCCGAGGAGCGGGCGGCCGAACTTGTCGAGCCGTTCACGCTCGACCACGATCCCGGTCGGTGGGCCGGCGAAAGTCTTCACGTAGGCGGCGGGGAAGCGCATGTCCTCGAGGCGCAGGGCCTTGAGCGGCTTGAAGCCGAAGACGTTGCCGATGACCGAGGCGGTCAGGTTCGCGACCGAGCCGGGCTCGAACAGGTCGAGGTCGTAGGCGACGTAGGCGAAATACTGCCCCGGGGAGCCCGGCACCGGGTCTACCCGGTAAGCCTTGGCCCGGTAGCGGTCGCAGGCCGTGAGGCGGTCGGTCCAGACCACGGTCCAGGTGGCCGTGGAGGACTCGCCCGCCACGGCCGCGGCGGCCTCCTCGGGCTCCACCCCATCCTGCGGCGTGATGCGAAAGAGCGCCAGCACATCGGTCGGCGCCGGCGAGTAGTCCGGACTCCAGTAACCCATCTGGGCGTACTTCAGCACCCCCGGCCGGTAGCGCGCGGCGCCGGTCTTGGCCCGTTTCTGCTCGTCCGCGGCAACTAATCTGTCTTTCATGGCGCTGGCTGTCATGGCTGAACTCTCCCGCTTTTCACGCACGGGGCCATCGTGGGACTTGATTCTCATTAGGTCTAGTTAGATATTGTTGTTCTCTGTATAAGAAGCGCTTATGAATGCGTAACGTAACCCTTCGCCAGATACGGGTGTTCGCCGCGGTGGCCCGCAATCTCTCCTTCACGCGCGCCGCGCAGGAGCTGCATCTGACCCAGCCCGCGGTTTCCCAACAGGTGAGCCTGCTCGAGGAGGAAATCGGCATGCCGCTTTTCGAGCAGCTCGGCCGCAGGATCCGGCTCGCGCCGGCGGGCACGGAGCTGCTGCGCTATGCGACCCAGGTGACGGAGCTGCTGCGCGAGGCGGGCGAGACGCTGGCGGCGATGAAGGGACTGAAACGCGGTGAGCTGAAGCTCGGAGCCGTGAGCACCGCCAAGTACTTCGCCCCGGCGCTCCTCTCGGCGTTTACTCCGGCCTATCCGGAGGTTGTCATCAAATTCACGGTCGCCAACCGCGAGGACATCGTGCGACTCCTCGGCGCGAACGAGCTCGACCTCGTCATCATGGGCCGTCCGCCGCGCGAGCTCGACACGACGGCGGAACCCTTCGCGCCCCATCCCCTCGTGATCATCGCGTCCATCGACCATCCGCTCGCCCGTCGGCGGCGCATCCCGCTCAAGTCCCTGGCGCGGGAGAGCTTCATCATCCGCGAGCAGGGCTCGGGCACGCGGGCGTCGATGGAGCACGTCTTTCGCGAGCGCGGTGTACCGTTTCGTGCCTCGATGGAGATGAGCAGCAACGAGACCATCAAGCAGGCAGTGATGGCCGGGATGGGCCTGAGCTTCATCTCCTCACACACCATCGGGCTGGAGGCGCAGACCGGCAAGCTCGCCATCCTCGATGTCGTGGGCCTGCCGGTCGTGCGCGACTGGTACGTCATTCACCTGCGCGAGAGGATCCTCTCGCCGATCGCCTCGGCCTTCCGCGCCTACCTTCTGGAAAATGGCGCGCGCGTCATCCTCGAGACCATCGGGGATGTCGCCAAGACATCGCGAGCTCCGGCCACGAGCCCGGAACGAAAGCCTCCGCGGGTCCCCGCCGCGCGAGGCGGCTGAGCCGAAGCGCTTATCCGAAGCGGCGTCCGCTCCGCGAGCCGAAGCTGCGGCCGGAGGGGCGCGAATGGCGGGCGACCGGATGCTTCGCCGACGCCCGCGCCGGCGGCGCGGAAGGCCGGCGTGCCGAGCGATCCTCGGCAGCGACGGTGAACTCGGGATTGGCGGCGATCGGGAGTGAGCGCCGCAGCACCCGCTCGATGTCCTTCAGCAGCCCCGCCTCGTCCGCCGCCACCAGCGAGATCGCACAGCCCGCGCCACCCGCGCGAGCGGTGCGTCCGATGCGATGCACATAGTCCTCCGGCACGTTCGGCAGCTCGTAATTGACGACGAAAGGCAATTCCTTGATGTCGAGACCGCGCGCAGCCACCTCGGTGGCGATGAGCGCCGTGGTCTTGCCGGTCTTGAACTCAGTGAGCGCGCGCACGCGCGCGTTCTGGCTCTTGTTGCCGTGAATGGCCGCCGTCGCGATTCCCGCGCCGGCCAGCTGCTCGGCCAGTCGGTTGGCGCCATGCTTGGTGCGGGTGAAGACCAGCACCTGGTGCCAGCCCCCGTCGCGGATCAAATGCGCGAGCAGATGGCGCTTCTGCTCCTGCGGCACACGGTATACCCGCTGCTCCACGCGATCGGCTGCGGCATTGCGCGGCGCAACCTCCAGAGTCACCGGATCGCGCAGCAGCCGTGTCGCGAGATCGCGGATCTCATCGGAGTAAGTCGCGGAGAACATCAGGTTCTGCCGCCGATCGGGCAGGAGCTTCAAGACCTGGCGGATGGCAGGCATGAAACCCATGTCGAGCATCCGGTCCGCCTCATCGAGCACGAAGTGCCGCACCGCACGCAGGTCCAGAGCACGCTGGCCCGCCAGATCGAGCAGCCTTCCGGGTGTCGCGACCAGAAAATCACATCCGGCACGCAAGGCATCGATCTGTGGCTTCGTGCTGACGCCGCCGAAGACGACGCAGATGCGGGTTTTCATGTGCCGCCCATACCGTTGGGCGCTTTCAGCGACCTGGGCGGCCAGCTCGCGGGTTGGGGTGAGCACGAGTGCTCGGGGTGCGCAACCGGCGGGAGCCTGGGCCAGCGCCTGCAGCACCGGCAGTACGAAGGCGGCGGTCTTGCCGGTGCCGGTCTGCGCGCCGGCGAGCACGTCGCGCCCGGCGATGACGGCCGGGATCGCCCGGAGCTGAATCGGGGTCGGGGTCTCGTAGCCCTGTTCGGCCACGGCGCGCGACAGCTCGGGCGCGAGCCCGAGATCTGTGAAGGACATGTATCGGGGAACCTCTGTGTTGGCTGGCGAACGAGGAGAGCCGCTTGGCCCCGCGGGCGTCGCCATGGGGAGAGCAGGGGCTGGGTTTAGCCCCTGCGGAATGTGGCGCGGACTCTACCGGCTTTGCGGCCGCGCGTCGAGGCCCGAGAATGGCTAAACTATGCGTTTTACCGGCAATGTGAACGGAATGACGGCCGGCACCTCTAACCAAGCCATGCGGGTACCACGGCACGCGCGCCTGCGGTCCCGGCGCTGAAGACGTGCCCATCCATCCCGTGTGACAGGGGGAGCTTTTGATGATTCTCGACTGCGCTCGCGCAAGAACGGGCGCTCTCGGCGCTCTGCGCCTCTGGATTCTCGCTCTCGGTGCGGCGCTCGCCGCGGCGCTCGGGGGCTGCAGTACCAATACGAATGTCAGCAACGGCACGCCCGTGGTCACCGTCCATACCGATGCGGCCGGGGACTTCTCGACCTATGTGGTTGGCATAACTCTTTATAGCCTCACCCGCAGCGATGGGTACATCTCGTACCCGGCCGGTTACACCGCCGAGGAATTCGCCGATCTCACCCAGCGGGTCGATCTCACCGAGCTGTTGAATGCCGTGGGAATCCCGACGGGCACCTATAAGTCGGTCGTGATCGGTATCGACTACTCGGAACCCATCGCCTATGTGAAAGGCCAGACGAGCGGGGCAACGCTGCTGAACACGAGCGAGGACAACCCGGGCATCGTCTACATCACCGTCAACCTCGACCCGGCACACCCGCTGGTCGTCGGCCTGAACAAATCGACGCCGTTCGCCCTCGACTTCGACCTCGCGGCCGCGAACACCATCGTCAACGGCACCAGCGTCACCGTGCGGCCGTTCGTGGCCGCCACGGCAACGCCCACCGATACCGAGCAGGTCCGGGCCCGCGGGCTCTTCGTGGTCTCGAATCCGGGCTCCAGCAACTTCATCGAGGACCTGAGGCCGTTCGAAGACAACATTTACTCGACCGTCGGTGCCCTGACGGTCAATACGACGGCGAGCACCTACTTCAACATCAACGGCACCCTTTACACCGGCGCCGCCGGTCTTGCCGCAATGGTCGGACTCAGTCCGAGCGAGCCGATGGTCGTCTACGGCACCCTGGGTGACATGTCGACGATCACGCCGGGATTCACCGCGACCCAGGTCTATGCGGGTGATGTGGTCTCGAACGGCATTTTCGAGCACGTGGAGGGTGTCGTGTCGGCCGTAAGCGGCAACACGCTCACGGTGCTCGGTGCCACCTATCTTTATTACGAGGGTTACTGCATCAGCAACCTGTGCTTCGACTGGTACCCGAGCGCCACCATCGACGTGAGCTCTTCGGTCCCGGTCACGGAAGACGGCATGCCCGGAACCTTCTCCACCCGCTCGATCTCGGTCGGCTCGCAGATCGATGCCGTGGGTCTCGGCACCGTCAACAGCGCCAACGCACTGACGCTCGATGCCACCTCCGGCATCGTGCGGCTGCAGTCGACTCCGATCTGGGGGACGCTCAACTCCGGCGCGGCGGGCAGCGCCAACGTCAGCCTGCTCGCGATGGGACCGTTCGCCGCGACCGGCTTCGATTTCGCCGGCACGGGGGTCTCGAGCGCCAGCAACGCGAGCGCGGCGAGCTATCAGATCGACACCGGCACGAGCGATGAGAGCGCGACCGCCGCCGGCACGCTGCTGCGGTTCGATGGCTTCCCGACGGCCTTCGGCTCCGCGCCACCGGACTTCGACGCCACCGATGTCGTGCCGGGCAGCGCCTATCCCGCCGATCTCATCGCGGAGTGGGGCGCGGCCGGCGCCGGGAACGCGGCTCCGTTCACCTCCTATGACAGCACGAGCCTCACGCTGAATCTGGCCTCCACGGATCTCGCCGAGGTCGTGATCGGCCCGCAGTCCACCAAACTGACGGGCACGCCCAGCATCGATATCTCGGGCGCCACCCAGTTCGCGATCGGCAACGCCACCAACGGGATCTCGATGTTCAGCACCTCGAGCGCCTTCGCGAGCGAGCTCACCAGCACGTTGAACGGCTCGGCGAAGGTATATCGGGTGGTGGCGATCGGCAGTTATGACGCGGCAACCAACACGTTCACCGCATCGCGACTCGATGTTGCCCTCGAGTAACCCGGCATGCCCTGGAAGCGGCGCCCGTTCAGCGGGCGCGATGCCGCCCGCGCGCTGAACATCGCCGACCTGCGCGCGATCGCGCGCCGGCGCGT
>JBAUOO010000063.1:0-41161 GCA_049579785.1 Steroidobacteraceae bacterium
AAGGCACGATCCCTGCTTCGCCCGGGCATGGCACGCACCATTCTCATCACCGGCGCCACCGGCTTCACCGGCGGCCACCTCGCCCGGCGGCTCGCCACCCAAGGGGACCATGTGCGGGCGCTGGTGCGGGATGCGGCCAAGGCCAAGGCCCTTGCCGCTGCCGGCATCGATGTGCGCTTTGGGGAGCTGACTTCGCTCGATGATGTGACCGCCGCCGCGCGCGGCTGCGAGCAGATTCACCACATCGCGGCCGTCTTTCGCACCGCAGGTCACCCCGACAGCTACTACCGCGAAGTCAACGTGGGTGGGCCGCGCAACGTGCTCGAGGCCGCCCGCCGCCTGGGTTGCGAGCGGGTCGTGCATTGCTCGACGGTGGGCGTGCACGGGCACATCGCCGACCCGCCAGCGAGCGAGAATTACCGCTTCGGCCCCGGCGACATCTATCAGCGCACCAAGCTCGAAGGCGAGCTCGCCGCGCAGGCCGCCGCTCGACGCGGCCAGCCGGTGGTGATCGTGCGCCCGGGCCCGATCTATGGCGAGGGGGATCTGCGGTTCCTCAAGCTCTACCGTGCGATCGAGCGCGGTGTCTTCGTGATGATCGGCAGCGGTAAACCGAAGCTGCACATGGTGCACATCGAGGATCTCGTCGATGGCTTCGTGCTCTGCAGCAATTCCAAGGCGGCGCTCGGTGAGGTTTTCATTCTCGCCGGTCCCGATGCGCCGACGCTGAAGGAGCTCGTCCAATACATCGCGCGCGCGCTCGAGGTGAAGGAGCCGCGGTGGCGGATTCCGGTCTGGCCGGTGAAGGCCGCGGGGCTCCTTTGCGAATCGGTGTGCGTGCCGCTGCGCATCGATCCACCGCTACATCGGCGGCGGGTGGCGTTCTTCACTCATCATCGCGAGTTCGACGGCTCGAAAGCCGCGCGGCTCTTGGGCTTCGCGCCCAAGGTGAGCGCCGCCGCCGGCGTGAGACGCGTGGCCGACTGGTATCGCGCGAGCGGATACTTACCGCAAGCTCACTCTGCACAGTTGCGTGCCACCGCCGTGGCGGAGCCGGGCCAAGAGACGGTCCAAGGCAGTCCCCTATCGAAGTAGCCGGCCACTCACAAAGTGGCTCTCAGGCCCGCACCCTGTGTCTCGAGCGTCTGGTAGGCCGCATAGACCTTGCGGCGAAACGCCTCGACCGAGTAATGCTCGAGGGCACGCCGCCGGGCGGCCGCGCCGAGGCGCGATCTCAAGCCCGCATTGGCCGCGAGGGTTGCGAGCCCGTTCGCAATCGCCTGGGGATTGGGCTCGACGAGCAGCGCGCACTCCTCATCGAGCACTTGGGTGTGAGAGGCGATGCGGGTGGCGAGAATGGCCCGCCCCGAATTCATGTAGGAATAGACCTTCATGGGCGTGTTGCAGCCGAGAAGGCGCGGTGAGACGAGCAGGTCCGCCTGGGCGAGAAAGCCCTCGAGCTGCGCGAGCGGCCGGGGACCCAAGAGACACACGCGCTCCTCGAGATGGAGCTTGCGCACGAGTGCGCGCACCCGCCGGATGTCTTCCGGCCAGCCGCCGATGATGACGAGCGTGAGAGCGCGCTCCTTCGGCACCAGCGCCATCGCACGCACGAGCTGCTCGATGCCCTGATAGCGCTGGAGATTCCCGATGTAGAGCGCGAGCTCGCCCCGCAGACCTAAGAGCTCGCGCAGCGGCTCGGCGCCGCCGCCGTGCTGCGGCGCGGGGAGCGCCACGTCCTCGATCAGAAATACCGGCACGCCCGGCGCATCGATCTGCACGTGCCGCGCGAGATCGTGGCAGACGGCGAACACCGCATCGGTCCTCCTGATGACGGCGCGCTCGAGGGCGCGAAGCATCCGCTGCGCCGGCCGCAGCACTCGCCACTTGGCGACGAGCGATTCCCCGAGCATCGAATCCATGTCATACACGACCCGCGCGCCGGTGGAGGAGCGCAGCAGTATCGCCGGAAACACCGCCTCCTCCACCGCGTGGATCACATCGTAGCGGCGCGAGAGCGCGAGCCCAAGAAGTCGCGCCGAGATCAGAAGATCGCAGACGAGCTTCTTCCACGAGATGCCGATCGGAACTTGCTTGAGCCCAGGCAGCGCCGGCGTGCGCAGAATCTGCAGGCCCTCGATCTCAAGATCCGCGCCCTCGTGGTAGGTGAGCAGATCGACGGCATGGCCTTGACCGCAGAGCGTCTCGGCCAGCATCCGCACCGCGATCGGGGTTCCTCGCTCCTGATAGAACGGCTGAGGGGCAACGAGTAGGATTCGCATGCTCGTTGCAACCTCGCAAAGCTCGTGCCCATGCCGCAGTTATGTCGTCAAACGCCGACAGCCCACCATCACCGACAGGCTCCGCGCCCAAAGGCAAGCCATTCCTCGCAGCTACCAGCTCGCGCGGTATAGACGCTGCCAGGCGCAAAGCTGCAGCAGGCCCCACAGATGAAACGAATAATCGCCCCGGCCCTGCTTGTGTAGACGCCACACCTCCGCGGCCCGCTGCGGGTCAATGAAGGACTGTGCCGCCAACTCCGGGCCGTACACGAGCGACTCCGCCCAGTCCGCCAACTCAGTCCGGAGCCACTTCGCAAGCGGTGCCGCGAACCCCGCCTTGGGCCGGTCCACCAGGCCTCGCGGTACGTACTGGTGGAGAAGATGGCGCAGAATCCGCTTGCCGCCACCGGCCTCATCCACCAGGTAACTCGTCGGCAGAGTCGCCGAGTACTCATACAGCCGATGATCGAGGAACGGCGCCCGCGTCTCCAGGCTGTAATGCATCGCCGCCCGATCGACCTTCACCAGAAGGTCATCCGGCAAATACGTGTGCACATCCAACAGCATCATGGCGCGATAGCGGTCGGTTGCCTCCACCTGCGCGACGTCCCTCGCGAGCGCATCGTCCGGCAGCACGCTGCCTGCCGTCAGGCTCGCAGGATCGCACCACTGGGCATTGAGGTATTGATAGGCGGCGGTGAGATCTTCCCCGGCGCGGATCAGACGGCGCTTGAGCTTGTGCTCGACGATCCATTGGGGCAGACCCGTACAGACGCTCACCGGCCGCACGACGGCCCGAGCCGCGCCGGCGAGCGCGACCGTATGCCCGCGCCGGCGCAAGAGCGCTCTTGCGAGAACCCGCATGCCCACAGCGGGCCTGCGCCGGCCGAGAACCGCGTATCTCGCATAGCCGGCGAAAAGCTCATCGCCCCCATCCCCCGAGAGGGCGACCTTGACATCCCGGCTCACCATGCGCGTGAGCAATAACGTGGGAAGTTGGGATGAGTCCGCAAAAGGCTCGTCGAAGATGGCCGGCAGCGTTTCCACGAGGGCCAGCGCATCCTTGGCGCTCACATAGTATTCGGTGTGGTGGGTGCCGAGGTGCCGCGCCACCTCGCGCGCGAACCCGGCCTCGTTGAACTGCGGCTCCTGAAATCCAATCGTATAGGTGTTCACCGTGACGGGTGATTGCTCCTGCATGATGGCACAGATGAGCGATGAATCGACGCCGCCCGACAGGAAGGCGCCGATCGACACGTCCGACACCAACTGTCCGCGGACCGCCTGCCGCAACCTCTCGCGCAGCTCCTCAGCGCTCCTCTTGAAGTCCAGGGCGCCGGCACGATCCGCGCCGCAGCGGCCGACGATTGCCGCCGGATCCCAGTACCGCTCCTCCTGGGTGCTCGCGCCGTCCGTGGTCACCACCGTTGCGGGCATCACCTTGCCGACTCCCTCGAGTATCGTGTACGGAGCGGGGATGTAGTTATATTTGAGGAGGAGTACGACCGCCTCCCTGCAGATGCGCGGCTCGAGGTCCGAGAGCGCCAGCAAGCCTTTGAGCTCGGACGCAAACACCACCCCGCCCCGATGCCTCGCGTAATAGAGCGGCTTTTCGCCGAAGCGATCGCGCATGAGGTAGAGCTTTCTATCTCTACCATCGTACAGCGCGAGCGCGAACATCCCGGCCGTGAGCTCGAGGGTCCGCCGGATGCCGCATTGCTCGAACGCCGCCAACAGCACCTCGGTGTCGGAATGACCCCGCCACTCGACCTCGCTCAATAACTGCGCCTTGAGCTGCGGGACGTTGTAGATCTCGCCGTTGAACACGATGACATAGCGCCCCGAAGGGGACGACATCGGCTGTGCGCCCGCATCGCTCAGGTCCTGGATCGCGAGCCTGCGGTGACCGAGCGCGATGCGCTCATGGGCACGCACCAGGATGCCGTCGCAATCCGGGCCGCGGTGCACGAGGGTCGCCGTCATCCGGCGGATCTGCTCCTGCAGCTGCGGCTCCGAATATCGCGCGCCGAAGATGCCCGCTATTCCGCACATGTTCGATCACTGCGGCGCGAGCTCACCCGCAGACATCGCCGCTCGCCCATCGCCAGCTCGTATTGGCCTTCCAGGCGAGTCACGTAGTCTGCAATATCGTAGCTTTCGCGGAATCTGCGTTGCGCAGCCTGCCCGAGGCGGGACCGCAGCACCTGATCGCCGAGCAGCCTACGCAGCGCATCCGCCAATGCGCGCGAGTCGCCGGCAGGGACGATCAGCCCGTTCACACCATGACAGACCACTTCCGGGATGGCGCCCACCGGCGTCACCACCGGGCAGATGCCGTAGGCCATGGCCTCCAGCAGCGCCATGGGAAGATTCTCGATGAGCGAGGGCAGAACGAAAATGCTGGCGCGAGCGAGCAGTGATCCGACCTTCTGCGGCGCGGTCCAGCCCGGTGCCTGGATGCGCTCGCTCAGGCCAAGCCGCGCGATTCTCGCGCGATAGCCGTTTAGATCGCCGCCCCCCAACAGCGTCGCCTGCCAGCGCAGGCGGCGGACGTCCCTCTCGCCCAGAGCCTCGAGCAACGCATCCACACCCTTGTGCCTGTGCATCAGCCCCACGAAGAGGATGAGCGGCGGCCGCAGGCGCTCGACTTCGGATGATTCCTCAGGGGCCGGCACGGCGTTGGGAAGAATGCCGATGCGCTCGACCGGAACCCCTATCTGATCTCGGACGAATGCCAACCACGTCGAACCGAGAACGACAACGCGCGCCGCCGACAGGAACAGGCGTTTGACGACCCTTCGCCTGAGAGCGTTGCCGCGTGCGAGATATTCGGGATAGCCGCCGGCGTGCAAATGCAGCACGTACGGTATGCCGTATCCCCTGCAGATGGCGGCATAGCAGGACTTTCGGACCGTACTACCCTTACATGAGACATTGATGTGGCACAGATCCACATCACCGCGTGCACACTGTCCTGCAAAGCGCCAGAGGCGATGAGGAAACCGCAGAATGCTTCCCAGGAGCCTTTTGTCATGGGTCACGAAGAACTCGAACCGCCAGCGATGCGGTTGGCTGCCGACTGCCGCCTCGAGGTAATGCATCATCTGGCTGATGCCACCGCCCGCCCGAGGCGTCAGCACCAGAACGCGCCATGTGCGCTTGCGCTCGTTCACCGCGTTCGCGCACCGCTCAATGGAGCGCCTGCCGCCGCGCGATGAACAGCAGGTTATTGTGTCGCCAGGCGAGCCGCCCGGCCGAGAGCATCGAGGTCAGGAAAGCGGCCACTCGAACCGGCGGGAATTTTGCGTAACTACACTGCCGGTATACCTCCGGCACCGTCAACCCATTGCGGCCGCAGAACTCGCGCAGCCCGCGCTCGGAAATGACCGCGTCATAATACGTCGGGTACGGACCACGGCCGGCGGTCCCCGCCAACGGCTGTCGCAACAGGTAGCGGTGGAACATCACGTGCGCCCAGTAGGGGGTCAGCCGGGTCACGAAACCGTAGGCCGAGTCCCGGTCGGGGACCTTGAGGATCAGCGTGCCCCCCGGAGCGAGCCAGCGCGCGAAGCGCTCGAGCACCCCCTGCGCGCCCGGCACGTGCTCGAGCACGAAGGCGCTGTAGATGACGTCGAAGGAGCTCGGCGCAAACTCGATCGTGCGCAGGTCCCCCAACACCGCCTGATCGAGATCGGTGCGCGCAGCGAGCGCGTGCGGGTCGAGATCCAGCCCGGTCAATGTGAAAGGCACGGACAGCCTCAACGGCCACAGGCGCCCGCACCCCGCCTCGAGAATGCGCAGCGGCCCCGGTAGCGCATCGAGGCGCGCCCGCAGCATCGAGCTCATTGCGTCCCACGACAGCAGTGCGTAGGGGGGAGAAGCCGCGCGCGATGCAGCCGCGCAGCTCGCCTCGTCAAGCAACTTCCATACCGCCATTATTTTCGCGCGTCGCTGGGTGTTGGTGTCAAATCCGTCTTATAATCGTGACTCATGCGTTGAATACCCTTCGGACGTGTCGTTCATGCCGCCAGTGTTTGTTGTCGGACCACCGCGATCGGGCACCACGCTCACCGCCCATCTGTTGGGTGGCCTGCCGCAATTGTTCATGCCCGGTGAGACGCATTTCCTGGAAGACATCTATCGCCGGCAGCCCAATCCCAGCGACTGGCCGCGGCACCTTGCCGATATCCTCGCCAGATTGCGCACGCTCTACGGCCGCTTCGATGAGCTCGATGACCAACGGCGTATCGAGGGACTGTGTGCATCGGGCGCTCTCGAGCGGGCGCTGTCCGGATGCCGCACGCATCGCGAGGTCTTCGACGCGTTCATGACGCTGCAGGCGGCGAACGCCGGCAAGAGAAGATGGGGCAATCAGGTGCCCCGCGATGTCTTCGAGCTCGAGACGATCTTCGGGATGTTTCCGGACGCACGCGTCATCGCCTGCATCCGCGACCCGCGCGACTTTCTGGTCTCCTATCGCGACAAATGGACGATCGCCTCCGATGGCGACCGGCCGCGGCTGCGCAGGCTTTACCATCCGCTGCTCACCTCGTACCTGTGGAAGGCGAGCGCGCGCGCCATTTTGGCCGGGAAAAGCCGCTTCGAGCATGCCGTTCACGTGATGCGATACGAGGATCTGGTCCGCGAGCCCGCCGCCCGGCTGCGCGAGCTATGCGCGTTCATAGGAGAGGAATTCCACCCGCGGCTGTTGGATACGCAGTTCAGTAATTCATCCACCGGCGAGCGCCTGAGCGGCATCTCGAGCCGTTCCGCGGGCCGATGGCGCGTCGATCTTCCGATCGAGGATGCGTATTTCGCCCAGAAGATATGCGGACCGCTCATGGAGAGATTCGGATACCCGCGGGTGCCACTGTCGCCTGACCCCTTGAAGGCGGCGCGACTCGCGCTGATCGCCCCGGCGCGCACGATCGGCGCCCTGTCGGCGAATCGATCGACGCGTGGCTCGACGCTTGGATATCTTGCACGCCGCATTCGCGCATTGGTCGATTGATAAGCTGCCCCGGACATAACGGCTCTTCAGGCGACGTGCGGGTGCGACGCGCCGGAGGCCGGCTCGAGCACCGGCAGCGGGCGTTCGGCGGCGGGCGGCGGCAGCGGATAGCGGATGACCTCCTCGATCTGGTAGTCCTTGATATCGCGCGCGTGCGTGAAGATGATGAGCTCGCCCAGGAGCCCGAGCGCAAAGAGCTGCATGCCGAGCACGAGCAGGAGCGAGGACAGGAGCAGCGCCGGCCGATCGGCAAGCGGATGGTGAAAGACGAGGCGGTCGATCGCGAGCCAGAGGACGAGCGCCGCGCCCACGAGGGACATCGTCACGCCCACCATGCCGAAGAATCGCAGCGGCTTTTTCGTGAAGCGCACGAGGAAGAACACGGTGCAGATATCGAGCGCCCGACGGATATACTCCCGCGGCGGATAACGGCCGTCGAGGCGATCGAGCGGCGACTGATGCAGCTCGATCTCCATCACCCTGAATCCAACGCGGCTCGCCAGCACGGGCAGGAAGCGGTGCTGGTCACCGTAGAGGTTGATCTCCTCCAGCACCCGGCGCTTCATGGCGCGCGCGCCGCAGCCAAGATCGTGGAAGCGCTGCTCGGTGATCGATCCCAGGAAGCGATGGAAAAGATGCCGCCGATACCTTTCGAATCGGGTGCCGGTGCGCGGCCAACGCCACCCGATGGCAAGCTCGGTCACGCCGAGAGCGCGCACCAGCTTGCCAATCTCGCTGCCGCGGATCTGGTGATACGGCGGCAGCGTCACGATGATGCGTCCGCTCGCGCGTTGAAATCCGGCGACGAGCGCGGTGGCTTCGCCGAACTTTCGGGTGAGGCTGATCACCGAGATGCGCTCGCCGAAGGAGAGCAGCCGCTGCACGTCGGCCGCCAGCTCGGGCCTCGGCCCATCGAGCACCACGATCACCTCGTAGCGCGCACCGATCGCCTCGAGCCCCTCCTTGTACTCCGCGTAGAGGGCGAGCAGGTCCGGCGCATGACGCGGCCCGACCGGGATGATCGCAGAGATTTCCACGCTTGCCTCGGCGCATTCAGTCATGGAGGGTCAGTCCCTCTGACGAGCAGATGTTGGGTGAGAGAGGAGAATTGGTGCTCGCGCAGATCCCCGAGCTTGTAGATGAGCTCGCCGATCGCTCCGGCGGCGAGCAGCATCACGGTGGAGGTGAAGAAGATCACGCCCGTGCCGGCAATGGCGAGCGACATCCTGCCCTGCACCGCGAGCGTGAAGCACGTCCAACCGAGCGCCAGGGCGGCCGCGGCCAGCATCGGGAGCGAGAGCATCCCGAACCAGAGCATCGGACGTGCGGTGAAGGAAGCCAGGGTCTTGATCACCATCAGATCGAGCAGCACCTTATAAATGCGCGACAGGCCATACTTCGAGCGTCCGAAGCGCCGTGCGTGGTGGCGCACACGGATTTCGGCGATCCGCGGACCGGCGATCGAGGCCATCGCCGGGATGAAGCGGTGCATCTCCGAGTAAAGCGGAATCCGCTTGATGAGACAGGCGCGATAGGCCTTCAGCGAGCAGCCGTTGTCGCGGATCGGCACCCCGGTCACCCGGGCGATGAGGGCGTTGGCGATGCGCGAGGGCACCTTGCGCGTCCAGAGCTTGTCCTGGCGCTCGTGCCGCCAGCCGACCACGATGTCGTAGCCCGCCTCGATGCGCGCGAGCAACTCGCCGATGTCCGCCGGGTCGTTCTGCAGATCGCCGTCCATGGTCACGATGATCTCCCCGCGCGCCTCGGCGATGCCGGCCGCCATGGCCGGTGTCTGCCCGCAATTGCGCCGGAACCTCACCAGGCAGAGGCGCGGATCGGCGCGCGCGATCTCATCGGCGACCCGCGCGGTGCCGTCCCGGCTGCCGTCATCGACGAGCACGATCTCGAAGGAGACCCCGAGCGGCTCGACCGCCGCGATGATGGCGGCGTGGAGCGGCCGTACGCTCTCCTCCTCGTTGAATAGGGGTACGACGACCGAGAGATCGAGTGGCATCAGTAATAGGGGCTGTCGTTGTGCTCGGTGGAGCGATTGAGAACAACGCCGAGGAGATTGAGCTCGGAGAGCACTTCCTTGGCGTTGGCGAGTGTGCGGCGCGCGGTGAATCCCTGCGACACCACGAGCAGGAAGCTGTCGACGCGAGGGGCGAATGCCAGCACGTCATCGCTTGCCAGGAGCGGCGGCATGTCGAAGATGACGATGCGCCGTGGCGTCTGTGCCTCGAGCGCGTTGAGAAAATCGGCCATCCGCGGCGAGCGCAGATGCTCGGAAGAGGTCTCGACCGGACTCGCATTGGGCACCACCGCCAGGCGCTTGATGCCGATGTCGTAGACCACCTGCTCGAGCTGCGCCTGCCCGGCCAGAAAGTCGGTGAGGCCGTATTCGTAGCTCATGCCAAGATACGCGCCCAGCCGCGGCCGTTGCAGGTCGAGATCGACCAGAAACACCCAGGCGTGGGGGTCCTGCGCGAGCGCGAGCGCGAGATTGATCGCGGTGATCGTTTTGCCCTCGCCCGCGGCCGTGCCGGTCACCCCGAGCGTGTACCAGTTGTTGGCCGCCATGCGGCGCAATACCCGGGTCCGCAGAATCTTGTAGGCGCGCGACACCGCGACGTCCTGGACGCGCAGCAACACCCGGTTGCGCTCCAACGCCTCGGAGTCGAGCGTCGCGGCGCAGTAGCGCTCGTTCGCCGTTTCCGGCGCGGGCGCGAGGATCGGCCGGGCCGCCCACGCAGCCGGCGCTGCTGCCCCCGCACTCGGGGCGATACCGCCCGCCATCGCGGCGCGCTCGTGCGCCTGGCGGCGCATCACTTCCTCGATCAGGCTCATGAGTCGTTTTACCTCGCCGCGCTTGCAGCTCTTCGCGTCAGGAGTAGAAAACTCGCGCCGTCAGCAGCACCCCGAGGGTCACCACGCATACGGACATCATCAGTATCGCCAGCTGCCAGCGCTGACGCCGTGCGGTGACCGAGTCCGCGATCTCCGGGATCACCCCCAGCGGAGAGAGCGCGAGCACGGTACGGACGTCACGGCTGCCGCGCACGCTCTGATCGAAGCTCTCGGCGATCACCACCACGGTCAGCCCGAGCAGCATCGCAAGCATCAGGCCCACGGCCCCGATCGCGATGCGCTCGGGCTTGCCCGGCTCGAGCGGCACCCCGGGGTGCTCCACGATGCGGATCTTGTCGCTGCGGCCGCTGGCAATCGCCTGGCTCGTGAGCTGCGCGTTCATCTGATTCTGTAGCAGCGTGTTGTACTGGGTCTGCGCCTGCTGCAGGTTCATCGTGAGCGCATCGTATTGGCGCTCGACCTCCGGGCTCGCCTGCATGTTCCGCGACAGCTTCGCGAGCTGGCTCTGCAGCTGCGCCTGCTGGCGCACGAGGCCCTGGGTCTGCGTTTGGTTGGCGTCGAGCTGTGTCTCGAGCTCCACCACCGCCGGGCTCCCTTGCGCATTGCCCGCGTACTTCTCACCGTGGGCGATGCGGGTCTTCAGGATCTTGATCTGCCGCTCAATGCGCTGCACGTCGGGGAAATTGCTCGTGTAGCGCAGCTTCGTCTGGGCGAGAAGCTGCTCCTCGGCGCGCAGCTGCGCCGGGAGCGAGAGACTGTCGATCGCACCGCCCCCCTCCTTGAGCACATCGATCTGCTGGCGCAGCGCGATCATGTCGGGATAGTTCGGGTCGTACGTGGCGAGCTTCTGGTTGTACTCCGCCTGCAGCTGCTCGAGCAGACCCGTGTCCTCACCCGCGTTCTTGGCCGCATCGAGCTGTTGCTGCAGAAAGACGCGGCTCTGGCGCGCAGCTTCGATCTGCTGCGTGATGTTCTCCAGGTCGCGCTGCGTGGTATCCATGATGTTCATGTCGATGTCGGTGAGACCCGGCAGCTGGTCGTAGTTCCTCGCCTTGAAGGTGGCGAGCTTCGCATTGATGCTCGCGATCCTCTGCCGCAATTGCACGACCTGACCGTCGTAGAACTGCTCCGCCGCCTTGGCGCGCAGCAGCGGGTTTTGGCGGCTGCCGATGAGAAAGGCGTTGGTGAGCCAGGTGGCGGCGCGCGCCGCGAGCTGCGGATTGCGGCTGTCATAGGACACCGAGAACGCCGTGATGATGTCGCGGTTGCGTCCGGTTTGCGGATCGAGCACCGGGGTGCGCACGGGCACCACGGTGGTGTGGCGAGCGATGTGCTTCTCGGCCGTCGCCGAATCGGTGCCGGGCGGCACGACGCCGGGGATGGCCCGCACGAGCTCATCGAACGAACGCGCCGTCATGACGGCGCGCGACAGACTGTCGACATACGCGTCGCGGTACTCCTCCTGCTGGCGGATGAAGAGATCCTCGTTGGCGCTCGCGGGCATCTCGCCCGGCACCGTCGCGTAGGTGAATGTGAAAAGACCGGTGGAAACGTACAGACTCGGCAGTCCGAGCGCGAGCGCCGCCGCGACCGCGAGGATCGGCACTGCGACGCTCGCGAGCAGCATGCGCCGGCGCTTGATGGCCGAGAGATAGTCCGCCAGGCCCGGACCGGTTTCTGGAGTTTCCGTCATGCTATGGCTCCTGCGGAATGTCCTGCGGGATGTCCTGCGGGATGCCGGTGTACTCCGGCAACGGCTCGAAGCGGTTCAAGGGCTGGTAGACGACGGCGAGATTGACGGCGTTCGATCCCGCCGCCGACTCGCCCTGGAAGCGCTGCCACGTGTAGTCGTAGGTGGCCACGACGCGGAAGCTCATCGTGAGCTGATACTCGGCGCCCGCCTCGGCCGCCAGATAGTCCTCCCCGTCGATCGCGAGCTGCGGTTGATTCGAGGCGCCGCGCAGGCGCGCCGCGCGCGCCGCGAAAATGCCCGAGAGGCGCGGCTCGAAGGCGTGCAATACCCGAAAGCGCAGCTCGTTTCCCACCACCTCGGCGCCGGCCGCGCTCGGCGAGAGGTTGCGCACCAGATCGAGGACGACCTCGGTGGTCTGATACTGCCATTGGATGCCCGCCCCGCCCGTCACGCCGTTACTGTTGACGGGACCGAGGGCGGTATTCGCCTGCACACGGTTCGCGCCCAACCGCAGATACGTGTGCACGACCTGCGAGGGTGTCCCGGTCCACTCGAGCTCCGCGCCATAGCGGTTGGTATCGTGGCCGCCGGCCTGCGGCAGGAACCGCGAGCCGACTCCGGTCACGGAAATCGTCGATCGCGGCGTAACGTCAAAGAGCATGCCGGCCCTGCCGGTATAGTTGGCGAAGCCGACGTGCTGGACGACGCTCTGGCCGAAGGCATCGTGCTGGTAGTCCGCGCTCATCTGCAGGTGGGTGCGCGGAGTGATGTCATAGGCGTACTCCGGCGCCAGGTGCTCCATCTGCAGCCGCTCGCGCACCCCCACGCGCCCATACGTTCCGGTCACCGCCTGGCCCAAGGCGACGCCCGGAAAGGCCGCCGGCAGGAGCTCCGAATAGATGACCGTCTCGTTGGCGTACTGCGCGAGACCCGTCAGGTCCGAGCGCAGTCCCTTGTAGTCCCCGTCCATGTCGAGATACTCGTCGGTGGACTGATCGGCGGTGTCCGAGGGAAAGTAGGTCGAGTAAAGCCGCGGCACGATCTCGAATTTCCCGCGGGGAGAGACCAGGTCCGCATCGAGCTGAGCGTCGATGAACGGCCCGTATACCTGCAGCTTGTCGGCGGACGAGGTGACCATGCGGTAGTTGTCGTTGTACGTACCGCCGATCTCGATGCGCGGCAGGAGGTCCCAGTTGGCGGCCGGCGCCCGGGCCGTCAGACCGAGGAGCGCCCCCGCGCCGAGCGCGAGATACCGCCTACGGGACGACGACGACATCGCCGGCCTGCAGAATGATGTCCTGCGCGAGATCGTTTCCATGAGCGACATCGTTGTAGTTGAAAGGTAGCGCCATCTGGCTGCCGTCGGCCGTTCGCCGCAGGATCTTGATGCTGCCGAGCGCGGCAAAGGGCGTCGTGCCGCCGGCCATGCTGATGGCCTGCATCACATCGACACTCGGGTTGACGACGAAGGCGCCGGGTTTCTGCACCTGTCCGAGCACATAGACCTTGTTGCCGTTGATCTGCGCAAGGCTCACCGTGACGACCGGATCGGTGATGAAATGAGCCAGGCGCGCGCCGATTTCCTGCTGCAGCTGCGCCACTGTCTTGCCGTTGGCATCGAGCTGCCCGGCGAGCGGGAAGGAGAATCTCCCGTCCGGCTGCACGAGCACCGCGTTGTTCTGCAGCTCCGGCTCCTTCCAGACGCCGATATTCAGCACATCTCCGGGCTTTACGGTGTAACTGGAATCCGGAGGCGCGGCGAGCGCGGCGGTGCAGACCACCACAAGCAGCAGGCCGTACAGCCAGCGAGAGGGATGCCATGGCATCAGCGTGTTCCTTCTTCGTATGGGGACGCTCAGGTGCGTGCGTCGTCAGGCCAAGCTTGAGCAAGTTCCGTTCCCATCCCCGCTCGCGGCCGGGCCGGAACGTTTCGCTCCGGTCCGCGTTTGTTCCGGGCCGCGGACATGACACTGCCATGACGATCAGCTTGCCTCATCCGGCTCCCGCAGCAGGGGCTGAACCCCGCGCGGCGAGCGGTCGCGTCTGCTTCGTGGGCCTCGGGAATCTTCCTCTGCTCGCACGGGAGTACTCGCAACGCCCCGCCGGCGGGGCGGAGCTGCAACAGACCCTGCTCGCCCGGGCACTCGCCCGCCGGGGATGGCCGGTATCCATGATCGTCGCCGACCACGGACAGCCCGACGGGGCGGTATGGGACGGCATCAAGACTTACAAGGCCTACCGCCCGCAAGCGGGCATCCCCGTGATCCGCTTCCTACACCCGCGCTGGAGCAAATTGCACGCCGCGATGCGGCGCGCCCAAGCCGACATTTACTACACGAGCTGCGCCGGCGGACATCTGGCGCAGGTGGTGGCGTTCGCAAGAGCGCGCGGCCGTAGAGTCGTCTTCCGCGTCGCGAGCGACTCCGACTGCGATCCGCGGACGCTTCTGGTGCGCTACTGGCGCGACCGGAGGTTGTATGGCTGGGGCCTCAGACGCGTGGATCTCGTGCTCGCGCAGACCTCCACCCAGCGGCAGGCCCTCGAGCGAAACTTCGGGGTGTCGAGCGCCGTGATCGAGCCACTGTTCGAGACCGGCGGCCGGCGGCGGCCGTTCGAGGCGCGTGACATCGCGGTGCTCTGGATCGGGAACCTGCGCCCCTTGAAACGCCCCGAACTGCTTCTTGAGGTCGCCGCCGGGCTCCCCCATCTGAGCTTTCATCTGATCGGCGGGCCGATGCCGGGAGCGGAGGGCTTCTTCGAGCAGGTGCGGGGGCGGGCCGCGACTTTGCCCAATGTCAGCTTTCACGGGTTCGTGCCGCAACAGCGGATCGGAGAGTACATCGAGCGCGCGCGCGTGCTCGTCAGCACCTCGGAGATCGAAGGATTTCCGAACACCTATCTGCAGGCGTGGTCGCGCGGCACGCCGGTCGCAGCGTTCATCGATCCACAGCGTCTCATCGCCCGGTACCGTCTGGGAATCGTCGTCCATGACGCGCAAGAGCTGCGCGCGGCGATCGCGCAGCTCGCCGGCGAGGCGGGCAAGTGGCACACCGCGAGCGCGCGCAGCCGCCGCTACATCGACGGGCGCTCGGACGAGGAGCGTACGGTCGGACCCTACACGCAAGCGCTCGCGGGACTCATGGCCGCGCCGCCCCCATGAGCGGTGCACCTCTGCCGGCGCGCCTTCCCGCGGTGCTCTTTCTGGTCAACTCCCTGCGCACGGGCGGGGCGGAGAAGCAATTGGTATCGCTGCTGAACCATCTGGACGGCCGCCGCTTCGCACTGCACCTCGGGTATCTGAAGCGCAACGAGGAGCTGCTCGCACAGCTCGATCGCACGAAGCTGAGCGGACTTCTCTGCCTGGAGGTCGCGCATCGGATCGATCCCGGCGCCGTCCGGCGCCTGCGCCGGCTCATTGCCGCGCACCGGATCGAGGCGATCGTGTGCACCAATGCCTACTCGATGCTCTACGGGTATCTGGCGCGCTGCGGCCACCGGGGCGAGGGCCCGCGGCTCGCCACCGTCTTTCACAGCACCCAGCTGCGCGCTTTCGGTGAGAAGGCGCAGATGCTCCTTTACCGGCCCCTCTTCAACCGGTGTGACCGGCTGATCTACGTCTGCGAGAGCCAGCGGCGTCACTGGCGGGATCGTGGCGTCGACCCCGCGGCGGATGAGGTGATCTACAACGGCATCGATACCCACTGGTATTCGGACCGCCGAGCTCCCGAGGCGCAGCTCGCCTTTCGCCGCGCGCTAGGCTTTCGCGACCAGGACTTCGTCCTTGGGCTATGTGGAGGATTTCGCCCCGAGAAGGCCCACGGCGACCTGCTCGCCGCCGCGGCCACGCTGCGCTCGCGTGCCATTCCGGCGAAGGTGCTCCTGGTCGGTGACGGACCGGAGCGCGCCGGGATCGAGCGCTGCGCCAGACGGCTTGGAATTCGCGAGCACGTCGTGATGACCGGCGTGAAGCAGGACGTCCGACCCTTCATCCGGGCGTGTGACGTCATGACGCTGGTCTCGCGCTCCGAGACGTTCTCGCTGGCCGCGCTCGAGTCGATGTCGCTCGGCAGGCCGCTCGTGATAAGCGACCTCGGAGGCGCCGGTGAGCAGCTCACCCACGGCGAGCACGGCTTCCTCTTCCCGCCCGGGGACATCGCGGCGCTGTCGGCGCATCTGTGCGCGCTCACCTCGCCGGCGCTGCGCGCCCGATTCGGCGCAGCCGCCGCCCGACGGGTGAGGGAGCGCTTCACGGTTCAGGCCATGACCGCCCAGTTCACCGACTGTCTCGAAGCGCTCACCAACGGCCCGGCCCTCCCGCGGCCTCCCGGGGTCGGACTCAGCCCGTTCCCACCGTGACTTGCCCGGGCGAGGCCGGCTGCACGAGCGGAGTCTTGCGCATCAGGATGATGCCGTCGCGATTCTGCAGCGTCACCTGGGTCACCGTCTGACCGTTGTTCACCCCCGGGGCCTGGGTGCCTTTGAGCTTGACGAAGGTCCCGCCGAGCGAGACGGTCTGCGGCCCATTGCCTTTCGGATTCACGAGCGCGATCCCGTCGATGAAGTCCCGCCGCCAAACGCCCTTCTGCCACGCGCTGGTCGGCGGCGCGCCGACCGCAGCGCCGAGCTTGGCGTTGTACTCATCGAACCACACCACGCCGTAATAACCGCTCGCGTTGCTCGTGAAGCTGTAGTAGCCGTTGTTCATCAGACAGGATGCGAGGCCATAGCGCATCGACTGATAGTCCGTGGCGCTTCCCCACTGATTGAAAACGACGAGCTTCGGCGCGCTCGTCACCGACACGACGGCGTCGTATTCCTTCATCATCGCCGACCAACCGGCCCAGCTCTCCGTCGAGTAGGAGGCGCCGATGAGCGCCTCCAGCGTTGCCCCATTGGTCATGTTCACGTACCCGGCCGGCACGGTCGCCCCGGGCATCGCCCAGCTCCCGGCGTTGCCGATCTGGTACTTTCCCGACATCAGCTGATGCGTGAGGGTGAACCAACGCTCGTAGCCCGCCTGCAGCGCCGCCGCCGCCTTCGAGTTAGAAGGCAGCAGCGCGGTGCCGTTGTCATACCAGTCGCCGGTGACTCTCGGCTTCGCGAACACATTGTCCATGAAGAAGCCGTTGACCGCTGGATTCGGCTTGTAGTAGTTGTTGACGTACCAATGGGTGATCCAGTCGATCGAATCGTAGCCGCTCGAGTTCTTGGGCGTGTACGGGGTGTTGTTGATCGTGTCCGTGCCGTTGCCGTAGAAGGACGGCACCAGGCTCGACCCGACTTTCAGCCACCAGTCCATGGCTCTGATCTCGTTGTACAGCGGCGCCATGGCGCCCCCGCCCGAGGCAGGTCCCTCATCCGACTCGGTGTAGAAGAACACCAGCGTGTTGGGATTTTTCGCATGGATCGCGTTGATGATGCTCTGCATCGATTCCCCGCCCGGGGTGAGCCCGGGCCAGTACTTGAGAATCACCACCGAGAGCTTCGCGAGCGCGTCCTGATAGCTCGTACTGTTGTAATTGGCCTGCCCGCCGGTCTCGATGCCCGCGAGGCGCGGAAACGGCGGCGGCGTAAAGGCGAACGCGCTCGCGCAAAGCGCGAGCGCGGCCACGGCGGTGAGGACCGCGCAGAATCTGCGAATCGGATGCTGGGACATCGTTCCCCCTGGTAATGCCGCACGCGTGAGAGCGCGGCGGCAGCAAGGCGGTTCGATGACCGCTTCCACGTCTAAACCGGAGGTGCCCGGGGCATCCCGATTCTCGAGACGCCCACGGTCACGGCCGCCATTGTTGCAGCCTTCGCGACGGTGTCAATGTCTACGATCGCAGACGCCCGCCTCGGCTCAGCCCAGCCCCGCCGAGACGCTGGTCGGCGCTTTCGGCTGCGTCAGCGGCGACTGGCGCAGCAGGATGATGCCGTCGCGATCGCCCAGCGTGACCTCGGTTACCGTCTGGCCGTTGTTCACGGCCGGATCCTGCGTGCCTTTGAGCTTGACGAAGGATCCGCCCAGCGTCACCGTTTGCGCGCCATTGCCTTTCGGATTCACCAGCGCGATGCCGTTGCTGAAGTCCCGCCGCCAGACTCCTTTCTGCCACGCGCCGGTCGGCGGCGCACCGATCGGATTGCCGAGCTTGGCGTTGTACTCATCGAACCACTCGACTCCGTAGTAGCCGGTCGAGCTGCTCGTGAAGCTGTAATACCCATCGTCCATCAGACACGAGGCGAAACCGTAGCGAAACGACTGATAGTCGGTCGGATCGCCCCATTGATTGAAGATGACGAGCTTCGGCTCGCTCACCGAGCGCATGAGGGTTTGATACTCGTTCATCATCCCCTGCCATCCGCCCCAGGTCTCGGCCGAATAGGGCTCGCCGATGAGCGCCTCGAGCACTCCGCCATTGACCATGTCCACGTACCCGGCCGGCACGCTCTTCGCGCTCGTTACCCAGCTGCCGATGTTGCCAATCTGGTACTTTCCCGGCATCAGCTCGTGCGTGAGGCTGAACCAGCGCTCGTACCCCGCCTGCAGCGCCGCCGCCGCCTTTGGATCGGAAGCCTGCAACACGACGCCCTCATCGTTCCAGTCGCCGGCGACCCTCGGCTGCGGAAACACGTTGTCCAGGAAGAGCCCGTCGATGTCCGGGTTGGGCGTGTAGTAGTTACTGACATACCACCGGGCGATCCAGTCGATCGAAGTCTCCCCGCTCGCGTCCTTCGGTGTGTCCGGAGAGCTATTGATGGTGACCTCGCCGTGGCCATAGAAGGACGGCACGACGCTCGTACCATCCTCTAGCCACCAGTGCATGGCGTTGATCTTGTCGATCAGCGGGGACATCGAGCTCGTGGCCGAGGGATCCGCCGCATCCGCGTCCGCATAGAGGAACACCAGGGCGTTGGGGTTTTGCGCCTTGATCGCCTCGATGATGCTCTGCATCGATTCCCCCCCCGGGGTGAGCCCGGGCCAGTACTTGAGAATCATCACCGAGAGCTTGGCGAGCGCCGCCTGATAGGTCGGGTCGTTGTAGTTCGCCTGCCCGCCGTTCTCGATACCCGCGAGGCGCGGAAACTGCGGCGGCGAGAAGGCGAAGGCGCTGGCGCAGAGTGCGAGCGCGGCGACGGCGGCGAGAGCCGCGAAGAGTCTACGAATCGGATGATGCAGCATGATTACCCCCGGAAGGTCAGAGTGACCGCTCGACGAAGTCGAGGCGCTTCCGGTGCAGCCGGCAGGCGGCGCGCACTTGGGTCCGAGCCGTGACTGCTCTCGTTGTGATGTTGGGCGCGTGCGGGCGCCCCGACAGCACCGCGGTTCGATGACCGCGTTCACGTCTGCACCGGAGCTTGCCCGGAGCCTCCCACCACGGGAGATGCCCGCGGACAAGCCGGGCGCTATTCTTACAGCCCTCGTCACGAGGTCAATACTCGCGCGCGCAAAATCGCGATCCAGTGCGTGTTTTGTCGGCATTTGTCTGCGTTCACAGACGCCGCGACGCACGGGGGGCGGCGCGCCAGAGCTCCGTCAGCGTCTCACGGCGCCGACAAGCCGTGGCCGCACGGCGCGAGCCCGCGCCGGCGCGCCGGAGGCGTGAGCGGCCGGCTTCATCGGGCTCTGCGCCTTCTCGACCGCCTCCACCGCCGCGCGCAGCGTAAAGCCCACGTAGATCCAGATGTAGTCCCACGGCCTTTCGAGATTGACGAAGAAGATCGCCACCGCGAGGCCGAGCATGCCGAAGACGAGCGCGATCATGTACGGGCGCAGATGCGCTTCGGCGGCCGCCACGGCGCGCAGCGCCGTGCTCACGGTCTGATAGAAGATCGTGAGCAAGGCGAGAAGACCCACGAGGCCGAGCTCGAACCACTGGTCGAGATAGAAGTTGTGCGTGACGAGGGTGAACATGAGCTGATGGGTGCGCCAGCCGAACCCCGTCAAAAAGGTGATCGGATGCGCCGCCATCACGGCGACCGAGGCGAGCCAGAGCGAGGTCCGTCCGGAGGAGGCGGTCGCGACCGAGACGGCCATCGACTGGTTGAGGAGCCGCTCGGTGAGGGTCTGGACGAAATCCGGCATCACGGCGGCCGCGACTCCCACGGCGAGGACGAGCGAGGAGAGGCCGATCAGCACCCATGCCACGACGCGCGAGGTCGGCAGGTATCGCCTGCAGAGCCACACCCCCCACGCATAGCCGATCGCGACGGCGACATAGGCGCCGCGCGAGACAGTCAGCATGAGCACGACGATCGAGGCGAGCGCGCTCGCATACCAGAACACCTTCATCCATCCGCGGCTCGAGGTCGCGACCGCGGTCAACATGGGCAAGAAACATACGATGAGCGCCCCGGTGTCGTTCGCGTGCCCGAAGACTCCGAACACGCGCCCCTCCTCGACCCCCGAGCTGCCGACGGTGATCCCGAGGTGAATGATGCCGGCGACGTCCGCCAGCGTCAGGATGTTGGCCATACCGACCGCGAAGGCGAGCGTTTTCGTCAGCACGAAGAAGTCGCGCTCGGACTCGACGCCGTAGAAGAAGGTGAAGAAGAAGATCGCCGAATCCATCAGCAGCGCCTTCAGCGAGATGCCCGTCTCGCGAATCTCGTATCCGGGATAGTGGATCACGGTGACGATGGCGATCCAGGTGAGTATGGCGTAGGTGACCCAGATGACGAAGGCGGCGTTCAGGACGGGTAAGCGCAGGCGAAAGCGCCCCGTGAGGGCCATGCGGAACAACAGCCCGAGGGCGATCGGGTAAATCAACGCGTTCTTGACGCTCAAACCCGGTCCCATGCTCATATCGAGACTGAACGTGTCCGCGATGGCGAGCGCGCCGATGACCAACATGAAAAGCAGCCGCATCATCGCTCAGGCCCTCCGGGAACTCGGCGCCCGCACCGGCAACACCCGCCGCATCCACTCGAGCAGTGTCTGCGCCTCCGGCACGCGCAGGGCGAGCACGAGTAAGGCGAATGTCACGAGATAGGCGGCGGACCCGAGCGCGACGCCGCCGAAGCCGAGCCTCTCGCTCCAGGCGAAGGTAAAGAGAATCGGCGCCGCGAGAATCGCCGCGGCGGCCGTCCTGCCCATGCCGCCCCAGGGGACGAGCTCACCCAAGCTGAGGTGGTAGGCGCCCATGGTCCGATAGGCGAGCCAGCCGGCATCGACCAGCGTCGAGAGCGCCACGGCCGCCATGGCGCCGGCCACGCCGGCGGCCGGCACGAGCAGCGCGAGCAACATCGCGCACGTGAGGAGCGAGAGCACATTGCTCTCGACGAGCGGACGCGTCCAGGTGAGCGCGCGCACCGCCGGTGAGAAATCGAAGCACTCCCGCACGATCACCAGCGTGTAGATCTTCAACACGATCGCCGCGGCGACATAGCTCCTGCCGAAGACGATCGCGATCACAGGTCGCGCAAAGCGCAGGATCAGCACGGCCACCGGAAGGAGCACGATCGCGTTCACGACGGTCGCGCGTCGCCACAGCGCGAGCGAGGCGTCCCGTGAGCCGCGTCCACGGCGCACCATCTCCGGGAGCAGGACGTTCGAGAGGGAAGTGCGTAGCGTGTTGATCACCGGATCACCCGCGCGACCGATCGTATAGTGGGCGAAGGAGACCGCGCCCAGCAGCTTCGCGACCACGAGACCGCCGAGATTTCGGCTCAGCATCGAAAGCACCGAGCCGGTGCCCGAGGGCAGGCAGAAGCGCAGCTGCGCGCGCCAGGGCTCGGTGAGCGGCGGCTCCGTCGCGCTCGTCTCGATCAGCATCCACACCATGGCCGCGAGGGACAGGCGCAGGCCCTCGAGCGCCACCAGCGCCCAGATGATCGTCTGCACGTCGTGAGTGAGTGCGGCCGTCACCGTGGCCACCGCCACGCGGGCGGCAAGGCGGATCGAGGAGTAGGCGAACACCCGCCCGGCACGCTCGGTCGCCACCCAGTAGTAATCCCAGAAATCGAGATTCGTGGCCAAGAGGGTAAAGGCGCCAAGCGGCAGCAGAAGATCCCCGACCAGCCGGCCGCCCGAGGCGCGATCGATCGCGACCATCGCTCCCACGACCAGCATGCTCGAGCAGGCGAGGAGCATCACCGTCTGGCGCACGATGCGCCAGCGACACCGCGGCTCCGCCGGGATGAAATAAAGCAGGCTGGCGTTGATCGAGAAGGTGGCGAAGGTATTGAGCACGGTCGCGTACAGCAGAAACTCGCGGTAGCGGCCGAACTGCGCGACGGTGAGCAGGCGCACGAGAATGATCGGGCTGATGATGGTCAGCCCGTAGTTCGCCAGCCGCGCCAGCGTCAGGATCATCGCCCGATTGCCGAGCCCCGACATCCGTTCACTGGCCATGGGCAACGCTCGCCGCCATCAGTCGATGCCGCGCACGGTCGAGGCACCGGGCCATTCGGCCATCCCGGACCGGGATCGATCGGCTCCCGCCAGGTAGCCAAAGCGCTCGAGTTGCCCCTTCATGATCGACCTCAACCGGCTCTGACTCCTGGGGTCCAATTTCTCTCTCCAGGACACATCCTCCACGATGGTGCCGCTGAAGGTCCTGCGCATCCTGTTTCCGAGGATGTGGGCCTTGGCCGTCGTGCCACCCGCGAGATTCTCGTACGGGATCTCGAGGAACCGGCAGATCGTGCGAATCGTCTCTTCGGTCGAGCGACACAGATCCTCATACCGCACGGTCAGGAGCGGAATGCACGGGAAGCCGTTGGCGAATCGATCTACCCGCACGATGTGCGCGAGCCAGCGCTGGGCGGACTGCGCCAAGCTCGGTCGCGGGCTCGTATTCTTCAGGTACGAGGCGCAAAATCCCCTGCCGTCACGGATGAGAAACAGCACCTTCATGTCGCTGCGGCCGTCCGCGGCAAGCAGCTGCGCGCGACGCAGGGATTTGGTGCCGTCCAGGTATATGGGCGCGCCGGCGAATCCTCGTGCGTTGGCGAAGAACTGCAGCTGCGCCTGCAGAAACCGGTCCCTGATGGCGCGGTACGCCGGAATGCATTCGATGAGCCGGTCCCGCGCAGCGCTGACATAGCGCGCCGAACCGAGTAAGCCCTGAACCAGAGCGCTCGAGGAGAAGCTCGGCACACGCATGAAGAGCTGCCTATCCCAGCCCGTATCATCAGGCAGCCGCATGTGTGCGGCCGTAGCCCGATAGAAGTCACAGTTCTCGAGGTGCTCGCCGCACGTGCACTCGTAATGGGTCTGGTCCCGCTCGTTGATGAACATGGCCTCCCCGTTGCTCACGATCCGGCTGTGATCATTGAGCAGAAGGGTGAGGAGGGTCGCCCCCGAATACGAGTTCGCGAGGAGCGACACCAATTGTGGTCCTTTGACGCTCATCGGCGGCTCGCCGCGCGGCGCGCGGCCGCAGTCAGCCCCTGATGCGGAGGAGCCACTTTCCACACATCGGTGAGATGGTCGCGACCGACGTAAAGGAGATGGAACGCCGGGGAAGCGAGCACCTGCGCGATCCCGAGTCCGCGCATGAGCTTGCGCCCGTCCTGCTGCTCCTCGCCGCTGCCGATCACGTAGATCGCGCCGCGATCACGCCGCGCGACCAGCCGCTTAAGCTGCGCGCCGCTGCCGATCAGCGGGGCACCGGTATACTCATCGACCCACCGGCCAGCGACCTTGCGCAGGAACGGCGCCGCCATCTCGCGGTCCTGCAGCCAGTAATCCACGTGCCCGAGGTAGTACGTCTGCATCAGAGCGTCCTCGGCGACGATGATGTCGTTGGGCCCCGGATGCTGTGAGGCGACGAACCGGGCGGCGCCCTCGTGGTCGGGATACTGCGCGTAGCTCGGGTTCACCGCCGCCGGCAGGCGCGCCGGGTCGATGACGAGCAGGCACAGCACGGCCGCCGCCAGCGCGCCGTAGCGCGCCGCCGTCGCGCCCCGGGGCATCCCCGGATCGCTCACGCGGCTCGCCCGCGCACGAGCCGCGGCGCGAGTCGCCCACTGGGCGCTCGCGAAAGCCGCGAGGAGGAGCGGCACGATCTGCCCATCGACATAGCGCATCGCCGGATTCCACATGAAGTAGCCGATCTGCAGCAGCGGGATCCAGACGCCGAGTGTCAGAAACAACAGGTGATCGGGGATGCGCTCCCGATGGGCGAGCCGCCAGAGCCCCGCGACGACGCCGCCGGCGGCAATGAGCAGCGCCGCGAGCGAGTAGCGCGAGAGGAGGATGTAGACGCGCACGCTCGGCCAACCGAGGAGCAGACCCAGACTTTGCGACAGCGTTCCGGCGCGGTAGGCGTGCAGGTAGCCGATCTGCGCGGCCGCGAGCAGCACGCAGACGGCGCCGTAGAGTGCAAGCCGCATCGCGGGCAGCTTTCCCTCGCGCCGCGCGAGCACCAGCGCCGCGATGATGAGCAGAAGCGCGAGGTGATCGAAGCGTGCCACCTGCGCCACGAGGCTCGCCGCCAGGAGCAGCACCGGCAGCCGCCCGCGCGTGTGCATCACGTACCCGGAGAGCGCGAACGCCGGCAAAGCGGCGATGAGCGGCCACAGCAGATCCAGCGGCGGCGCCACGGCCCGCGGGCCGTTGACGGGAGTGCCCGCGATCGCGCCCAGGAGAGCGTGCGGATACTCGATCGATTGCCAATAGCGGAACGCGAGAAACTCGGCGGCAATGAGGACAAAGGCCGCGGCGCCCTGCCAGAGCTTGCGGCGCTCGCCGCTGAGGAGCCCCGGCAGGAAACACAGCCATGCGGCGAAGATCGCCAGGATTTGAAATTGCAGGGTTACCGCCATCGCGAGCACCGCGCCGATGAGATAGCCGACACGGCCGCTGCGCTCCCAGGCGAAGAGGAGCGCCATGAAAGCCGTGACCCCGGTGACGAGGAAGACATACATGCGGGCGGTCTGCGCATCCGCGATGAACGCCGGCAGCAGCGCCACGGTCGCGGTCAACGCGAGATTCCAACGCGGCTCGAGAAAGCGCCGGCCCGCCAGCCAGGTGAGGAAGATGAGCAACACCCCACAGATCGCCGAGGGGAGGCGCAACGCCCATGCGCTGCGCCCGAAGGCCAGCACCGAGCCGGCCATCAGATAGAGTTGCGCCACCGCCCGTGGGTAGAGGAAGCCGCTCGGCATCTCCGGCGTTCCGTACTTGAGCAGATGCATCGCCGGGAGCGCCATGGTTTTCTCATCGCCATGCAGACCCACGTTGCCGAGCCCCCAGAAGCGCACCGCCGCTCCCACGACGATGATGAGCGCGAGCAGGACGAGCGCTCGATGCTGCGCGCGCGCGCGCGGACGCGTATCCTCGAACAGTGAGGCGAGCCCCCGCCGCATGACCCTCATCAGTAGGCCTTCTCGTCCCGCAGCACCCGGATCGCGGTCAGCAGCAGGATCTTGACGTCGAGGAGCGGCGTCCAGCGCCTTAGGTACTCGAGGTCGTAGTTGACGCGCGCCTGCATTTGCTCGATGCGCGAGGTTTCACCCCGGCAGCCGTTGACCTGTGCCAACCCCGTCATGCCGGGCGGCACCTTGTGGCGGATCATGTAGCCCTTGATGAGCTTGCGGTACTGCTCGTTGTGCGCCACGGCATGCGGCCGCGGCCCCACCAGGCTCATGCGCCCCTGCAGCACGTTGAAGAGCTGCGGCAGCTCATCGAGGGAATAGCGGCGCATGAATCGCCCGACGCGGGTAATGCGCGGGTCGGCCCGGCTCGCCTGCACGATGCGCTCGCCATCCTCGAGCACCATCATCGAGCGGAACTTCCATACCGTGATCTCACGCCCGTCGAGTCCGTAGCGGCGCTGCGGGAAGATGATCGGGCCCGGCGAGGAGAGCCGCACCATCACCGCGAGCGCGAGCATCAACGGTGTCGCAACGATCAGAATCGAGGTAGCGAAAGCGACATCGGTGAACCGCTTGATGACACCGCGATAGCCGCAGAAGGGCGTCTCGCAGAGTGCGACCACGGGGATGCCGAAGAGCTCCCCGCTGCGCGCCTGGATGAGGTCGAAGGCGAAGATATCAGGGACGTAGTAGACCGACACCGTGGTATCACGCAGCTCATCGAGGAGTCGGATGACCCGTTGGATGTGCCTCACCGGCAGTGCCACGAAAACCACATCGATGCCGCGCCGCTTGACGTACGAGGCCAACTCCGGCAGTCCGCCGAGGAGACGCGCGCGCGCGCCGGAGACACCCAACCGCTCGGCACTGCGATCGTCGAAGAATCCCTCCACCTTGAGGCCGGTCAGCTCGCCGCTCTCCCCGATCCGTCGCGCAAGCGCGACGCTGATCTCATTGCAACCGGCGAAGGCGACGCGGCGCACCATCGCCGGGTCGTACATGAGCCGACGTCTGAGCTCCTGCAGGCAGAGCAACACGACGATGAGCAGCGCCGGGGTGGCGACGATCCAGGACACCACGATCCTGCGCGAGAAGTCGGCGGAGTACTTGGTGATGAAGCCGATGGCGAGCAGGATGCCGATGATGATCATCCAGCGCACCAGCACCCGGCCGGCGAGCGGCCAGGGCGGGGAGAGCAGCTGCGGCGTGCCCTGGGGGCGCACGCGCGGCGGCGGCAGCAGCACCGAGAGCGCCGCCACGACAAGTGCGAGCACGATGAAGAAGCCCTTGAACTCCGCGCCGTACACCCCGCACAGCCCATAGAGGAGCCCCACGGACACCGCCGGCGGGGCCACCGCCTCGAGGAGCGCGAGTAGCGCGATGGAGAAGCTGCGAGTGAACGAGAGTGCTTCGCTGGTCATCCGTTTGGAGCCTCCCGGCGAGGCGGTGCGCCCCCGGACTCGGGCTCACCTTAAGCAAGCATCGCTCCCGGTATAGATCGGGCCCGCTCGGAGAACCTAACAGCAACGCTCAAGCGGCGAGGCCGAGCTCCCGGTGCCAGATCTCGAGGCTCAACAGACTCCAGAGGAGCTTCTCGTGATTCTGGCGGCCGTGCGCATGCTCATCGAGATAGCCCCGCAGCGCTTGCGGTCGATAGTAATCGCGGGTGCGCGAATCCGCTCCCAGCAGATGATCGGTGAGATACCCGCGCATGCTGCCGCGAAACCACGCGTTCACGGGGACGCGGAAGCCGATCTTCGGCCGCTCGAGGATCGCGGCCGGCAGCACCCGCCGCATCGCCTCGCGCAGGATCCTCTTGGTGGTGAGTCCGCGCACCCGCCACTCATCCGGAAGGCGGGACACAAAGGCGGCGAGTTGATGGTCCATGAACGGCATCCGCGCTTCGAGCGATGCCGCCATGGTCATGCGATCGCCGCGCTCGAGGAGATTGTCCGGAAGCCAGCTCGTCTGGTCGAAGAAGAGGATGGCGCGCAGCGCCGAGTTTCCCGTGGAGGCGTCACACCACGGCGGCGGCGGGTGGTTGAGTGGCGGCGCCTCGAGCCGGGTGAGCCGGCGCCGCTCGGGGGCAGAGAGCGCGCCGAACCAGCGCGGCAGCCGCTCACACGGATCCGCGAGTCCGAGGTTCGCAACCGCCGTCTTGGCGCGCCGAAATCCATAAGGGAGCGAGCGGCACAAGGGCTCGAGCAGCCCCCGTACGGGCGCGGGCACGCGCTGATACGCGCCGACATAGCGCTCGAGGACGTGCTTGGGATAGCCGCCCAAGAACTCATCCGACCCCTCTCCCGTGAGCACCATCTTCACCGTCCGCCGGGCCTCTCGGGCGAGGAGGTAGATCGGGATATCGGAGGGCTCGGCCACCGGCGCATCGCGATAGCGCACCAGCGCGGGCAGGTGCTCCATCAGGTGCTCCTGCGACACCGTCATCTCATGATGGTCGGTGTGGAACTGCGTCGCGATCGTGCGAGCGTAGCCGAGCTCGCTGTACGCCGACTCGGCGAATCCCACCGAGAAGGTCTTGACCGGCTGACTCGAGTGTCGCGACATCATCGCGACCACCGCCGAGGAATCGATGCCTCCTGATAGAAACGCTCCGAAGGGCACGTCGGAGATCATGCGCACCCGCACGGCCTCATCGAGCTGCTCGAGAAACACCGACACCGGATCGCCTTCGGGGGGGTTGCCCGCCGAAGGCTCACCGTCATCCGGCACGAAGTACCTTCGCTCCACCACCGCGCCGCGATCGCATAAGAGGTAACTCCCCGGCATCAGCTTGCGGATTCCCGCGAGGAGCGTCGCCGGCGCCGGCACATAGCGGTAGGCGAAGTAATCCCACAGGGCCGCGCGATCCACCCGTCGCGCGACACCGGGCACCTCGAGGATCGCCTTGATTTCCGAGGCAAAGACCAGCAGGTCACCCGCCTGATAGAGAAACAACGGCTTCTTGCCGTAGCGGTCGCGCACGAGAAGCAGCCGCTGCCTGTTGGCATCCCAGATCGCGAACGCGAACATGCCGCGCAAGCGCGCGATGCATTCCGCTCCCCACTCCTCGTACGCGTGCAGGATCGTCTCGGTATCCGAGCGGGTGCGAAACGCATATCCCTTCGCGATGAGCTCATCGCGCAGGCTCGGAAAGTTGTAGATCTCGCCGTTGAAGACAATCTGGACCGAGCCGTCCTCGTTCGACATCGGCTGATGGCCCGTGGACAGATCGATGATGGAGAGCCGCCGGTGTGCGAGGCCCACCCGCTGTTGGCCGTCCCGGGTTACCGCCTCGAAGAATCCCTCGTCATCCGGACCGCGGTGCGCGAGCGCCGCGGCCATCTTGCGCAGCGTGGAGTCGAGGTCGCGATGCCCGGCCGCCAGGTAGCCCGCAATTCCGCACACGACGTACTGTCCCCCGCGCCTAGCCAGAGCGTGCGCCAGCGAAGCAAAGGAGGTGCCTGAGGCGCACCGAACACGGCGCGGCGCCTTTGTCGGTCATTCGCGACGAGCACTTTGTCACGCAGATTCATGCATTTAGTTAAATCGCGGCGCTCCAGCAGACGCTGCCTGTCTGCACGAGGCGACGCCAGTCCGGTCGCTACCGCGCTGCCACGCTCGCGTTGCCGCCGGTGAGTACGGGTTTGAGGCACTTAACGTGCCTGGCACAGCCATTGCACCAGCTCACGCGCGCTGCCGAATCGCCGGCCAGCGTGAAGGGCACAGCCCGTCGAAAGACGGGTGTCGCAAAACTTCCGGTCTAACGGCGCGAAGCCTATGACAGCGGGGTTGCCGGGGCGGTCATGAGCACCGTGCGCGATGAGCGCACGGGGCGCAGTGGCAACCTCGTGAAGAAGCCGCCGCAATGGCTAAAGGCTTCAAGCAACCTCCCGAGCTGTAGGCACGCCCGCCAAGCCGGCCGTGGGTCGCACACAGTTCGGGGGAAGCATGACGAACGCCAAACGGGGGCGCGGGTCGCGCCGTGGAGCCTATTTTTGTACTGTCGCAGCGCTGAGCCTCACGCTATCCGCGTGCGGTGGTGGACCGGCAGGGGGCGCATCCCCGGCCGCTTCCGACGGTAATCCGCCGCCGGTGAGCACCAGCCCGCCGCCCGTGAGCACCAGCCCGCCGCCGGTGACCACCAGCCCGCCGCCAGTGAGCACCAATCCGCCGACAGGGAGCGTGACCCTCAACTGGATGCCGCCGACGGAGAATACGAATGGCACACCGCTGACCGATCTCGCCGGCTATGACATCCATTACGGCTCGATGTCCGAAGACTATGCGCAGACGATTTCCATTTCCAACCCAGGCATCGCCACCTACGTCGTCGACAACCTCCCCTCCGGCGTCTACTACTTCACCGTTACCTCGGTGAATACCGCGGGGACCGAGAGTCAGCTGTCCTCCGAAGTCAAAGCAACGGTGAACTGAGTTGCGCTGACCCTCGTCGCCGCCGGCGTCGGCCATCCGCGACGAGTTCTTTCGTCCGTGAAATCAGGAGCTTAGTCAATTTGGCGCGGGCGAAGGCGCTGCCATTGTCTGCGCGAGCCGACGAAAGCGGGCGTCCGATGCCCCACCCGCCACGCTCGCGCCGCAGAATTCGCGGTAATTCCCGGCAATAGCGATCGCTGGCACAGCCGTTGCAATAACCAAACCTGACAAAGGCACAACCCGCCGAAAGGCGGGCGTCGCAAAACTTCCGGTCTAACGGCGCGAAGCCTACGACAGCGGGGTTGCCGGCGTGGTCTGCCGAGCACTGCGCGCGATGAGCGTACAGCGCCAGAGGCAGCCTCGTGAAGAAACAGCCGCGCTGCGGCTGCAGGCTTCGAGCAATCCTCCGAGCTCAAAGGACCCGCCCGCCATGCCGGCAACGGGTCGCTGAGTTCGGGGGAATGATGACACACGCCAAACGGGCACGCGGGTCGCAGCGCGGAGTTTATTTCTGGGCCGTTGCGGCACTCGGGCTCGCACTCTCAGCCTGCGGGGGCGGCAGCTCGGAAAGCGCAGCGACGGCACCCAGCCCGGCAGCGACCGCACCCGTCACGGCAGCGACCGCGCCCAGCCCGGCATCGACAACACCCAGCCCGGCATCGACGGCACCCGTCACGGCATCGACCGCACCCAGCCCGGCAGCGACGCAGAGCTCGCCCCCCACCACCTCGGTCGGCAGCGGCACCTCCGCCGGCACCAATCCGCCAACGGCGAGCGCCGCCGCCGTCACCATCAACTGGACGCCGCCCACCGAAAACGTCGACGGCACGCCGCTCACCAATCTCGCCGGTTACAACATCCATTACGGCACCACAGCGGGCAGCATCACGCAGACGATCGCGATCTCCAACCCGGGCATCGCGACCTACGTGGTACAGAACCTCGCCCCCGGCACGTACTACTTCGCGGTGGCCGCGGTCAATTCCTCCGGCACGGAAAGTCCGCTCTCCTCTCAGGTGAGCGCCACGGTCAACTAATGCCCTCAGGGCTTCAACCCATTCTCCACGGAAAGGCCTGGGACGCGGCGGAATTCGCGCTCATTGTTTGTCACCAGCGTCGCTGCGATGTGGCGTGCGTGAGATGCAATGAGCATATCGTAGGGGCCGAGCGGCTTTCCCTTGGATAGCAAGGCGGTCTTGATCACGGCGAAGTCCTTGGCCGCTCCGCAGGGAAAGTCCTCCAGTTCGAACAGACCGAGCAGGTCCTCGAGGGCCGCCTCGTTCTCCTTGCGGAATTCCCCGTTGGCCGCCCCGAATCTCAGCTCCGACACGGTGATAGCCGACACCTGAAGCTCGCCGGGTGAGCGACCTGACATGCGCCGCGCAATGCGCTCGTAGCCTGGCTTGCGGTTAATCAGGTGGATCATGATGTCCGTATCGAACATCCAGGTCATCGCCACTGCCTGGTCTGATCCGTCGGCTGCTGTCGCTCAAGCGAACCCTTGAAGCGGGCGACAACGCTCATCACCTGCTCATAGGTCAAGGAAGTCGGCAATAGCAATACACCGGCGCCCGCCCGCTTGATTTGCACCTCTTCGCCAGCGAACCGGAATTCCTTCGGCAAACGCACTGCCTGGCTGTTGCCATGCTTGAATATCTTGGCTGTCTTCATCCCGTTTGAACTCTAAGTAGATACATCAAGTATATACCCTCGACTCGTGAGCGTCGAGATCACGGACGTATTCGGGTGTACGGTGAATTGATGCAGTTGGTTACAAAGGGCTCCCTCCACGTCGGGTTCCTGCGACATCTATCGCCGCCAAGCTCGCCCGTCCTAGAATGAGCTCGCGCGCCGGCCCGTGGCGTCGGCGCGCGACCTCAGCCTGAAGGGGCAACCCACCATGAGCATCGTCTCCGCCAAGCGCAGTCGCGCCCGTGTCCTCCCGCCTCTCGCCTCCTGGGTCTTGTGGGCCTCGTGGGCCTTGTGCGCCCTGGGCGCCCTGACACTGGCCGGTTGCGGCTCGGGCTCCTCGGGTTCGGCGTCATCGATCGCGAGCTCCTCACCGCCGAGCGTCTCCACCTCGCAGCAGCCCTGCAGCGGCTGCGGCACCGCGATGGTGTCGCTCACCGATGCGCCGGGGGACTTCGTCAGTTACATCGTCAACGTCGACTCGCTGACCCTGACACGCTCCGATGGCACGGTGGTGCAGACCGTTCCAGTGACGACCCAGGTCGATTTCGCGCAGCTCGTCGATCTCTCGGAGATCGTAAGCGCCGATCAGATCCCGGCCGGCCGCTACGTGTCGGCGGCGCTGACGCTCGATTACACCGGTGCCACGATCGTCGTCGACACCGGCAGCGGTGATGTCACGGTGCCGGCGGCCGACATTCTCGACGGCTCGGGCCAGCCGCTCACCGGACAGGTGACGCTGAAGCTATCCTTGAGCTCCGATCAGCAGCTCGTCATCACTCCCGGGACCGTCGCGAACCTCGCGCTCGATTTCAACCTGCTCGCCTCCAACACGGTCAATCTCACCGCAAGCCCGATCACGGTCACCGTCAGCCCGATGCTCACCGCGAGCCTGACACCGGACTCGACCAAGCAGATTCATGTCCGCGGACCGCTCGTCAGCGCGAGCACGAGCGCGGACGATTACATCGTGCAAGTGCGCCCATTCTTCGACCAGGATGACACGACCGGTGAGGTCACGGTCGCGACCACCGATTCGACGCAATATCTGATCAACGGAACCCGCTATACCGGCAGCGCCGGCCTGACGCAGCTCGCGACGCTCGCCGCCGGAACCCTCACCTCCACGTACGGTAGCTGGGACCGCACCTCCGATACCTTCACCGCCATCCAGGTGCTGGTGGGCCCGGACGTCGAAGGCACGGGCATGAACAGCCTCTACGGGACGGTGCTCGCCCGTAGCGGCGACACGCTGACCGTCGGTAACGGCCTCGCCTATCAGCCCGAGGCGATGGGGTCCGAGGCCATGGGCCTGAGCTTCGAGCGGCAAGAGACCGTCACCGTCGGCGCCGGCACCACGGTCACCGAGGTCGGCGAGTCCGGCCCGTTCACGGTGGCCGACATCTCGGTGGGTCAGCAGCTCTGGATCTCGGGAACACCCGGTGCCGTCAGCTCCGGCACGCCGACTTTGGATGCGACCGCAGGCGCCGCCCTGCTGCTGCCGACGAGCGGCATAGGTCTCGTCACGGCGAGCGCCAGCGGCTCGGTCACCGTGGGTCTACAGCACCTCGGCGGGGTCGATGCGAGCGCGCTCGACTTCGCGGGTACCGGCATGACCTCGGGGCAGGATGCGAGCGCCGCCGCCTACCAGGTATCGGTCCCCTCCTCGATCTCGACCTCCTCGGCCGCGAACGGCACGGCCGTGGGATTCACCGGCTTCGTGACGCCCTTCGGCATGGCGCCGCCTGATTTCGCGGCGAGCACGTTGCTCAACTTCGGTCAGGCGCAGACCCTCTTCATTGCCCGCTGGGCTCCGCCCGGGGCGGTGATGCCCTTCTCGATACTGACCGGCTCGGAGCTGCTCCTGAGCGCCACGACGCTCAACGGGGGCACTCAGCCCCTGATCCGCATCGGCGGGCTGACGCTCGATCCCGCGACGCTCAGCAGCGGGTTCGAGCTCCTACCCGACATGACCGGCACCGAGCAGTCCTTCGCGATCGCGCACGTGAAGAGCGATAGCATCGACAGCTTCAGCACCTTCAACGACTTCGCCACCGCGCTCATGACCGACCTCAACGGCACCACCGGGGTGCTGCAGGTGATGGCGGAAGGCTCGTACGCGAATGGGGCGCTCACCGCCGATCACGTGATCGTGGCGCTCGATGACTGAAGGCGCCCGGCGGCGCGTGGGCGCCCGGCGCACTGAGCTGGGCGGGAAACGGTATGATGCGCTCGTCGCTGCAGGAATCATTGAGCCGGCTGCCGAACCTGGCCTCGCGATGACGGCATGGCCGAATATCGAGGTTCCAAGCGGGACCGTCGCGCAACTGATCGACGCCGATCGTGGCGAGCGGTAGGACGCCTCGCGCGGGGCCGCCCAAGGCCTGCGCCAGCGCCGCGCGCAGTCGAGGCGGGCGACTCATTTCGTTATATCGAGACGAGCGCGTTGCTCGCCGCCCTGCTAGAGAAGGACCCCAGCGCGCGACAAGCCATCAGGCGCAAGGGTCATCGAATCACCTCTGCACTGACGTTCGCTGAAAGCACCCGCAGTCTCGTACGTGCGCGAGTCAGCGGGCAGATCAGCCCCGAACAAGAACGGGCGGCACTTCGCTGGCTCAAGTCATACCGCCGTCGCTGCGACGTCATCAGCATCACCGAATCCGTGCTCGTACGCGCAGGTCGGCCCTATCCGGCAGAGCCCATCCGCACCCTGGATGCCATGCATCTGGCGAGCGCTGAGGAGCTCGGGGAGTCGCCGCAGCTGGTCACGATTGTGACCCGCGATGCGAGAGTGCGGGACAATGCGCATGCGCTCGGCTATCCGGTTGGGTAGCAACGCGAACCGGATCGCCGGTCCGGCGTCTCAGTCCACGGTGCTCTTCAGCGTCTGGCGCACGCCCTCGTCGTGGGTGTGCAGCTGCGCGCTGTCCCAGCCGCCGCCCATGGAATCGATGAGATCGACGCTCGTCACGAGCCGCTGGCTCTGGACGTCGAGCTCGGTGATCTGGGCGCTGAAGCGCGCGGTCTGCGCCGCGAGCACGCTCGCGTAGTCGGCGACGCCCGCCTTGTACTGATTCAAGGTCAGGGTCTCCGATCTTTCGGCGTCCGCCACCGCCTGCTGCTCCTGGGCGTACTCGGTCTGCAGGAAGCGCAGCGTCGCGAGGTCATCCTCGACCTGTTGAAAGGCGCTGAGCACGGTCTGGCGGTAGGTCGCCACCGCGGAGTCGTAGAGCGCGCGGTTCTCCCGGATCTGCGCCACCGTCGCCCCGCCGTCGAACAGCGTCTCCGAGAGCGCGGGCCCGAAGGACCAGAGCGAGTTGCTCGCGCGAATCAGCGTCGAGAGGGTGGAGGACTCGTAGCCGTAGGAGCCCGAGAGCGTGAGGTCCGGGAACCACGCCGCTTCCGCGACGCCGATCTGCGCATTGGCGCTCTCGAGGTCGCGTTCCGCCGCGGCGATGTCCGGCCGGCGCAGCAGCAGCTGCGAGGGAACCCCCGTCGGCACGACCGGCACCGTCGAGGCGAACTCGCCCTGCGCGAGCGTCAGCTGCGAGGGCGCCTTGCCGATCAGCACCGCGATGGCGTGCTCGAACTTCGCGCGCGTGACCTCCAGCGTGTTCTCCTGCGCCACCGCGTTCTCGAGCTGGGTGCGTGCGGTATAGACATCGGCGAGCGTCGTGACCCCGGCATCGACGCGGTTCTGGGCAATCTGCAACGACACCCGGTAATCCTGCACCGAGGTCTTGAGCAGCCGCAGCTGCTCCTCCGCCGCGCGCAGCTGAAAGTAATCCTCCGCCAGGGTGGCCTGCGCCGAGAGGCGCGCCGCGGCGACATCGGCCGCGCTCGCCTGGGCCTTGGCGACATCGCTCTCGAGCTCGCGGCGGATCTTGCCCCAGATGTCAAGATCCCAACTCGCGTTGGCGTTGGCATCGTAGACCGTGTGGTTGCCGACCCCGGATGAGACGAAACCGGAAGGCAGGGTCACCCCGCCGCGGCTGGCCGCGCCGCCGCTACGAGTGCCGCCCGCGCTGAGGCCGATATCGGGAAAGAAGCTGCCGCGCGTCACTCCGACCGCCTCGCGCGCCGCGTAGTAGTTGGCGACCGCGGCCTTGAGGGTCTCATTGGAAACCGCCACCTGCTGCTCGAGCGAGGAGAGCACCGGGTCGTCGTAGATCGCCCACCACTGCTCGTTCGCGATCGGCGTCGGTGTCGCCGGCGTCCAGCCCTGTCCCTCCTTGAAGATAGGCGACGGCGGCGCCGCCGGGCGGTGATAGTTGGGGCCCACGGCGCAGGCCGTGAGCGCGAGCGCGCAGGCGGGAGCCAAGAGCGCGGCGGCAGGGTTTCGGCGGCTCATATGGGCTGCGCTCCGCTTGGCGGGGAGGGAAGGGGTTTCGGGCGGCGGCTGAAGGTTCTCATGACCCAGTTGCGGAAGCGATCCAAGTAGATGTAGACGACCGGCGTGGTGTAAAGGGTCAGGATCTGGCTGATGAAGAGCCCGCCGACGATGGCGATGCCGAGCGGTTGGCGCATCTCCGAGCCCTGACCGGTCATGATCGCAAGCGGCAGCGCGCCGAACATGGCCGCCAGGGTCGTCATCATGATGGGCCGGAAGCGCAGCAGGCAGGCGGCATGGATCGCCTCGGCGGCGCTTTCCCGGTGCAGGCGCTGCGTCTCGAGCGCGACATCCACCATCATGATGGCGTTCTTGAGCACAATGCCGATCAAGAGGATGACCGCGATCAGCGCGATGAGCGTGAAGGATTGCCCGAAAAGGAGCAGCGTCAGCACCGCCCCGACACCGCTCGAGGGCAAGGTCGAGAGAATGGTGATCGGCTGGGTCAGGCTCTCGTAGAGCACTCCGAGCACGATGTAGACCGCCACGAGCGAGGCGAGAACGAGCAGCGGCTCCTCCGTCACGGTCTGCTGGAATACCTTGGCCGTGCCGGCGAACTCGCCGTGGATCGAGATCGGCACGTGCAGGTCCTGCATGCTGCGGTTGATGGCCGCGGTCGCGGTGCCGAGCGATTCGCCCGGCGCCAGGTTGAATGAGAGCGTCGCGGCGACGAACGGCCCCTGGTGGTTGATGGCCAGTGGCGTCGTCCCCGGGCCGTAGCGCGCGAAGGCCGAGAGCGGCACCATGGTCTCCTGACTCGTGCTCAGCGCCGCGCCGGTGGAGGCCTTGCCGGTGCTGTTGGTGAGCTGGTTCAACTGATAGTTCTGGGCGGCGGTGCTCGCCGCGGTGCTCGCTGTGGCCGCGCTCGCGGCTGTGGCGGCGGTGCTCGCGCCTGCGGCAGCCTGGAACGCACTCACCGCCGGTGCGCTCGAGGCGGTGCCGCTCAACGCCCCACCGGAGGTGCTGACATAGATATCCTTCAGCGTCTCCGGGCTCTGCCAGAAGCGCGGATCGACCTCCATCACGACATGGTACTGGTTCATGTCCTGGTAGATCGTGGACACGAGCCGCTGGCCGAAGGCGTCATAAAGCGTGTTGTCGATCTCCGACATGTTGACCCCGAGGCGCGCCGCGGTGGCGCGGTTGATCTGCAACCGCACATCGAGCCCGCTCTGCTGCCGATCGGAGTTCACGTCCTCGAGCGCGGGGTTATTCTCGAGCGCATCGGTGATCTTCGGCGCCCAGGCGCTCAGCGTATCCAAGTTATCCGAAAGGAGCGTGTACTGATATTGGGCATAGCTTTGCCGGCCGCCGAAACGGATATCCTGGGCCGACTGCAGGAAAAGCCGCGCGCCGGTGACCCCGGAAAGCGCCCCGCGCAGCCGCGCGATCACCGCATCATCGCTCAACTTGCGCTGCGAGAGGGGCTTTAACTCCGAGAAGAGGAACCCCGAATTGGTGGCACCGCCCCCATGCCCGCCCCCGCCGGTGAAGGCCACCACGTGCTCCACCGCCCGATCACGCCGCACCACGTTCACGATGTCGAGCATCTTCTTCTGCATCGCCTGGAAGGAGATGCTCTGATCGGCGCGCACGAAGCCGATGAGCGAGCCCGAGCTCTGCTGCGGAAAGAACCCCTTGGGCACGATGTGGAAAAGATAGAAGTTGAGGACCACCACGGCGAGCAGCACGAACATCACCGCCCGCGGATGGCGGATCGCATCGGCGAGCGTGCGGCCGTAGAAGTCCCGCAGCGCGTTGAAGGCGCGCTCCACGGCATGGAGGAACCGCCCGAGGTGCGCCGGGGGCCTCAAGATCCGCCCGCAGAGCATCGGCGTCGTCGTGAGCGAGATGATGAGCGACAGCATCACCGTCACGGTGAGCGTCATCGCGAACTCGCGCAGCACCCGGCCCACCAGTCCGCCCATCAGCAGGATCGGGATGAACACCGCGATGAGCGCGCTACTCATCGCGAGCACGGTGAAGCCGACCTCCTGGGCGCCTTGGAGCGAGGCCTGCAGACGCGGCATGCCGGCCTCGACGTGCCGGCTGATGTTCTCGATGACGACGATCGCATCATCGACCACGAATCCGGTCGCCACCGTGAGGGCCATCAGGGACAGATTGTTGAGGCTGAAGCCCAGGATGTACATCACCCCGAAGGTGCCGATGAGCGAGAGCGGCACCGCCACGGCCGGCACCAGCGCCGCGCGCGGGTTGCGCAGCATCACCACGACCACCGTCACGACGAGCAGCATCGCGATGAGGAGCGTGGTCTCGACATCATGCAGAGAGGTGCGGATGCTTTGCGTGCGGTCGTTGGTGAGAATGATGTTGATGCCGGCGGGGATCGAGGCGCTGATCTGCGGCAGCACCGCCTTGATCGCATCGACCGTGTCAATGACATTGGCGCCCGGCTGCTTGCGGATCAGCATGAGGACGGCGCGCTGCCCGTCGGCGAGCCCCAGATTGCGCACGTCCTCGACCCCCTCGCCGACCGTCGCGATGTCCCCTAATCGCACCGCGGCGCCGTTGCGATAGGCGATGATGAGCGCGCGGTACTGCGCGGGACTCGTGGCGGTGTCGTTGACGTAGATCTGGTAGCGATGCTCGGGGTCATCGAGCGCGCCCTTGGGCGCATTGGCGTTGGCCGCCGCAATCGCGGCCCGCACGTCCTCGAGCCCGATGCCGTAGTTGAAAAGTGCCTGGGGATTTAAGTCGATGCGCACCGCCGGCAGAGAGCTGCCCCCGATCTCCACATCGCCCACGCCCTCGGTCTGCAGGAGCTTCTGCTGGATGACGGTCGAGGCGGCATCATAAAGCTGTCCGATCGGCAGTGAGTTCGAGGTCAGCGCCAGAATGAGGATCGGCGCATCCGAGGGGTTGAAGGCGTTGTAGGTGGGATTCTGACGCAGCGACCCCGGAAGGTCCGCGCGGGCCGCCTCGATCGCAGCTTCCACGTCGCTTTCCGCGCCGTGGATGTCCCGATCCAGATCGAAGATGAGAATGATGCGCGAGCCCCCTTCCGAGCTCTCCGAGGTCATCTCATCGACCCCGGCGATGGCGCTCAAGTGGCGCTCGAGCGGCGTCGTGACGCTCGTCGCCACGGTCTCGGGACTCGCCCCGGGAAGCTGCGCATTGACGACGATGGCCGGATAATCCACCGTCGGCATGGAGGCGACCGGCAGCAGGAAGTAGGCCGCGAGCCCGGCGAGTGCGAGCCCGATCGACAGCAGCGTCGTAGCGACGGGCCGCATGACGAAAGGCCGGGAGATGTTGAGCGCGGGCACGGCGACTCAGCGCAGGCGGGCCGGCTGTGGGCTCGCCGCATGCGGCGAGCGCCCGGGCACGAAGCCCGGGCCGGGAGGCCCGCCGCCAGGGAAGGCCGGTGGCACGGCTTCACCACCTCCAAACCACGATTTCGCGCGCTTCGCCAGCCGGTCGAAGAAAAGATAGATCACCGGTGTCGTAAAGAGCGTCAGCAGTTGACTCACCAGCAACCCACCGATGATCGAGAGCCCCAAGGGCGAGCGCAGCTCAGAGCCCGTGCCCGTGCCGAGCACGAGCGGCAGAGCGGCAAAGAGCGCCGCCACGGTGGTCATGAGGATTGGCCTGAAGCGCAGGAGCGAGGCCTCGTAGATCGCCTGACGGGGCGGCTGGCCACGCTCGCGCTCGGCGGTGAGCGCGAAGTCGATCATCATGATGGCGTTTTTCTTCACGATGCCGATCAGGAGCACGATGCCGATGATGGAGATGATGTTGAGGCTCTGCCCCGCGAGCATGAGCGCGAGCAGCGCGCCGATCCCCGCCGAGGGCAACGTCGAGAGGATCGTGATCGGGTGGATGTAACTCTCGTAGAGGACCCCGAGGACGATGTACACGGTGGCGATGGCCGCGAGCAACAGCAGCACCTCGCTCGAGAGCGAGGATTCGAAGGCGAGCGCCTCGCCCTCGAAGGTGGTGCTGATGCTCACCGGCAAGCCGACGTCGTGCTCGATCTGACGAACGGAGTCGACCGCCTCGCCGAGCGAGGCCCCGGGCGCGGTGTCGAAGGAGAACATGGCCGCCGGGAACTGGCCTAAGTGATCGATCGAGAGCGGCGCCTGGCGCACGCCGATGTGCGCGATCGAGCCCAAGGGCACCTGGCCGCCGCCCGAGGAGGGCAGATAGATGTAGTTGAGCGAGTTGACCGTGTCATCGAGGCTCGGGTTGGCGGTGAGGATGACCCGGTAGTCGTTCGACTGGGTGTAGATGGTGGAGATGATGCGCTGGCCGAAGGCATCGTAGAGCGCGTTATCGATGGTGGCATCGGTGATGCCAAAGCGAGCCGCGGTGGCGTGATCGATGTCGACCTCGGCCGTGAGCCCCTGATCGAGGTAGGTGGTGGCGACGTGGGCGAGTGCCGGTGAGCGCTGAAGCGCCGCGAGGAGCTTCGGCACCCAGGGATCGAGGATGGAGCGGCTGGCGGCGCCCAAGATGAACTGATACTGGGCGCTGCCCACGATGGAGCTGATCGTCAAGTCCTGCACCGGCTGGAGCGCCAAGCTGATCCCGGGGACCTGCGCCGCCTCCTGACGCAATCGCGCCATCACCGTGTCGAGATCATCGCTCCGATCCTCCTTAGGCTTCAGGTTGATCAGCATGCGCCCGTCATTGAGCGTGGTGTTGGTGCCGTCCACCCCGACGTAGGAGGTGAGGCTCACTACGTCCGGGTCCTTGCGGATCACCGCCGCTAACGCCTGCTGACGGCGGGTCATCTCGGCAAAGGAGATCGCCGGCGGCGCCTGCGTCGTCGCCTCGAGGAGCCCGGTATCCTGAAGCGGGAAGAAGCCCTTCGGGATCACGATATAAAGGAGCACCGTCAGCACGAGCGTACCGGCCGCGATCCACAGCACCAGCGTCTGGTGCTCCAGCGTCAGGTCGAGCGCGCGGCCATAACGCTCAATCAGCTGGTTGAACCACCCTTCCGCCTTGCGGGCGAATGCGCCCTGCGCGCGCTCGGTCTCCTCGTGGGTGCGCAGCATCTTCGCGCAGAGCATCGGCACCAGGGTGAGCGAGACGACCGCGGAGATGAGGATGGAGATCGCGAGCGTGATCGCGAACTCGCGGAAGAGTCTCCCCACCACCTCGCGCATGAACAGGAGCGGGATCAGCACCGCGATCAAGGAGATGGTGAGCGAGACGATGGTGAAGGCGATCTCGCCCGAGCCCTTCAAGGCCGCGGCGAGCGGCTTCTCGCCCTTCTCGATGTGGCGCGAGATGTTCTCGATCATCACGATCGCATCGTCCACCACGAACCCGGAGGCGATGGTGAGCGCCATGAGCGAGAGGTTATCGAGGCTGAAGCCCGCGAGATACATGACCGCGAAGGTGCCGATGAGGGAGACCGGCACCGAGAGGCTCGGGATGATGGTCGCCGGGACGCTGCGCAGAAAGAGAAAGATCACCATCACGACGAGCGCGACGGCGAGCGCGAGCTCGAATTGCACATC
>JBAUOO010000064.1:0-11337 GCA_049579785.1 Steroidobacteraceae bacterium
CCTACCAACCCAACCTGCCGGCCCGGATCGAGCTGACATTGTCCGCGGGCGGGCGGACCCAACGGGTGCGTCTGACGCTCGAGAGCGGCGAGCCGTGTGAGGCGCTCATCCTCGAGGGCGGCGCGCATCTGCGCTTCGCGGGCGTGTCGGTCACGGAGAGCACGGTGAGCGCGGTGCTCGATGGGGAGCGGCACGGCGCGCGCTGGTTTGGGCACGGCGCGCAGCTCCATGTCTGGATCGGCGACACGCATCACGAATGGGTGATCGAGGACCCGCGCACGCAGCAGTTCACCGCGAGCGCCTCGACCGGCGGACTCACCACACCGCTTCCCGGGGTCGTCTCGACGGTGGCCGTCAGGGAGGGGCAGGCGGTCGCCGCGGGCGAGGTCCTGATGGTGCTCGAGGCGATGAAGATGGAGCACAGCATCACCGCCCCTTATGAGGGCGTGGTGAGCGCGATCCACTTCGCGCGCGGGGATCGCGTGCCGGAAGGGAGCGAGCTGCTCACGCTGTCGCGAGCCGGCGACGCGTGAGCGTGAGTGAGCTCCCGTGCTCAGCGCAAAGCCCGGAGCCGGCGCTTCACAGTAGAGACATAACGCGAGTCTCTATCGTAGAAGCGCCACGGACGGCGCGCCCATTCGCCGGCGTAGTCGACCCCGATGCGCTCACTGCGGGCGATCCGCGGCGGCCGGCTCTGCAGCGGTGGCCTCTCCAACCAGAGGACCTTCCCGCAGAGGTCCTCGCCGTTCAAACTCCTGTCGATATGCATCGCCCGGCAGAGCAGGCCCGGCCCCCAGGTCCTGTCCTCGATCCCGGCCACGGGCTCGAGCGCGCGCAGCAGCACGGCGTGCGGCACGCCCTGCGCCTGCGTCACGACGTTCAGACAATTCCAGAACCCGTAGATGAAATACACGTACGCATGCCCGGGAGGCCCGAACATGACCTCGGTCCGCGGCGTACGTCCCCGGGAAGAGTGGGCCGCCCGATCCTCCGGTCCCTGGTAGGCCTCGGTCTCGACGATCCGGCCCTCGCATCTCACATCCCCGCTCGCGTGCACCAGATACATGCCGATCAGCTCGCGCGCGACGGTGAGCGTGTCCCGGGCGTAAAAATCTCTTGATATTTTCCGTACCTGCGCCATGAGCTGCGCATGTTACAATGCCAAGCGGGCCCAATCGGGCAAGAGGTTTGCGGGAATCAGACTGATGCGACGACTGATTCGGGGAAGCTCGGGCACGAGCTGGGCGGCTGCCGGCGCACTGCTGCTGGCGGGCGTGGCAGGAACGCTCCTGTCCACGCCATGCCGTGCGGCGGTCTTCACGCTGCCGCCGGACGGCGGCTCGCTCATCGGCCAGGATCAGCAGATCCAGGCGCAGTTTTCCGACACGCTGTTGGGCCTCGCGCGCCAGTACAGCGTGGGCTACTGGGAGATCCAGGAGGCCAACCCGAAGGTCGATATGTGGCTGCCGGGACAGGGCACCAACATCACCATCCCGGGTCGCTTCATCGTGCCGCCGGTGGAGCACAGGGGCATCGTCATCAATCTGCCGCAGCACCGGCTCTTTTACTTTCCGCCACGGCGGCGGCACGACCAGCCGATCGTGATCACCTATCCGGTGAGCCCGGGCGAGGGCGGCTTTCCGACCCCGGTCGGCCTGACCCGCATCATTCGCAAGGTGCCGCATCCGGTATGGATCCCGACCAAGCATATCCTCGAGGCGCACGCGGCGGCCGGCGACCCGATCCCGAGGATCTGGCCGGCGGGACCTGACAACCCGATGGGCGAGTGGGCGCTGGAGACGACCTTGAGCCACGGCGAGATCTACATCCACGGCACCAACAACCCGATGGCGATCGGCATGGCGGTCACTCACGGTTGCGTGCGCCTATACCCTGAAGATATCGCCGCGCTCTTCCCGATCGTGCGTGTGGGCACCCCTGTGGACGTCGTCAACGACCCGGTGCTGGTGAGCCTGCAGGACGGGAAGCTCTATCTGGAGGTCCACCCGCCGACTGACAGCGACCACAAGCCGGTACCCCCGAACTACGACCAGATCTCGCAGATCATCGATGCGGCGATTGGCAACAACATCGTTGCCATCGATTGGGACACGGTGCGGCAGGTCGCGACGCTGTCGAACGGCATCCCGGAGCTCATCGGCGTGCAGGCCTTTTACAATCCGCCCGGCAACCCAACCGGCACACAGGCGCTGCCGACCCAGGAAACGACTCTCAGCGGACCGAAGCACTCAAAGAGCGAAGCTGCCGGAGCAACCTGAGGATCGCGGTCGCCCGCGAGAGCAGCGCCACACCGGCGCCCACCTTGCCGATCCAACCCACCAGGCGGCGCTCGCGCAACATGACGAGCAGCGTCCCGAGCGATACCAGCCATGCGAGCGGATGACTCGCGGCTGAGCTCGGCGCCCGGCGCGTCCACTGGGCCAGCTGCGCCGCGGGACTGAGCTCGGCGATCCGATAGGCGAGCTCGAGCCGCTGCTGCTCGCAGCGGGCGATGAGCCTGAGCCGTCGCGCCTCGAGCTCGTGCAGCCGCCTCATGGCCCCCCCTCGCGGCCGGCCATGCGATGCTGGTCGTGCTCGAATTGGCCGAGCGTTCCGGCGAGTAGCGGCGGGCGCCCGCGGAAAATGCGCGCACCCACGAGGCCGCAGATGACGGCCAGCAACAGCAGCACCCCCATGCTGCCGAGCAGGCCCGCCACGCGATGCGTTTGCCAGACGGCGATCACGACCGCGGTGAGGGCGAACACGACCGCCAACAGCACACAGGCGACCGCCGCAAAGCCCCAGAGCAGCAGCTGTGCGACATAGACGAGGTAGATCTCCGCTTCGACCGCGGCGAGATCGAGGCGGGTCTTGATGGAATCGAGAAGGGCGGCGAGCAGCCCACGGATGAGACCGGGCGCGCGCGGCGAAGCCGCCTCGCCCCCGTAACCCTCGCCATGGGCCGCGCTCGCCATCCCAGGCGGCAGGGCATCCGCCTCGGACAGCGGGTCGTAGTCTTGCGACTCGCTCATCAGCGCCGGCCCACGAGCAGACCGACGAGGAGTGCCACACCGCCGGCGATCGCCATCGCGGTCCAGGGGTTGTCACGCACATAGCCGTCCAGAACCTCCGCCCGGCCCTTGAGGTCGCGCTCGATATCGGCGAGCTGACTGCGCAGCGCGTGCAGCGACTGCTCGGTGCGCTCGCGCGCCTCACCGGTCAGCTCCTCGGCGCTCTCGGCGCTCGCGCGCAACAGGGCCTCGGCGTCTCTGACCAGCGCCTTGATGTCTTCCGCGAGTTTTCCGGCATCGAACGTTGGGCTCATGGGAGCGTCCTCGATCCAGGTTGTTGAAGCAGTTTAGCCACGGCCACGGCCGCACGCACCATAAGGAGTTCTTCGTACACCGGTATCACCCGCACGGTCACGCGGCTCCCCACCGCACTGATGCGGCACTCACTGCCCGTTGCCGCCCGGTTGGCGGCAGGATCGAGCTCGATGCCCGCCCACTCGAGGCCAGAGAGGATCCGCGCCCTGACTTCCGCCACATGCTCACCCACGCCGCCCCCAAAGCTGACGCCGTCACAGCCGCCGAGCACGGCAAGATAGGCGCCGAGGTACTTTCGCGCCCGGTAGCAGTAAAGCTCCACCGCCAGCCGACCCCGCTCAGAGCCCCCATCGAGGAGCGATCGCGGGTCGCTCGGACTTCCGGCCACGCCGGCGAGTCCCGCTCGCTCGTTCAGCATCGCCAGGACCTGCTCGCCGCTCACTCCGAGCCGCCGCTCGAGATAAGGCACGATCGCGGCGTCGACGTCCCCTGAGCGGGTCGCCATCACCAGCCCCTCGAGCGGCGAGAAACCCATCGAGGTGTCGAGCGGCCGTCCCTTGTCGAGGGCCGCCATGGAGCAGCCGCCGCCAAGCTGCACGGTGATGAGCCTGCCGCCGCCGGCGAGCGCCGGCTCGAGCTCGCTCCAGCGCCGCCACATCGATTCGTGGGCCAGCCCGTGAAAGCCGTACCGGCGGATGCCGAGCCGCACGCCAAGCTCTGGCGGGAGGGCGTACTCGGCGGCCACCGGGGGTAGCGCGCAGAAGAAGGATGTATCGAAGGCGGCCACCTGCGCGACAGCAGGCCCTAGGACCTCACGGGCGGCATCGATCCAGCGCACCGCCACCGGATTATGGAGCGGGGCCAGCTCGGAAAACCCTTCTATCGCCCGGCGTGCGTCCTCGTCGATCAGTGCCGGGGCGGTAAAGCGGGTACCGCCATGGACGACCCGATGCGCAGCAGCCACGGGCCGCTCCGTGAGTGGCCCGAGAAAGCCGCGCAGGCTCGCCGCCGGATCGAGGCGCGCGCCGGTGAGGTGCTGCGCCTGCAGGGGCCGCGCCACCGGTTCGGCGGCCGGATCAGCGCCCTCGATCTGAAAAGCCGCGAGCTTGACCGAGGTGCTGCCGGTGTTGACGGTCAACACGATCATTGAGGGGTTATATTACGCAGAATGATTGCTCCTGCATTGGCCGGGAGGCGGCAATGGACATAGAAGCGGTACGCGCGCGGCTACTCAAGCGCCGGGAGGAGCTGCAGACGCGGGCGAGCAGAGCCAGCGCCGACTTGAGGCACGAGTCCGATCCGCTGAGCGCGGATTTCGCCGAGCAGGTGACTCAGCGCGAGTCCGACGACGTCCTCGGCGCCATCTCCGAGTCGGCGCAACAGGAGCTGCAGCTGTTGCGGGCGGCGCTGCGGCGGCTTCAGGAAGGGCGCTACACCACCTGCGCGGTCTGCGGCGAGCCCATCGAGGAGGAACGGCTGCAAGCGGTGCCCTACGCCGACCGCTGCCGCACCTGCGCCGAAGGCGGGCCGCTTCGCGGCGAGCGCTCGCGCCGGAGACCGGGTTGAAGGCGGTGCCCATCGGCCCCTCCGGGGTCATCACCATCACGACGGACTTCGGACACCAGGGGCCTTTCGTCGGGGTCATGAAGGGCCGCATCCTCGGCCGCTTTCCGGCCGCAAAGCTCATCGACCTCACCCATGAGATCGTGGTTCATTGGCCCGCGGAGGCCGGTTTCTGGCTGGCCAGGGCTTTCGGCTACTTCCCGGCGGGCACCGTGCACGTGGCGGTGGTAGACCCCGGGGTGGGCACCGCGCGCGATATCCTCATCGTGAGCGCGGCGGAGCATCTGTTCGTCGCGCCGGATAATGGGCTACTCGCTCCGCTGGTGGCGCGGCATCCGCAGGCGGCCATCGTGCGTCTACGGCCCGAAGGACTCGCGCGCCTGGGGATTCAGCATGCCAGCGCCACTTTTCACGGTCGGGATATCCTCGCGCCCGTGGCGGCGGAACTGGCCGCCGGCCGGTGCACACCGGCGGAGCTGGGGGAGTCGGCCGCTGCGGACTCCCTCGTGCCGTCCTGGGTCGATGAGCCCGCCGTCGAGCACTCAAGCGTCTCGGGCGTGATCATCACCATCGATCATTTCGGCAATCTGATCAGCAACATCGAGGCGGGTCTGGTCGCGCGCTTCCGCCTGCCGCTGGTACATGCGGCCAATCACGCCTTCCCGCTCCTTCGGACCTATGGTGATGCCCGGCCCGGGGAGTACCTCGCCCTGATCAATTCGTTCGGAGTCGTGGAAATCGCCCGCGCGGAGCAGAGCGCGGCCGAGGGCTTGGGCCTGAGCAGGGGTGCCCCCATTACCGTCCGGGATAGGACCGAGTAAGGAGCGGGCCTCCCCATTGCGGTATTGCTCTCGGGCGCGAATCCGCTATAGTTCGCAGCCTTGCTCCCTGCCCCTGATGCACTACCCCTTGATTTAAATCAGGATTTGCGCCGCTAGATGTCGGAACGAGACAACGAGAGCTTCGATCTCGACGAGGAATTCTTGAGCGGGGCCACCGAGGACAGCACCGATTACGACCGGTTGCTCGACCGGGTGGACAAGCGCGTCCGCAACCAGGTCAAGCGCGGCAAGGCCGCGTGGAGCCGGCTGGAAGAGGTGCTCGCGGACAAGAAGCTCGAGAAGGACCTCCGCGACTTCGACGAAGAGCTTTAACGACGCATCATCGACCCCGAGCAGGGCGGGCGGGCGTGGCTGCGCCGCGTGCCGCCTGGGGGACTGCTCGATTCGAGGGCCTCACCCGGGGCCTACACGGTGGTCGCCCTCGCCGCCGCTTGCCTGCGGAACATTCGCGTGACTCGCACCGCATCCGACTGGATCGTCCTCAAATTCGGCGGCACCAGTGTCTCCTCGCTGCTCAACTGGCGAAACATCGCCAAGGTCGCGGCCGCACGCGGCGCCGAGGGCGCGCGGCTACTCATCGTCCACTCCGCGCTCACCGGCATCACCGACCGCCTGGAGAAGCTGCTGGTGGCCGCGCGCGGCGAGGCACAGGAGGAGGAGCTCAAGATCATCGAGGAGCGGCACCGCCGGCTCGCCGCCGAGCTCGCCATCCCCCTCGGGGCGGACTGCGAGCGTCAGCTCGCGGAGCTGCGTCAGATCGCGGCGGGCATTGCGCTCATCGATGAGGTGAGCGATCGCACGCGCGCCCGTGTCATGTCGATCGGCGAGCTCATGGCGACCGATCTCGGCGCCCGCTTCCTGCGCGCTGAGGGCTTGGCCGTCGATTGGGCCGATGCGCGCACCATGCTGCTCGCCGAGGAGCGTGCGAGCGCCTCCGCCAAGTCGAGCATTCTCTCGGCCACCTGCGGCTTCGCGCCCGATCCGGCGCTGCAGAAGCGTCTCGCCGAGCTCGCCCCCATCGTGGTCACCCAGGGATTCATCGCGAGCGATGCCGAGGGCAACACCGTGCTCCTCGGCCGGGGCGGCTCCGATACCTCCGCGGCCTATCTCGCCGCGAAGCTGCGCGCACGGCGGCTCGAGATCTGGACGGATGTGCCCGGCATGTTCAGCGCCAACCCCCGCTCGACGCCGACGGCTCGGCTTCTTCGGTCGCTCCATTATGATGAGGCGCAGGAAATTGCGACCAGCGGCGCCAAGGTGCTGCATCCGCGCTGCATCCTGCCCGTGCGCCAATACCGGATCCCGCTGCACATCTACGCCACACAGGCGCCGGACCTCGAGGGCACGGTGCTCACCGCCGAGGGTGGTGACGGCACGGCGCAGGTGAAGGCGGTCTGCACCAAAAAGGGCATCACCCTGATCTCGCTCGAGAGTCCGGGCATGTGGCACCAGGTCGGCTTTCTCGCCGATGCCTTCCAGGTCTTCAAAGGCCACGGCATGTCGGTGGATCTGGTGTCGACCTCGGAAACCAACGTGACCGTCTCGCTCGACCCAGCCGCCAACACGCTCGATGAGAGTCTGCTCGCGGCACTCGTGAGCGATCTTTCGCGTCTGTGCCGCGTGCAGGTGATAGGTCCGTGCGCCTCCGTGAGCCTGGTGGGACGCAACATCCGCGCGATCCTGCACCAGCTGGGCGGCGCGTTCGAGTGCTTCGAGGAGCAGAAGATCTATCTCGTGAGCCAGGCGGCCAACGATCTCAACTTCACCTTCGTCGTCGATGAGCGCCAGGGGGATCGCCTCGTCGATCAGCTCCATGAGCTGCTGATCCGCCCGGTGCCGGGCGATCGGGTGCTCGGGCCCACGTGGGAGCAGCTGTTCGCGCAGCCCGAGGGCGGCGCGGCGACGGTGGCGCCCTGGTGGCGCGGGAAGCGGGAGCAGATTCTCGCGGCTCTCGGCGCGCGCGCCGCCGCGTACGTCTACGACCTCGACACGGTGCGCGCGGCGGCGCGCGCGTTGCGCGCCATGGGCGCGATCGCGCGCGTGCACTACGCCATGAAGGCCAACCCGCACCCCTCGCTCCTGCGGGCGCTGCGCGAGGAGGGTGTCGAATTCGAGTGTGTGTCGCGCGAGGAGGCGGAGCGGGTGCTCGAGCTTTTCCCGCGGCTCGAGCCGCAGCGCGTGCTCTACACGCCGAACTTCGCCTCGCGCGAGGAGTACGCCTGGGCGCTTGAGCGCGGCGTGCAGGTCACGGTCGACAATCTCTACGTGCTGTCGCAGTGGCAGAGGCTGTTCCGCGACCGCGAGATCTTCGTTCGGGTCGACACGGGCGTGGGCGCCGGGCATCATCATCACGTGCGCACCGCGGGCGCGCACGCGAAGTTCGGCGTGCCGGTCGCCGATCTCGAGCGACTCGCGCAGGCGGCGCGCAAGGCGGGCGCGAGCGTCGTGGGCCTGCAGGCGCACGTGGGCAGCGGCATCCTCGATGTCACGACCTGGCAACGCACGGCGCGGCAGCTGGTCGGCCTCGCGCAGTGTTTCGATGCCGTGCGCGCGATCGACATCGGCGGTGGCCTCGGCGTGCCGGAGCGCAGTGATCAGCCGGGATTGGATCTCGCCAAGCTCGACACGCTGCTCGCGGCGCTGCGCGCCGAGCATCCGCAGCTCGAGTTCTGGCTGGAGCCCGGTCGGTATCTGGTCGCCGCCGCCGGCGTGCTGCTCGCGCGGGTGACGCAGCTCAAGAGCAAGGGGGATGTGCGCTACGTCGGTATCGCCACCGGCATGAACTCCCTGATCCGACCGGCACTCTATGGTGCATATCATGAGATCGCCAATCTCACTCGCCTGATGGAGCCGGCTACCGAGCTCGTGAACGTCGTGGGCCCGATCTGCGAGAGCGCCGATGTCCTCGGGCACGACCGGCTCCTGCCGCCGACGCGCGAGGGGGAGGTCATCCTGATCGCCAATACCGGCGCCTACGGCCACTGCATGAGCTCGTCCTACAATCTGCGCGCGCCGGCAGAGGAGCTGGTTCTCTGAAGCGCCGGGCGCAGCGAGATTCCGGGCGCGGGGGCCGCGCCACTGGCCGTCCCTCGCGGCAGGGCACCCAGCCCGCGCGTCCTGCGCGATCGCTCGTCGCTTGGCGACTCGCCCGCTCGAGGCTGCGGGGACTTCTCGCCGGCGTACTGCTCGTAGGGGCACTGGGGTGCGCGGGCTACATCTACTATCTCGACCGCATGGTCACGCACCGGTTCGAGGGACTGCGCTGGACGCTGCCCGCCCGCGTCTATGCCGCGCCCCTCGAGCTCTACGCGGGCCTCGAGCTGTCCCCGCAGCAGCTCGCGCACGAGTTGCAACGCCTCTCCTACCACCCGGTTGCGGACCCGCAGCAGCCCGGCGACTACCGCGTGAGCGGCGAGCGCATCGACCTCGTGCTGCGCGCCGCGCAGTTCGCCGATGGCAGCCGGCCGGCGACCCTGCTGTCGGTTCTTTTCGGGCCGACCGGCATCGAGGATCTGCGTGATGGCGCCGGACGGGAAGTGCCGGTCATCCGGCTCGATCCACTCCTCATCGGCAGCCTCTTCCCGAGCGATGGTGTCGATCGGATCGTGGTGACTCCGCAGCAAGTGCCACCGCTGCTGCCGGCGGCCCTGAAGGCCGTCGAGGATCGCACTTTCGATACCAACCGGGGGGTGGATCCGACGGCGATCCTGCGGGCGCTCTGGGTCGACCTGCGCTCGCATCACATCGAGGAAGGGGGCAGCACGCTGACACAGCAGCTCGTCAAGAGCTACTTCCTTTCCAACCGGCAGACCTTGGGACGCAAGGTGCGCGAGGCCATCATGGCGGTCGCGCTGGCCTCGCACTTCAGCAAGGCGGATCTCATGAATGCCTACATCAATGAGATCTTCCTCGGTCAGGACGGCAACCGCTCGATCCACGGTTTCGGACTCGCGAGCGAGTTCTATTTCGGCAAGCCGCTCTCGGAGCTCGATCTGCCGCAGATCGCCACTCTGGTCGCGGTCGTGCGCGGACCCACCTATTACGATCCGCGCCGTCATCCGCAGCGGACGTTGGCGCGGCGCGATCTGGTGCTGAGCATTCTCGCCGCCCAGGGCGTCGTCGATCCGCAGCAGGCGCGGCTGGCCGAGCGGCAGCCGCTCGGCGTCACGAGCGGCGCTTCGGGCGCCTACTATCCGGCGTATCTGGATCTGGTGCGCCGCACGCTGCGGCGGGACTACCCCGAGAAGGAGCTGACCGAGGCGGGCTTGGCGATCTACACGAGTCTCGAGCCGCGCGTGCAGGAGCTCGCGGAGCGCGCGCTCGATGCGCAGCTGCGCTCGCTCGATAAGCGGCATCACCGCCGCGATGCGAAGCTGGAAGGAGCGGTCGTGGTGACCTCACCGCAAAGCGGCGATGTGCTTGCGATCGTGGGCGGGCGTGATGTCGACTTCGACGGGTTCAACCGTGCGCTCGATGCACACCGCTCCATCGGCTCGCTGATAAAGCCCTTCATCTATCTCACGGCGCTCGGGACCGGACGCTACAACGCGGCCACCATCGTCCAGGACCAGCCCGTCAGCATCAAGCTCGCCAACGGGCGGTACTGGCGGCCGGAGAATTTCACGCGCCGCAACTACGGGCCGGTGCCGGTCGTGCGCGCCCTCGGGGACTCGCTCAATGACGCGACGGTCGGCGTCGGCATGGATGTCGGCCTCGCCAAGGTGTCCAACACGCTGCAGCGCTTCGGGCTCGAGCAGGCGCCCGATCTGGTGCCGGCGATGCTGCTCGGCGCGATCGACATCTCGCCGCTCGAGGTGGCGCAGCTCTACAACGGGCTCGCGGACGGGGGATTTCGCACGCCGCTGCGGGCCGTGCAGGCGGTGGTGAGCGCCGACGGCACGGCGGGGGTCCGACCCGGCCTGCCCCTCCAGGCCTTTCCGGTACAGGTGACTCAGGTCGCTCCTTCAGCGGACGTTTATGAAGTGACGAGCATGATGGAGCAGGTGATGACGCATGGCACGGGGCTGCCGGCGCTGCGCATCCTGCCGCCGGGGCTGGTCACCGCGGGCAAGTCGGGGACCTCCTCGCAGGACCGCGACAGTTGGTTCGCGGGGTTCTCGGGGAGCGAGCTCGCGGTGGTGTGGGTGGGCTACGATCATTATCAGCCGACAGGGTTGACCGGCTCCGAGGGCGCGCTGCCGGTGTGGGCGCATCTGATGGCGGCGCTCGGCGCGCGGTCGCTCGACATGCCGCCGCCCGAGGGGGTGAGCGAGACCTGGATCGATTACCTCACCGGACTGGCGGCGCCGCCGGGGTGCCCGGGGGCGTTGCCCGTGCAGGTGGCGCTGCCGGTGGGAACGCAAGTGGCGGCGATGCCCGGATGTGCCCGGGAGACGACCGCGGCCACGCTGCTTGACCGGGCGGGGCAGCTCCTGCACCGGCTGTTGCATTGAGGTTGGAAAAAATGAAGATGATGATCGGGGCGGTCGTGTTGGGTGGAGTGTTGGCGGGTTGCGTCATGTTGGCCCCGCCGCAGAGCGAGAGCGCCGGCAACATGGCCGGCTATCCCCAGCCGCGGCAGCAGCAGGCTGCGCCGGCGCAAACGC